>NZ_JBFUHA010000006.1:0-373581 GCF_056402635.1 Sphingomonas sp. P3_C5
CGCCCCCACCCCCCCCCACCCCCTACCCCTCCCCTGAAGGGGAGGGGCTGATTTTTACCGCACCTGAGCCGCGATTTGGCGAACGGAAGGGGTTGGAGCTAATAGCGCCGCATCGGGGAATGGTGGGCGCGGTAGGGATTGAACCTACGACCCCACCCGTGTGAAGGGTGTGCTCTACCACTGAGCTACGCGCCCGTCGCGACTGCCCGATCGATCGAATGATCCATCACCGGGGCGCCAACGGAATAGGGCGGCGTCGCCGCCGCCCCAATATTTTTCGCCTTAAGGCAGGCAGGCGCGGCTTGTCCAGCCCTGCCCGCCTGTCGCTTTTAGTTGACTGAGTCCTTCAGGCCCTTGCCGGCCTTGAACTTGGGCTGTGACGATGCCTTGATCGTCATCGGCTCGCCGGTGCGCGGGTTGCGGCCGGTCGAAGCCTTGCGCTTGCTGACCGAGAATGTGCCGAAGCCGACCAACCGGACCTCATCACCCTTTTTGAGCGCGGCCGAAATCGCATCGAACACTGCCTCGACGGCCTTGCTCGCATCTCCCTTGCCGAGCCCGGACGCATCCGCGACCGATCCGATCAGTTCCTGCTTGTTCATGCCTGGAGAACCCCCGTCTTGAATTGATACGTATGGAAATGAGTCGCGGCGCAAAGCCGGTGGTACAGTAAGGCGGGTCGAAACCGGGCTGTCAAAGCAAAACGACGCGATGCCCCGTCCAAAACGGCGATAACGCGTCGTTCAGTGCTTATCCGCAGTCGATCAGTGGTGCAGTTCACCACCGATCGGCGCGACACCCGCAGGTGGCTGCGCGGCAAGATCGTCCGCCTCAGTCCAGTCGATCGCGGTGAGGGGCCCCGTCAATGCCAGGCGGAGCACCTCATCGACATGCGCGACGGGGATGATCGTCAGCCCTTCACGAACATTGGCCGGGATTTCCTCCAGGTCCTTTTCATTCTCGGCCGGGATCAGCACGGTGGTGATGCCGCCGCGCAGTGCCGCGAGCAGTTTCTCCTTCAGGCCACCGATCGGCAGCACGCGACCGCGCAAGGTCACTTCGCCGGTCATCGCGATATCGCGCCGAACCGCCACGCCGGTCAGCGTCGAGACGATGGCCGTCACGATACCGATACCCGCGGACGGACCGTCCTTGGGAACCGCACCTTCGGGCAGATGGATATGGATATCCTTGCGCGCGAAGATGCTCGGCTTGATGCCATAGCTTGGCGACCGCGCCTTGATGAAGCTGAGCGCGGTTTCGATCGATTCCTTCATTACATCGCCGAGCTTGCCAGTGACCTTGGCGCTGCCCTTGCCGGGCACGGTGACGCTTTCGATCGTCAGCAACTCGCCGCCGACCTCGGTCCAGGCGAGGCCGGTCACCGCGCCGACCTGGTTCTCTTCCTCGCCAAGGCCGTGGCGATATTTCTTCACCCCGGCGAATTCAGCGAGATTGTCGGGCGTGATCGTGACGCTCTTGGTCTTGCCCTCGAGGATACGGCGCAGCGCCTTACGCGCGAGCTTGGCGATCTCACGCTCGAGCGTGCGGACGCCGGCCTCACGGGTATAATATTGGATCAGCGCGCGCAGGCCCTCGGTGGTGAGCTTGAACTCGCCCTTCTTCAACCCGTGCGCCTCGACCTGCTTGGCGATCAGGTGCCGCTCGGCGATCTCGACCTTCTCGTCCTCGGTATAGCCTTCGAGCCGGATGATCTCCATGCGGTCGAGCAGCGGCTGAGGCAGGTTCAGCGTGTTCGCGGTCGTCACGAACATGATGTCGCTGAGGTCGAGATCGATCTCGAGATAATGGTCCTGGAACTTCGAGTTCTGCTCAGGATCGAGCACTTCGAGCAGGGCCGAGGCGGGATCGCCGCGGAAATCCTGGCCGAGCTTGTCGATCTCGTCGAGCAGGAACAGCGGATTTGAGCTGCCGGCCTTTTTGAGATTGGTGACGATCTTGCCGGGCAGCGAACCAATATAGGTGCGGCGATGGCCACGAATCTCGGCTTCGTCGCGCACGCCGCCCAGGGACTGGCGCACGAACTCACGGCCGGTCGCCTTGGCGATCGACTTGCCGAGCGAGGTCTTGCCGACGCCGGGAGGGCCGACGAGGCAGAGGATCGGCCCCTTCAGCTTGTTGGTGCGCGCCTGGACCGCGAGATACTCGACGATCCGGTCCTTCACCTTCTCGAGCGCATAATGATCCTCATCGAGGATCGCCTGCGCGGCCGAGATGTCCTTCTTGATCTTCGACTTCTTGCCCCAGGGCAAGCCGAGCAGCACGTCGAGATAGTTGCGCACGACCGTCGCCTCGGCTGACATCGGCGCCATCGTCTTCAGCTTCTTGAGCTCGCCGGTCGCCTTGGTGCGGGCTTCCTTGGAGAGCTTCAGGTTGGCGATCTTCTGGGTGATCTCGGCGATCTCGTCGCCCTCACCCTCTTCGCCCTCGTTGCCGAGCTCGCGCTGGATCGCCTTCAACTGCTCGTTGAGATAATATTCGCGCTGCGTCTTCTCCATCTGGCGCTTGACGCGGCTCTTGATCTTCTTCTCGACCTGCAGGACGCCGAGCTCGCCTTCCATGAAGGCAAACGCCATTTCGAGCCGGCGCGCCGGATCGGCCTCGACCAGCAGCGCCTGCTTGTCGGAGACCTTGACCGAGATGTTGGAGGCGACCGCATCGGCGAGCCGCGACGGCTCCTCGATCTCGCCGAGCTGGACCGCGGTTTCGGCCGGCAGCTTGCGGTTGAGCTTGGCGTAATTCTCGAACTGGTCGACGACCGAACGCATCAGCGCGGACACCTCGGTGCCCTCCGCGACCTTCTCCTCGACCGGCAACACGGTTGCGGTGAGATAGGTCTCATTCGCCGTCAGCACATCGAGCGCGGCGCGCAGCTTGCCTTCGACCAGCACGCGGACGGTGCCGTCGGGAAGCTTGAGCAGCTGCAACACGGTTGCGGTCACGCCGATATCGTAGAGATCCTCGCGCTCGGGATCGTCTTCAGCGGGATCGAGCTGGGCGACGAGGAAAATTTCCTTGTCTGCGGCCATCGCGGCTTCGAGCGCCGCGACCGACTTGTCGCGACCGACGAACAGCGGCACGATCATATGCGGGAAGACGACAATATCGCGAAGCGGCAGGACGGGGTAGGATTGGGTCATGGATACTCCGGGGGTGCCTGAACAGGGCACAAGTTCTTCCTTATATGGTGTTGGTAACCGATCCATCAATCGCCGCGTGATGATTGCCCGTTCGGGCAGGTTTTTTTGCCCATCAACCCCGGCCCTGCGATGCGCCGTGCGGTCGCGTATCGCAGGTGCGCGACGGGGGGAGCGCCGGTTCGCGAGCGCTTTGATTTCCCCACTCTCATCCAGAATAGCGACGGGTGCTTGTTCAAAAAATCGTGATCTCGCAGGATGATCGCTAGATTTCTCGTCTCACGGATCGAGCCGGTCCGGGTCTGCCTCCATCGAAACAAGGTGCCCGCATGAGCCTTCGCCCGCTGTTCGTACCTATAGTCATGCTCGCTGCTTTTCCGCTCATTGCCGCCGCCCTGCCAAAAAAGGGAGAGCCTGCGATCAGCGTCCAGACTCAGCGATCGGGCGGGCCGGTCGACCCCGAACAGGCGAAGCTCGCTTTCGACTCGGCGGATCTGAAGTTCGAGGTGCTGCCCGAAACCGAGCAGTTGAAGGGCGTGGCGACGCTCGTGTTCACTGCGAAGGCGCCGCTGACGCAGCTGGTGATCGATCTCGATCATAATATCGCGCCAAGTGCGGTGGCGATCGACGGAAAGCCTCTGCCCCGCTCCGCCTTTGCCGATCCCGATGGGCGGCTGACGATCACACTGCCGCAGCCGGTTGCTACCGGCAAAAGCGTCACCGCGGTGATCACCTATGGCGGCACGCCGCATGTCGCGGTGAACGCGCCGTGGGACGATGGCATGGTCTGGTCGAAGACCCCCGATGGCCGCACCTGGTTCGCGACAACGGCGGAGGGCTATGGCTGCGACCTGTTCTGGCCGTGCCTCGATTTCCCGAGCGGCGAGCCGGCGCATGTGACGCTGCATATCACCGTGCCCAAAGGCCTCAAGGCGCCGTCCAACGGCAAGCTGCTCGGTGTCGATACGCTAGCCGATGGGCGCACGACCTGGAACTGGAGCGTCCGCCAACCCAACACCTATGGCATTGCGCTGACCGTCGCGCCCTATGAGGAGATATCGGGCGTCTACAAAAGCCGCTTCGGCAACGAGATCCCGATGTTTTACTGGTACCTTCCGGGCGAGGAGGCGAAGGCCAAAGCACTCTTCGCCGAGTTCGCGCCGACGCTCGATTTCTTCGAAAGCCAAATCGGCCCCTATCCCTGGGGCGACGAGAAGCTCGGCGTGGTCGAGACGCCGCACAAGGGCATGGAGCACCAGACCATCAACGCGTACGGCAATGGCTATGCCAAGGCGCCGGAAGGGTTCGACTGGCTGTTCCAGCACGAATTTTCCCATGAATATTTCGGCAACCAGCTGACGGCCACGAACTGGGACGATTACTGGCTGCACGAGGGCTATGGCACTTACATGCAGCCCTTTTACGGGCGCTGGCGCGAGGGCGAGGCGCGCTATGCAACGATGCTCGACCAGCAACGCAACCTGGTCGCCAATCTGCGCCCGATCATCTCGGGCAAAGTCCGCACCGAGGAGGAGGTCTATGAGCTCGACAAGGGCGGGCCCGGCCAGGATATTTATTACAAGGGCTCGTGGATGCTCCACACCCTGCGCAACCTGATCGGCGACGAGGCTTTTCTCGATGTGACCCGGCTCGCGGTATATGGGCGGACCGACCCGAAGCCGGGCAATTTCCGGCCGCGCTATGGTTCGAGCCTGGAATATGAAGGGTTCGTCAAACAGGTGACGGGCAAGGACTATGGCTGGTTCTTCAATGTCTATCTTCGCCAGGCGGCACTTCCGGAGCTGATCGAAGCGCGCGCGGGCAACACGCTGACGCTGGCCTGGAGCGCGCCGGAGGGCCTACCTTTCCCGATGCCGGTCGAGGTGCAGATTGATGGCAAGGTCCAGCGTCTGGCGATGACGGACGGCAAGGGCAGCATCGCGGTCGCGCCCGACGCACATGTCGTGGTCGACCCGGACAGCCGCATCCTCAAGCGTTCGCGCGCAGTGGAGGAGTTTCAGGCGTGGCGGGCGGCGCAGGCCAAGGCGAAATGATACAGAAGAGGCAGGAGGGGACATGAACATGGTTTTTCACAGCGATCCTGCGGGTCTGCCCGGTCTCGCCGCATTGATGCTGGGTTTCGTCGCGTTCCTGCTTGCGCTGGTCGCCGCGCGGCTGCGCGCCGGACGTGGACCGAAGGTGGCAATGGCGCGGCGGAGCAACGCCTCCATCATCTGGATTCTGGGACAGGGCGTTGCGCTGGCCATTGTCGGCTCAGGCGCGATCCGCGTCACGCTCGACCCCCAATCGTCCAAAGCACTTACCGAGGGTTTCATCACACTCGCGCTGATGCTCGGCGCCGTCCTTCTGTTCCACGCCTCCTCGCGCGCGATGGGCAAGAACTGGAGCCTGGTCGCGCGCACCCGCGAGGACCATCAACTCGTCCAGAGCGGTCCGTTCGCGCTTGTGCGGCACCCGATCTATGTCGCGCTGTTCCTGTTCATGCTGGCGATGGCGATTGCGTATGGCCATACGAGCCACCTGATCGTCGGGGTACCGGTCTACGCCCTCGCGACCTGGTTTCGCGTGCGGCACGAAGAGCGCATCCTGCGCGAGCAGTTCGGCGCCGATTATGATGCCTATGCCGCACGCGTGATGAGGTTCGTGCCGGGGGTTTTCTGAGCGGCATGCTGACCTTCGAACGCGACGGTGCTAAGCGCTTTCCGCTGGCGGCTGTGGAAATGTTGTCCCAGATCGAGGCCATCACAGCTCGTCTCGAACCGGACCGGGCCGGTATCCGTCTGCATGGGATCGATGGACTGCCGGCGCTGCTGGCAACCGAAGGCGCGATCGGCAGTATCGCTGTAAGCGCGATCGGTGCGGCGGCGCGTCCGGTCCGCGCGATCCTGTTCGACAAGACCGCAACCGCCAACTGGTCGCTTGGCTGGCATCAGGACCGGACCATCGTCGTAGCCGAACGGCGCGAGGTGGAGGGTTACGGCCCCTGGACGATTAAGGCCGGGCTGCAACACGTCGCGCCGCCCTTCGATCTGCTGGCCCGGATGGTGACGCTGCGCGTGCATCTCGATCCCGTTTCCGCCGAAAATGCGCCGCTGCTGATCGCCCCCGGCTCGCACCGGGCCGGCCGCGTGGCGGAGCAGGACATCGACGCTGTGGTGGCGACATGCGGTGTCATCCCCTGCCCCGCCGAGCGCGGCGATATCTGGCTCTACGCCACCCCAATCCTCCACGCTTCGGAAGCGGCGGCGCGACCACAACGAAGGCGCGTGCTGCAGGTCGATTACGCCGCTGAGGACCTTCCCGATGGTCTGGAATGGCTCGGCATCTGACGCAGCCCTTGCGCTGACCGGCAAATCGGACATTCTCCCAGCAAGGGGGAAGCCGCATGACCGATCAAGCCGACGATACGCTCTGGAACCACGATCTCGCACCGACCGATGCGGCGCAGAGGACCTGGGCGTGGTACCATTATGCCGCGCTCTGGATCGGGATGATCGTCGCGGTGCCGAGCTGGATGCTCGCCTCGGGACTGATCGAGCAAGGCATGTCGGCGGGCCAGGCGACGATCACCGTGCTGCTGGGCAATGTCATCGTGCTCGTGCCTTTGCTGCTGATCGGCCATGCCGGCGCGCGTTACGGCATTCCCTACTCAGTGCTGGCGCGCGCCTCGTTCGGGACGCGCGGCGCGCGGCTGCCCGCCCTTGCTCGCGCGCTGGTCGCGTGCGGCTGGTACGGCATTCAGACCTGGATCGGCGGCGAGGCGCTGCTCACCCTGCTTGGCGTGCTTGTCGGCAAGGATCTGAAGGGCGCGACGATCCCGTTGCTCGACATGGGCGTCGGCCAGGCGTTTGCCTTTGCGGCCTTCTGGGCGCTGCAGCTCTTCTTCGTTCGCAAGGGGCTGACGACGATCCGCCGGCTCGAGACCTGGACCGCGCCGATCAAGATCCTGGTCTGCATCGCGCTGGTCTGGTGGGCGATCRACCGCGCCGGCGGGCTCGGGCCGATCTTCGCCAGCCCCTCCGCCTTCGTGCCGGGCGGCGCGAAGGAGGGGCAATTCTGGCTGGTGTTCTGGCCGTCGCTGACCGGCATGATTGGTTTCTGGGGGACGCTGGCGCTCAACATCCCCGATTTCACCCGCTTCGCGCGCAGCCAGCGCGACCAGATGGTCGGCCAGGCGATCGGCCTGCCGCCGGGCATGGGGCTGATCGCGCTCGCCAGCGTCATCACCACATCGGCGACGGTGGTGATCTATGGCCATGCGATCTGGGACCCGGTCGCGCTCTCCGGCACCTTGGCGGGCCCGCTGGTGCTGATCGGGCTGATCGTCATCACGATCGACACCATCTCGTGCAACATCGCCGCGAACCTGGTGTGCGCTGCCTATGACTTCTCGTCGCTGGCGCCGAGCCGGATTTCGTACCGCACCGGCGGACTGATCACCGCGGTGATCGGCGTGCTGATCATGCCGTGGAAGCTGCTCGCCACGACCGGTGGCTACATCTTCGTCTGGCTGACCGGCTATAGCGCGCTGCTCGGGCCGATCGCCGGTATCCTGATCGCCGATTACTGGCTGATTCGTCGTGCACAACTTGATGTGGATGACCTGTACCGCGAGGATGGGCGATATGCGTACGCCGGCGGCTGGAACGGGCGTGCGCTTGCCGCTTTCACGATCGGGATACTGCCTAACCTTCCGGGATTCCTGGCGACGGTTGCGCCGGGTGCGTTCGGCTGGGTGGGGGGATTCTGGACCGGGCTCTACGCCTATGCGTGGTTCACCGGACTGTTCCTGGCGCTGACGAGCTATGCGCTGATGATGCGGGGCTCGGCGACGCGGGCGGCTGTTGGATAATTTCGGTAGACTGCATGGGAGGTGCTTCCCACCACCGTGACGGACCACGATAATAGTGAAGCGTGCACTTGACTATTGTCAGTGCAGTGGCAATACAGAAGCCATCACTTCACTAATGGAGTCGTTGGCCATGGAAGAGCAAGCCGTCATCCCCAGCACCTTTGTGATCGAGCGGAGCTATCCGGTGCCACGCGAACGCGTGTTCGCCGCGCTCAGCCAGGAAGAGAAGAAACGCCGCTGGTATGCCGAGCGGGACGGTCATGATGTGACCGGGTTCACGATGGATTTCCGTGTCGGCGGCGAGTCGATCCTGCGTTATCGGCTTGGCCCGGACACGCCGTTCGAAGGGGTCGAGATCGTCAATGAGGAGCTGTTTCACGACATCGTCCCCGATCGCCGGATCGTCAGCGCCTCCACCATGTCGTTGGGCGGGAGGCGCTTTTCGGTCTCGCTGGTGACGATCGAGTTCGTCGCGACCGACACGGGAACTGATCTGGTCTGCATTCATCAGGGCGTGTTCTTCGAAGGCGCCGACGGCCCGGAAATGCGCGAGGCGGGCTGGCGAGCGCTGTTCGAAAGCCTCGCATCGGCCCTGACCGAGGAGCGCCAGCTTCAATGACGGTCGCGCCCGCGATCAGCGTCGACCGAATCCTACGCGCGCTTGCCGATCCCTCGCGCAAGGCGATTGTCGAGCGGCTGAGCCAGGGGCCAACCTCAGTCTCCAGCCTGGCGGCGCCGCTCAACATCACCCTGACTGCGGTGGCCCAGCACCTCCAGGTGCTCGAGGAATGCGGGCTGGTCCGGACCGAGAAGATCGGCCGCGTGCGGACCTGCAGCCTGGAGACGAAGGGTTTCCTGCCGCTTGAGCAATGGATCCGCGATCGGCGTTCAGCGTGGGAGATGCGGCTCGACAAGCTGGGGGATTTTCTGGCCGACGATAGTGCAGAATAGTCTTACCGAAGGCGTCGGCCTCAGTTTGTGCCGAAGCGGGTCCAAAGCTTTGGATAGCGCTTTTTCAATGCCGCTGGGTCTTCGCTGAACCGAAGGCCTGAAGGCTTTTCACCAGGTGTCAGGCGGACGGGGTTCGGCATTTTACTGGGATCCCGTCCAGACTTTTCGCCCCATACATCAAGCGCGAGATATGCAATTTCCTCGAACTCACGATCTTCGACCGAGTCCGGCATGGGGAGGTCAGCCAACGAATCCGGATCAGCCTTTGCCCGCTCGAACGCTTCTCTCCCTTGAGAAATCAGCCAGCGCCGAAAATACTCGAAACCGTCATCAGACGCCCCGCCCTGAATGATGTAGGCAGCGCCCCATAAATCCCATGAATAGGACGCACGCATTTCCTGGGCGAAGATAGCCTCATACCCTTCAAGTTCCCGTAGAGTCAGTTTCTCAAGCGACGCCCGGAGAACCGCGGTCTGTTTTTCGCGATCAGCTGCATAGGGAACCGCTTCCGCTATGATCGACCAGAAACGCGCCTCAGTCATTGCGGCGGGCCCGGCGTCCTTGGCTGAAGCGTACGGTATGAATCCAGCTAGAAACAGCGCGATTGACGTGCCGATGACAGTCCGTCTGCTTTTCATTCCTCGCCCCACGCCACGCATCAAGCCGCCCGCCACATCGACCAGAAGCGCGGCCCGCCTTTGGGTACGACCCAATCCGCCGTCACTTCGAAACCAAGGCCCTGATAGAAGCTTATATTCCGCTCAAGCGGGGTCTCGAGATAGGTCGGCATCCCGTTCGCTGCGATGCGATCGAGCCCCGCGCGCACCGCCGCGCCGCCAAAGCCCTTGCCCTGTGCAGCCGGCTCGCAGCCGGCGATGTGGAGATACCAGAAATCACCCGACGGCATATGCATGTCGATAGCGTCTGAAACCGCCAGCGCTCGCCCGAGCGCAGTCCCGAAAATGGTGAGCAGCGGCAGCGCCTCGCGCAAAAGGTCGAGCCGGCTGGTGCGAATGCGCCCCGGCCCGCGCCACAGCGTCGCCGCCTCGCCGCCCGCCGTGACGAGCCGCATGCCGTGCGCGTCCTCGTCGAACAGCAAGGCGAACAGCTTCGGCAACTGCTTCGCGCGCCGAACCGGATCGGGGAAGATGAAGCTGGTGGCCGGGTCCTCGCCAAAGGCGCGGGCCAGGGTCGCGGCGATTGCGGCACGGTCGCGGTTATCCGCGACCCGGACTGGGGAAATCGGGTCGGCGTCCGCGATCACGCGGCGCCGGCGCCCGCCTTGTCCTTCTTGGCATAGACGCGGATCGGTTCCTTGCGGCCCTCGATCACGTCCTTGTCGATCATCACCTCATCGACCGAATCCATGCCCGGCAGATCGAACATGGTGTCGAGCAGGATGCCCTCGAGGATCGAGCGCAGCCCGCGCGCACCGGTCTTGCGGTCGATCGCCTTCTTGGCGACCTGGACAAGCGCGTCGTCGGTGAAGCCGAGCTTCACGTCCTCCATGTCGAACAGCTTCTGATACTGCTTCACCAGAGCGTTCTTCGGTTCGGTCAGGATCGTCACCAGCGCGGGCACGTCGAGATCCTCGAGCGTCGCGATCACCGGAAGGCGACCGACGAATTCGGGAATCAGGCCGAACTTCAGCAGATCCTCAGGCTCGACAGACTTGAGCGTCTCGCCGGTGCGGCGCTCCTCAGGCGAAGCGACATAAGCGCCGAAGCCGATCGACTTGCCCTGGAGGCGATCGCCGATGATCTTTTCGAGGCCGCTGAACGCGCCGCCGCAGATGAACAGGATGTTGGTCGTGTCGACCTGCAGGAACTCCTGCTGCGGATGCTTGCGCCCGCCCTGTGGCGGCACCGAGGCCGTCGTGCCCTCCATCAGCTTCAGCAGCGCCTGCTGAACGCCCTCGCCCGACACGTCGCGGGTGATCGAAGGATTCTCGGCCTTGCGGCTGATCTTGTCGATCTCGTCGATGTACACGATGCCGCGCTGCGCCCGCTCGACATTGTAATCCGAAGCCTGGAGCAGCTTGAGGATGATGTTCTCGACATCCTCGCCGACATAGCCAGCCTCGGTCAGCGTCGTCGCATCGGCCATGGTGAAAGGCACGTCGAGGATTCGCGCCAAAGTCTGGGCGAGCAAGGTCTTGCCGCAGCCGGTCGGCCCGACGAGCAGGATGTTCGACTTGGCAAGCTCGACATCGGCGCCCTTCTGGCCGTGGTTGAGGCGCTTGTAATGGTTGTGCACCGCGACCGAGAGCACCCGCTTGGCGCGCTTCTGGCCGATGACATAATCGTCGAGCACATCGCAGATTTCCTGCGGAGTCGGCACGCCGCCATCCTTCTTCGAGACAAGTGCGGACTTGGTCTCTTCGCGGATGATGTCGTTGCAGAGCTCGACGCATTCGTCGCAGATGAACACGGTTGGCCCGGCGATGAGCTTCCTCACCTCGTGCTGCGACTTGCCGCAGAACGAGCAATAGAGGGTGCTCTTCGAGTCGCCACCGCTGAGCTTCGTCATAAACCAGATACCTTCATTCGATTACGCACACTCGCCGCCGCCGTGCGAGGGACTCGGATTTCGCCGCCTTCATCGTCCGGCCAAGCAGCCTAATGATAGTTCCGCCGCGACGATAGCAAATATGTTTATCGCTGAAAGAGGAAACAACCCGTTTCCATGCGACTTCTGGGACACAGGTGAAATGATCGCGCCCCACGACCTGCGCCGGTACCGGATCTTTGCGATCAGGTGCCGGCGCGATCGTCGCCAAAATCAGGACGCGGGCAGCACCGGGGTGGACGAACCGTCCTCGGCAATCGCCGGGCGCTTGTCGAACACCTCGTCGATCAGGCCGAAGGCCTTGGCCTCGTCCGCCTCGAGGAACTTGTCGCGATCCATCGCCTTCTCGATCTCTTCGAGCGGCTTGCCGGTGTACTGAGCGTACAGCGTGTTCATGCGGTGCCGGATGCGCAGGATTTCCTTGGCCTGGATCTCGATGTCCGACGCCATGCCCTGAGCACCACCCGAAGGCTGATGGATCATGATTCGGGCGTTGGTCAGCGCAACGCGCATGCCGGGCTCGCCGGCGGCGAGCAGGAAGCTGCCCATCGAGGCTGCCTGGCCAATGCAGACCGTGCCGACGCGGGGGCGGATATACTGCATGGTGTCATGGATCGCCATGCCCGCCGTGACGACGCCGCCCGGCGAGTTGATGTACATGAAGATGTCCTTCTTGGGGTTCTCGGACTCCAGGAAGAGCAGCTGGGCAGTGATGACCGAGGCCATATGATCCTCGACGCCACCGGTGACGAAGATGATCCGCTCGCGCAGCAGCCGCGAATAAATATCGAAGCTGCGCTCGCCGCGGTTGGACTGCTCGATGACGATGGGGACGAGACCACCCTCGGGCGACTGGCTGAAACCAGCATTGGTGAGAGGACGTGCGAAGTCGCCGGTGTCGAACGGGTTGTGCATGATGTGCCTTTGGATCCTTGTGCCCCTAGAGAGCCCTACATCGGCGCTGGCGGAAACGAGTTCAAGCCCCGCGGCCATCCTCGCGTCGATCCTCGACGCCGGGCGCGCGATGAGACAGATAGGCGAGCCGCCGCATCTCGCGTCGCCCGCGCACCACCGTATCAAGAATAAGCCCGGCAAAGCCGTTGAGCGCGGCCATGATCATCAGCCCGGTGACGAGAATCGCGGTCGGGAAGCGCGGTACGAGATGGGTGTGCAGATAGGTCAGGATCAGCGGCACCGCGAGGACGACCCCGATCAGGGCGAACAGCACGCCGACCGCGCCGAAGAACAGCAAAGGCCGCTCGATCCGGTACAGGGTCATGATCGTGCGGGCGATCCGAAAGCCGTCGCGATAGGTGCTGAGCTTCGATTCGGAGCCTTCGAGCCGGGCATAATAGGGCGTTTCGATCTCGCCGACCGGCATCTTGAGCTCGAGCGCATGGACGCTGATCTCGGTCTCGATCTCGAAACCCGAAGACAGCACCGGGAAGCTCTTCACGAATCGGCGCGAGAAGACGCGGTAGCCCGAAAAGATATCGGTGAAGCTGCGCCCGAACAGCTGGGCCAGGATGCCGGTCATCGCCTTGTTGCCGAACTGGTGACCGCGCCGATAAGCGGCGGTCTCCTGAGTCACGCGCGATCCGACGACCATGTCGAGCTGCTCTTCGAGCACGCGCGCGATTAACGCCGGGGCGGAAGCCGCGTCATAGGTCGCGTCGCCATCGGCCATCACATAGATATCGGCATCCACGTCAGCGAACATGCGACGCACGACATTGCCCTTGCCCTGCATCTTCTCGGTGCGGACGACGGCCCCCGCCGCGCGCGCGACCTCAACTGTACGGTCGCGGCTGTTGTTGTCGTAGACGTAGATGGTGGCGTGGGGGAGTGCCGCGCGGAAACCGGCGATGGTCTGCGCGATTGCGGTTTCCTCGTTATAGCACGGAAGCAGGACGGCAATCTTTGTCGTAGCAGTCACAGCCCCCCCTTTCCTCTCCTTCCAGGGGAGAGGATACGAAGACTTGGCAGCTCGCTGCCTAGTCGTAGTTGGTGAGGGTGAGCGGCGCCTCGCGCCGCGCGCTGCAAGTGCAGCGCATACCCCTCACCCAGCTCCGACTAAGCCCGTGTGAAGAACACGGGCCAAGTCTGCGCAACCCTCTCCCACAAGGGGAGAGGGATCAACTACTTCTTCGCTGGCGCCTTTTTGGCGGCCGGCTTCTTGGCCGGTGCAGCCTCGGCCGGAGCCTCCTCGGCGGCGGGTTTGGCTGCCTTCTTGGCGGCCGGCTTCTTCACCGGCTCATCGGCGACCTCGGCAGGCGCTTCGGCAACGGGCTCGGCCTTCTTGGCTGCGGCCTTCTTCGCGGGCTTGGCTTCGGCCTCTTCCTTCGCAGGAGCCGCCTTCTTCGCCGCTGCCTTCTTGGCCTTGGGCTTGTGGTTGTCGTGATCGTGGGTGTGGGTGCCGGTATCGAAGCCGTCTTCGGATTCGATCGCGGCTTCCAGTGCCTCGCGAGTCACTTCGCGGTCGCTGATCTCGGCCTTTTCGAACAGCCAGTCGACCACCTTGTCCTCGTAGAGCGGCGCGCGCAGCTGGGCTGCCGCCATCGGCTCCGAGCGGACATATTCGATGAACCGGGTACGGTCCTCCGGGCTGTACTGCTGGGCGGCCTGGGCGATCAGCCGGTTCATTTCCTGCTGGCTGACCTCGACCCCGTTCGACTGGCCGATCTCCGACAGGAGCAGGCCGAGGCGTACGCGACGCTCAGCAATCTTCTGATAATCCTCGCGCTCGGATTCCATCTCGGCGAGTGCCGCCGCGGGATCCTCCTCATGCGTGGCTTCGTGCTCGAGTTGCTGCCAGATCTGATTGAACTCGGCCTCGACCATCGTCGGCGGGACCGGGAAATCATGACCCTCGGCGAGCTGGTCGAGCAGCTTGCGCTTCATGTGGGTGCGGGTGAGGCCATTGAGCTCCTGCTCGATCTGGCCCTTGAGCAGGCCCTTGAGCTGCTCGAGGCTTTCGAGGCCGAGCGAGGTCGCGAGCGAATCGTCGATCTTGGTCTCGCCGGCGACTTTCACCTGCTTGATCGTCAGGTCGAAAGTCGCGTCCTGGCCGGCCAGATCCTTGGCCTGATAGTCGGCCGGGAAGGTCACCTTGATCTGGCGCTCCTCGCCGGTCTTCACACCGACGACCTGATCTTCGAAACCAGGGATCAGGCGGCCCGAGCCGAGCTCGACCGACATATCCTCGCCGGTGCCGCCCTCGAAGGCGACATCGCCGACCTTGCCGACGAAATCCATGACGACCAGGTCACCCATCTTCGCCTTGTAGGTCGGCTTGGCATCGTCCCAGCGCTTCTGCTGCTCGGCGAACTTCTCGAGCTGCGCCTGGACGCTCGCCTCGTCGGCGGGGACGGTCAGCCGCTCGAGCTTGATCGAATCGATCGACGGAGTCGGCACATCGGGCAGCACTTCGAGCTCGACCTTGACCTCGGCATCCTTGCCGAGCTCATAGCCGTCATCGAGGCTCACCGAAGGCTGGATCGCCGGGCGCAGCTTCTGCTCGGCGAGGAGCGCCTGGACGCCTTCCTGGATCGAGCTGTTCAGCGCATCCTGCATCAGCGCCGGGCCGTGCATCTTGCGAACCAGGTTCGCCGGCACCTTGCCGGGGCGGAAGCCGGGCATGCGGACCTGCGGCGCAACGCGCTTCAGCTCGGCATCGACCTTGGAATTGATATCCTTGGCCGTGATCTTCAGCGTGTACGCGCGCTTCAGGCCCTCGTTCAACGTCTCGACAGTCTGCATTTCAACTATACGCCTTTTCAGGGAATCGGTGCTGCGGCACCCCTCGCCCAGCGCGACGAGACTGGTGCGGGCGAAGGGACTCGAACCCCCACATCTTGCGATACCTGGACCTAAACCAGGCGCGTCTACCAGTTCCGCCACGCCCGCAGGGGACACCGTCGGTCGGCGGCGTCTATACCAGTGATGCGCGCGGGGGCAAGCGCGGAGGCAACCTGCGCTGCTTAAAGGCGTTATGTGCCGAGAGGAGATTGATCCCATGGCCACCACGCCACCGACTGAACTGCCCCCACCGAGCCAGCCAGGACAGCCCGAGGCGCCACCGCCCGAGGTCGGCCCCACTGCACCCGATGTGGATATCCCCTCCCCCGGCAGCGAGCCCGAGCAGCCGTTCCAGCCGACGGACTGACCCGAAAGGAACTCCCGTGACCGATCATGATCGCGACCCACACCCCGACAGCCCGCTGGCCAACGACGATGACACCAGGGAAGATGAGCGCAGCGATATCGAGCAGATCGTCGAGGCGCGGAAAGATGCTGTCGAGCGCGGCGAAGGCGGGCGCGAGCCCGATTCGTTTACGTCGTCCGGCCTTCCTGACGGCGTCGGCGGCACTGGTGGGATAACGAAGAACCAGGATGACGACGCCCAGTAAACGGAACGGCGGCGAGGCGAACCTTTTCGCCTCATCCCTTTCCGCATCGGGGTAAGCCGCTCCGTTCTACCGAACCGAGAAATCGAAGATTCGCGCAGTCATCGCGCCGCCCGTGAAGCCGCCGCCTCCACCGCCGGTAATGGCGAACATGAAACCATATTCACCCGGCCCAAGCGACGCCCGCGGTGTCGCCTTGAACACGCCGGGACGCACCATGTCATAGTCGAACGGGATCTGGTCCTTGTCCATCACGCCTGTCTTCGCGCCGCCGATGTTGACGCTGCCTACCCGCGCCTCCCTTCGCCCTTTTTTCTTGTCGAGGTGGACAAGGGTGAACTCGTTGGGTGAGGTTACGGTCGCGTTCGAGCCCGACGACCAGGCCGTCCCCTGCCGGAGACTGTCCGGGTTCGACTCATCGAAGAAGAAGTAGAATATCGGCCGCGTACTGGTCGTATTGGTTCGCGCACTCTCGCCCGGGATTGCTGCCTTGATGCTCATCGAGGCAAGCCCGCTGGTGAGCGCATAACCCAGAAATCCGCCGGTTTTCGCCTGATTGGAAACGGTGGCGTCGATGCGCTTCATCGTCGGCGCAGCTCCCTCCATCAACAGATATACGCCCGGCGCATGCGGCACGGCCGGGTCCACCGCGTCGATCGAGAGGGCGCCGGCGACTGGTGCCGGGTTCGCAGCTGCCAGCATCGCCGCGATAACCGGACCTGAAACGCCCTGCTTCTTCAGCGCGATGATCTGCTCTGTCGAAACATCGTAGCTGGCGCCCGACGTTTTGATCTTGGCGATGATTGCCTCGTCGCCGAGCCCCGCCTGCGTCAGCGTGACGACAGTGCTGTTGTTGAGCGTTTCAGCTGACACGGGCACCGCGATCGCAAACAACGATGCCGCAGCTAATAATCTGATAAACATACTGCTTTCCCCCCAGTGCTGATTGGGAGGTTACGCCCGGAAAATCGATACGCCAAGCAACTCCATGGATTATTGCGCCCATTTCGACGGAAAGGCGCGACATAGGATTTGATCGGGCGTCAGCTCGTCCTGCTGCTTTTGATCTGCGCCTTCTCGTTTTCGGCGGATGCAGGACCGCATGGCGGATGTTCTGCCGCGCAGGCCCTGCGCCCCGCACATGATCATAGATTCGCCGAATCGATCAGGCTGCGCAGATAGTGGGTATGCTCCAGAAATGCCGCCGTTCCAGCGCGGGTGATCACCGCACGGGTCCGCGGCTTCTTGCCGACAAACTCCTTTTCGAGCTTGAGATAGCCGGCGGCTTCGAGCGTCGCGAGGTGGCTGCCGAGATTGCCGTCGGTCGCCTCGGTCAACGCCTTCAGCCTGCCGAACTCGATCGGCTCGGTTTCGCGCGCCGCATAGAGCGCCGCCATGATCCGCAACCGCAACGACTGGTGGATGATTTCATCGGGGTTCGCCATCTCAGATCGTTCTCATCCACAGGCCGCCCAGGACCAGCCCGCCGCCGCCTGCTGCCGCAATCCAGAAGGGCATCAGGCCCGGCGCGAGCAGATAGCCGAGCATCACCGCGACGAAAATGCCCGCGCCGATCCAGGTGAAGCGCGGCAATCCGAAGGTGCCGATCAGGGCATAGGTCACCGCCATGATCAGCGCCGGGAAGACGAGATAGGGCAGCGGCGAGACCGGTTTGAACACGAGATAGACCGAGCCCATGAACAGCATGATGATCAGCGCCATCAGCAGCGATCTTKCGGTGGGATTCTTGGCATTGCCTGTCCTCGAACCGCCCAGACGCGCCGTGCGCCGGCCCAGGATCGTGCTCCCGACGGTGCCTACGACAATGCACGGCAGCCAGACCCATCCCCATTGCTCGACAGGGGTCAGCCCGTTGCCGGTATAGCCCGCGATCCAGACCAGCCCCCAGAGCACCAGATACGGACTGGCGATGGAATAGGCGCTCGCAACATGCGTGCGGCGGCTCACCCGCTCGACATCGCGGAGCGATTCGGCGGCTTCATTCTCAGTGATCATCCTTCGACTCCCGTTTGACTCTGCCGCACAGAGACCATATGCAGAGAACTCTGTCAAGCAGAGTATTCGGCTTCACCGAGTGAAGCGCCGAGTCGCACCAAGCCAGATCGAGGGAACGAACATCATGCCGAGGATATACCTGCGCAACGCGCTCACCTTCGCGCTCATCGTCTGCGTCGCCATGCCGGGGGCCGCCGCCGATCTTTCGCCCGCCCGCTGGCCTGAGGCCGAACGCCTGCGACTCGAACAGCGCGAGGCGGCGATCTGGCCAACTGAAGCTCGCAGCGCGAGCAGCCGACAGGGCCTCGTCACAGGCACTGCCTCGCCCATCGCGGTCCATGCCGGCGCCGAGGCACTCCGCCAGGGCGGCACCGCGGCCGATGCGGCGATCGCGACTGCGCTCACCCAGGTGACGACGATGCTCGGCGCCAATGTCTCTCATGCAGGCGTCGCGCAGCTCGTCTATTTCGAGGCACGCACGGGGCGCGTCTACACCCTCGATGCCGGCTGGGGTACCTGGCGAGGCGAGCGCTCGCCGGCCACGATCCCCGGCACGGATCTCGGCATGATCACCGGCCACACCACCGCCCCGACTGGCGCTGCCGGGCGAAAGGCGCTTGTCCCGGGGTTCATGGCCGGCATGGCGGCGATCCATCACCGCTTCGGCCGCCTCCCCTTCCCCAGCCTGTTCGCGCCGTCGATCTGGTATGCCGAGCATGGCGTACCGGTGACGCCGCTGCTCAGTGCCTATTTCGGCATCGCTCAGGCGGGTCTGTCGCAGACGCCGGAGGGCCGCGCGTTCGCCCTGCCCGATGGCACGCACCTTCCGAAGATCGGCGAGCGGTTCGTTCCACCAGGGCTTGCGGCGACCCTCAAATCCGTTGCGCGGAACGGCGTGGGCACGATGTACCGCGGTGCATGGGCACGCGATTATGTGGCGACGCTTCGCGCGCATGGCGGCGCGGCATCGATGGCCGATATGGCCGCCTATGCGCCGCGCTGGGCCGAACCGCTCAGCACCGGGTTCGCGGGGGCAACGATCTTCGGGCCGGATGCGCTGAACACCAATGGCTGCGCGATATTGGCGGCTCTCAACCTGCTCGATCACAGCGGCTCTCAAGCACCCTATTGGCAGGATGCGGAAAGCTTCCGGACCACCGCTCTCGCGCTGCGATTCGCAATTGCCGCTCCTTATGCATCCGAGATTACGAGTTTCGAGCAGCGCACGGGCATCGGCGGCAACTGCGCCGTGCGCACCACCCCCGCTTATGGCGAAGCGGCAGCACGGGAGTTCAAGACGCTCGTGATGGGCGGCGCCGCTCCGCCAGAGGGGCATCACAGTGCATCAGTCGTCGCGATCGATCGGTGGGGCAACGTCGCCGCGCTCGTCCATTCGAGCAACACGCCGCTCTGGGGCGACACTGGGATGGTGGTCGATGGCATTCCCGTTCCGGTCGCCGCCGGCATCTACCAGTATCGGCTGGCTGCCATCACACCTGGGGATCGGCTGCCCGGCGATATGGCGCCTCTGATCCTGATGCGTCACGGCAAGCCCGAAATCGCGGTAGCATCGATCGGCAGCTCGCTGGTGCCGGAGACCGTGCGGCTGATGCTCGGCCTTGGCCGTGGCGGGGACGCCGCCACATGGCTCGCCGCGCCCCCGCTCCTGTTCAATTTCGAGGCGATGAAGGACGCGATCGGCAAGCGCGACGAACTGGTGGCGACAGGCCGTTATCCAGCCGAATTGCTGGCACGACTCCGCGCGCAGGGACTTGCCGTCCGCGAGATCGATGCACAGCGCGTGCTGACCCTGCGCGGCACGGCCGCTATCGGCGGGGTGCGGCCGGCCGGCGAGCGCCGGGGAAGCGAAGCGCCCGGCGTGTTGGAATTCGCCGAGGCGCAATGACTGGAAGCGCTGGTAACAATCGCCGCGTGCGGCAAATCAGCGCTTTTTGACCGGCACGACGACCGAGCTTGCGGCAACCTTGCGATACGCGTCCACGCCAGCATCGAAATAATGGATCGCGGGGGCCTCGAACGTCACCATGTAGAGATTCCCGCCGATGATGGCGCCGCTCGCCTCACCCTTGCGGTGCACTTCCTCGCCTTCGACCACGAAGCTGTACGTGAAATGAAAACCGGGCTTGCCGGCGAAGGTCGCGGGTTCGATCGAGTCGATCGACATCAGCGAGGTGCCGACCGACACGCGATAGCTGCTTTCGAACAGCTGGGCGATGTCGGGAATCAACATCGTCGACGAGAATCTCGGGAGCGGTTCAGTCTTTTTCTTTGCGTCGCGAAACAGCGTCGTATCGTTCGGAATGCCGCCGTAAAAGGTCAAGTCATTCAACGTCAGACCATCAAGCGTCCAGCTTTCCGCGTTGCGCCCGGGCCTGGCGCCGATACGATTCCAGTCGATCTCCGGGGTCACTGTCAGGCCGGATTTCGCGACGGTCTGCGCCTTGCCCTTGGGCATCAGTTTGGCGGCGACAGCCGGCATGGCCACCAAGCCAAATGCTGCCACAATCACTGAAAAACTCTTGAAAAGGTTCATTTTATACCCCCGCCATCATAGCTATCAACGCTTTGTCCGAAGCATCTGGCTTTCGTTCCAGATAATTTTTCAACGCCGCCTGCCCTTCAACTTGCGAACCCGAGCGCAAAAGGGACAAGCCCAATCCACGCCAAGCTTCGGCCGGCGCCCCGACGCTGACCGTGGCCTGCTGATAAAAGCCGACCGCGCTTTTCAAATCTTCCGGCCGGCCGCGCGACCGATACAGTTCGCCGCGCGCATAATTGAGTTCCGGCGTCCAGCCATCCTTGGCCAGATTGGTTATCAGAAAGTCGGTGGCGCCAAAGTCATTCATCTTGATCTGATCGTCGATGAAGCTCGTCCAAAGCGGCCCGAGCGCAGCGCGATATTCGGCCCTGTTCACCCGCGGCGTACCCACAACCGTCGTTTTCGCCGCAAGCGCGCGCAATGCCGCGACCCGTTCTGCCGTTGGCGGATGGGTAGCGAACATGCCGCCGTTCTTGTCCTTGCGGCTTTTGACGTTCCGCGCGGCGGCGGTCGCGTCGGCCTCGGCCCGCATCTGCTCCCAGATTCGAGAGCATTCCATCGGATCATAGCCCGCCTTCGCCATCAGCAGCAGGGAGCCCGCATCCGCGTCCGCCTCCTGCTCGCGCGAAAACTTGAAAATATCCGACAAGAGCCCGAGTCCGAACAGGCCCAGCCCCATCACAGCCATGATCGCGAACGTGCCCGTCTTGGATTTCACCTGGCGAAAAAGCGCCAGTGAGTGGCGGTTCTGATAGTGAACGAATTCGTGACCCAGCACTGCGGCGAGTTGCGCCTCGTTGTTGGTCCGCAAAAGCAGGCCTGACCAAAGCTGCATCATGCCATTGGGCGCTGTCGTCGCGTTGAAATAGGGCGTCCGCATAATATAAATACGGATTTCCGAACAGCGCGGGCCAACCGTTCGACAGAATACGTCGTGAACATAGGCGTTCAGAGCCGCGTCATGAATGACGAAGTTCGAATTCTTGAGCCGCCGCTCCTCCTCGTTCATCTCCATCCACAGGCCGCGCTCATCCTTGTCCTGCGGCGTGTAGATCGCGTCGATCGATTGAGCGGGGGCACCAGGATTCGGCGCCTGAGTCTCGAGCGTCTGAGCGTGCGTGGCGCCAGCTAGCAGCGACGCCAGCATCACGCCCCGCCCCCATTGGCGAACCTTCATTTGACCGCTGTCGCGACAACCGGCTCGATGCGACCAGGCAGGCCTTTCAGGAGCTGATCCACACGCTTGGCGGCACCTTCCGGTGTCCTGACATCGCCGCCCATCATCGGATCGGCATTGAGCCAGATGACATCGCCGGTTTTGAGATCGACGAGGCCCGCATAACCAATATGGACGCCGGGAGGAATGTAGACACCGAGAAACATGGCGCCGAGCAGCTGCGCTGCCTTGCGGCCGGACGAACCATAAGCGTCATGCGTGAACAGGAAGAGCGCGTAATCGGCGCCGGAGATCTTGCCGATGCGATCGACACCGCTCCCCAGGGTCCAGTCGAATGACGTCTTTTTGGTAGGCAACCTGGCAAACAGCTTGTTCATCTCGATCGCGTTCGCGACGGCATTGAACAACGCCCGATACTCAGCCAGATAGGCGCCGTCATCACCCTCGGGATCTTCGGCGAAAACGATCTTCGTATCGGCGACCTTGCTGTTTGCCTTCAGCGCATCGGCAATCAGGCCCCGCGCCGAAGCCGTCCAGTCCGCATTTGGTTCGTCCACTCCACCCGTGGTCAATGTCCCGACATGCACATCGGGCCGATAGACGACTATCGTAACCTGATGGTCTTTCGGAAATTCGAAGCCGGGCTTGACCGCTGAACGCTCCTGCGCCGCAGCCAGCCCCGGAAACAACAGAAACGCTGCGGCAAGCGCCGCAAAAAAACGCCCTCTCATATATTCTTACCCCCCGGCCGCGCCGTTCTGGAACGACGCCAAGGGAAGACGTTTAAATCCGCAGGAGCGATTCAGGCAAGCAACTTCTTTCGACGAAAATCAACCAAAACGGATGTAATTCCCGCAGCTTTCGAGAGAGTTAAGCCAGCGCCTTTTTCAGCAGCTCGTTTACCACGCCCGGATTGGCCTTGCCGCCCATCGCCTTCATCGTCTGACCGACAAAGAAGCCGAACAATTTGTCCTTGCCCGAGCGATATTCAGCGACCTTGTCCTCGTTCGCGGCCATCACCTCGGCGATCACCTTTTCGATCGCGCCGGTGTCGCTGGTCTGTTTCAGCCCGCGCTCCTCGACGATCGCACCGGCGCCCTGCCCGGTCTCGAGCATGATCTCGAACACCTGCTTGGCGAGCGTGCCGGAGAGCGTGCCGTCCGCGACCAGGCCAAGCAGTTCGGCCGCCTGGGCGGAGCTCACCGGCGATTCCTCGATGCTCTTGCCGAGCCGGTTGAGCGCGCCGAACAGCTCGGACGTCACCCAGTTCGCCGCCGCGACCGGCTTAGCGCCGGCGTCGAGCAAAGTATCGAACCAGCGCGCAGCCTCGACCTCAGCGGTCAGCACCGCTGCGTTGTACGGCGTGATGCCGAGCGCCTCATAGCGCCGGCGCTTGGCGTCCGGCAGCTCGGGCAGGCTCGCGCGGCATTCCTCGAGAAAGGCGTCGTCGAGCTCGAGCGGCAACAGGTCCGGATCGGGGAAATAGCGATAATCATGCGCATCCTCCTTGGAGCGCATCGACCGCGTCACATTCTTGTCGGGATCGTAGAGCCGGGTCTCCTGGATGATCCGGCCGCCATCCTCGAGCACCGAAACCTGACGAATCGCCTCCTGCTCGACCACCGCCATGACGAAGCGCACCGAGTTGACGTTCTTGGTCTCGGTCCGCGTGCCGAGCGGATCACCCGGCTTGCGCACGCTGACATTCACGTCGGCGCGCATCGAGCCCTCTTCCATATTGCCGTCGCACGAGCCGACATAGCGCAGGATCGAGCGCAGCTTGCGCAGATAGGCGCCGGCCTCGGCGGGCGACGCCATATCCGGGCGGCTGACGATCTCCATCAACGCGACACCCGATCGGTTGAGATCGACATAGGACTGGGTCGGATGCTGATCGTGCATCAGCTTGCCGGCATCCTGCTCGACATGGATCCGCTCGACGCCGATCCGCTTGGTCGCATCGTCGGGGTTCTTGTCGTCGAGGCTGATCGTGATCGCGCCCTCGCCCACCAGCGGATGGTAGAGCTGGCTGATCTGATAGCCCTGCGGCAGATCGGCGTAGAAATAATTCTTCCGGTCGAACCGGGACCATTTGTTGATCTGCGCCTCGATCGCCATGCCGGTGCGCACCGCCTGGCGGATGCACTCGCGGTTCGGCACCGGCAGCATGCCGGGCATCGCCGCATCGACCAGCGACACCTGGGTGTTGGGCTCAGCGCCGAACGTCGTCGCCGCGCCCGAGAAGAGCTTGGCGTTGGTGGTCACCTGCGCATGAACTTCGAGGCCGATCACGACCTCCCAATCGCCGGTGGCGCCACGGATCAGATAATCGTTCACCACCATGCCTCCGGACGCGCGACAAACCCCGCGCGCTCTTCCAATGCCAGCCCCGCGTTCAGCACACCCTGCTCGTCGAGCGGTTTGCCGATGATCTGCAAGCCCAGCGGCAGCCCCGCCTTGTCGAGCCCGCCGGGGACCGACATCGCGGGCAGGCCCGCAAGCGAGCTCGGCACGGTGAAGACGTCGTTCAGGTACATGGCGATCGGATCAGCGCTCTTCTCGCCCAGCGCAAACGCCGCCGATGGCGCGGTCGGCGTCAGCAGCAGGTCGCAGCTGTCCCAGGCCTGCTCGAAATCGCGCGCGATCAGGGTGCGGACCTTCGATGCCTGAGTGAAATAGGCATCGTAAAAACCCGCCGACAGCACATAGGTGCCGATCAGAATGCGCCGCTTCACCTCATCGCCGAAGCCAGCCGCACGGGTCGCCTCGTACATTTTGTCGAGCATGCTCTTGTGCTTCGAATTGTCGCCCGCCATTTCGCGAACCACGTCTTCCGGCAGATCACGCAGGCCGTAGCGCACACCGTCGTAACGCGCGAGATTCGATGAGGCCTCGGCCGGCGCGATGATGTAATAGGCCGGCAGCGCATATTTCGTATGCGGCAGCGAGACCTCGACGATCTCGGCGCCGGCATCCTTCGCCCAGTCGATGCCCTGCTGCCACAGCGCCTCGATCTCGGCCGGCATATTGTCGACCCGATACTCCTTCGGGATGCCGATCCGCTTGCCGGCAAGGCTGTTCGAAAGGCCAGCCTCCCATTTGGGCACGTCGAGCTGAAGCGAGGTCGAATCCTTCGCGTCGAACCCGGCCATCACCTCGAGCATGATCGCGCAGTCACGTACATCGCGTGCCATCGGCCCGGCCTGGTCGAGCGACGAGGCGAACGCCACCACGCCCCAGCGCGAGCAACGGCCATAGGTCGGCTTGATCCCCGAGATTCCGGTGAACGCCGCAGGCTGGCGGATCGAACCGCCGGTATCGGTGCCGGTCGCCGTCGGACACAGTCGTGCCGCAACTGCGGTCGAGCTGCCGCCCGAGGAACCACCCGGCGCGAGAGGTGCATTGCTCCCATCGGCGCCGCGCCACGGCGAGATCACATTGCCGAACGCACTGGTCTCATTGGACGAGCCCATCGCGAACTGGTCCATGTTGAGCTTGCCGAGCATCCCGGCGCCAGCGTCCCACAGCTTGCCCGAGACGGTCGACTCATAGGGCGGCGTGAAGCCCTCGAGGATATGGCTCGCCGCAGTCGAGGCGACGCCCTTGGTGCAGAACAGGTCCTTCATCCCGATCGGCACGCCGGCGAGCGGCTTGAGCGTCTCGCCCGCCGCCCGCGCGGCATCGGCCGCATCGGCCGCGGCGACGGCGTGGTCAGGCGTTTCGACCAGAAAAGCGTTGAGCACCTTCGCCTTGCTCACCTTGGCGACGAACGCATCCGCCACCTCGCGCGCCGAGAAACTGCCCTCGCGGACACCGTCACGGATGGCGGCAACGCCAAGATCGGTAAGGTCGGTCATTCGATCACCTTGGGCACGGCGAAAAAGCCATGCTCGGCCTGGGGGGCATTGGAGAGCACTGCGTCGCGGACATTGCCGTCCGTGACGACATCGTCGCGCAGCCGCAGGTGATTGGGGATCACCGCAGTCATCGGCTCGACGCCGGTCACGTCGACCTCGCCGAGTTGCTCGATCCAGCCCATGATGTTGTCGAGCTCGGGCGCAATGCGCGCGGCTTCCTCTTCGGTGATCGCGATGCGGGCAAGGCTCGCGATCTTCTTCACGGTTTCGATATCTACGGACATGGCCGCGCGGCTAGCAGAGCGGCTTGCCTGAGCGCAACCTATTCGAACGGTTCGCCGACCGGCACGCCTCCCACGAACAGCTGGCGCCGCGGCACGGTGCGGATTTCGACCGCACCTCCCGCAAGCCCTTTCCTGAGCGCAGCACGCGCTGCCGCATCGGGCGCTGTGGCCTCGAACTCGGTCCATTGGCCGTCTTTCAGCCGATACCGCTTGGTCGAACAGGACGTCTCGCTAACCGCAGCGTAGAGGATCGTCTGCTGCTTCTGATCTGTGGCGGGTTCAGCGGCCAGACGGTCGATGCACGCGTCGCTGATGGCAAGCGCCTCGGTGGCACCGGGTGTGTAGAGCAAGGTGCATTTATGGTCGGCCTCGCGGCCGCAAGAATCATAGCTCCCCAACAGGTCCTGCAGGTCTTGCGGGACCGGCACGATGCTCGGCAGGACGCGCAATCTTTTGGTCAGCGCTTCCGCCGCGTCGGCCTGCCGGACACCCTCATCGACATCCCACCGGTTCGTCTGCGCCTGCGCCTTCTTCGCGCGACTCGCGACCGCCGCATTTTTCGATCCCGCCAGCCGCTTGAGCGCAGCTTTGCCCGGATCGCCAAAGTCGAACGCGAGGGCCGCCCAGTCGAACTTGTCCGGCGTGATCCGGCCCGATTCGAGCCGGGAGACCTGATCCGCGGTCGAGATCGCGTTGAAGCTCAGGATCGGTGTCGCGAGAAGCAGCGCAACCGCTGCGACGATGAACGCAATGCGCAGGTTCGCGGGGCGCACCCTTGCCGCCCAGCGATTTCGCCCGAGGATGAGAGACACGAAATAAGCGACACCATAGAGGGTCGCGAGGATGACGAAGACCAGCGCCCAGAGCCGGTCGGGCGTGAAGCCATATTGGGAAATCCGCAGCCCGGTTGCGATCGCCGCGATCACGCAAAGCGGCATCGCCGCCAGCCCCAATGCCATAGCGCCCCAACGCAACACCGGATTGGTGGCTTCCTCGTCCTCGCCATTGCCGATCACTGCATTGGCCAGGATCAGCGCACCGATCACGCAGCTGAGCAGGATCGGCGTGGTCGATTTGGTCGCCTCCCACAAAGCCCCGAGGCCGGTGAAAGGCAATGCGATGAGGAACAACAACAGCCCGGCGCCGAAAACCGGTGCCAGCACCGCGAGCACCGCGGTCACGACCCGCTGGAGCAGCCTTACCACCCTGTCGCGCTCGCGGAACAGCCCGAGCGAGCCACCAAACGCCGCCCCGGCAAGGCCGGCACTGAACCAGTGCCGCTGGAGCATCTCGCGAATGAAATGCAGCCCGATCAGGTCGAACAGCGCCGACAACAGCCACGCGAGCAGGAAGGCGAGTCCGACAAAAGCCCAGGTGGCGAACCATAACACCACATTGGTCCAGGCATGGCCATGGACCTGGGCGTAGGGAAAGCGCCACCCGCCCTGATCGCGCGCCGTCTGGAACAACGGCACGGTGATCGCGATTGACAGTAGCAGGCTGGCATAGCGCCAGTCACCGAGCCACCAGCCCGGGCCGCCCCCGCTCCAATAATAGACAAGGCCTGTCACCGCACCGACCGACAGTGCGAAGGCGACCGCCCATGACAGTCGGGTGCGCTCCACCCCGAAACCGAACGCCAGGGTGCCGGCACCGATCCCGATCGCCAGCGCCGTCCGCCATGCCGCGATATATTCGGGCAGGACGCCGCTCAGCAGAGAAGGGTCGGCCATCCGATACGGATCAGTCAGTTGCTGGATCACGACCGAGGCCACCAGGCCGATCAACGCCAGGATCGCCGGCCGCAGCCGCCAGTCCTGTTCGGCATCCCCGACCGGCATCGTCTCCGCATCGATCATGGTCTCGCCCCTCTCGCCGCGGAGTGAGCGCAGACCCGAAGCCGATTGCAAGCGCCGCGTTCATGCTGCACGGAATCCACATCGCCGCGAACGCGGTTATGCCGCCCCAGCACTATGGAGTTCGAGGCTTGGCCCGGAAGTTTCTCTACCTCGTCGCCGTCCTGATCGTGCTTGCGATCGCCGCCGTCTTCGCGTTCCGGCTGTTCCCCGGCGCAATCATGCGCGCGTCCATGGTGCCGACCACGGCTTTCGAAGCGCTGCCGGGCGCGGCGCCCAGCACCTATGCCGACCCGAAGATGTGGATCGCGCGCCCCGACAAGCCAGGCAATCCCGCTTTATGGACGCCAGCCGGCTATAAACCCGGCGCCGCGCCCGAAACGGCAGTCTTCTTCATCCACCCCACCTCCTATCTCGAGCGCGCGCAGTGG
This sequence comes from Sphingomonas sp. P3_C5, assembly GCF_056402635.1. Taxonomy (NCBI): domain Bacteria; kingdom Pseudomonadati; phylum Pseudomonadota; class Alphaproteobacteria; order Sphingomonadales; family Sphingomonadaceae; genus Sphingomonas; species Sphingomonas sp. P3_C5. The sequence continues at coordinate 28,138 of NZ_JBFUHA010000006.1, forward strand.
AACGCGCCGCTCGACAATCAGGAAGCCAATGATCGCGCCGCCCTGTTCCTCCGCGCCCAGGCGAGCGCGTTCAACGAGGTCGGCGCGATCTGGGCACCACGCTATCGCCAGGCCACGTTCGGCGCGTTCCTCACCAGCCAGGCCGAGGCCGAAAAGGCACTCGACTTGGCATATAGCGATGTCGTGGTTGCCTTTAACCAGTTCCTGAAGGAAGCTGGCGACCGCCCGATCATTCTTGCCGGGCACAGCCAGGGCGCGCTCCACCTCACCCGCCTGCTCCGCGAGCGGATCGCGGGCACGCCGCTCGCGAGCCGCGTGGTTGCAGCCTATGTCATCGGCTGGCCGATCTCGAAAACGGCTGACCTGCCGCGCCTCGGCCTGCCCGAATGCGCGGCCGCCGACCAGGCCGGCTGCATCCTTTCGTGGCAAAGCTTCGGCGAGCCAGCCGATCCCTCCGGTATCCTCGAGACATTCGACGCCACCAATGGTTTCACCGGCGCTCCACGCAAGGGCACCGCGATGGTCTGCACCAACCCGATCACCGGCACCCCCGGCGCCGCCGCGCCCGCCACCGCCAATCTCGGCACGCTGGTTCCTTCAGCCGACCTTGCCAGTGCAACGCTCGAGCCGGGCCAGATCCCGGCGCGCTGCGACGGGCGCGGGCTGTTGCTGATCGGCGCCCCGCCCAATCTCGGTAACTATGTGCTGCCCGGCAACAACTACCATGTCTATGACTACAGCCTGTTCTGGGCGAATGTCCGCGCSGATGCCGCGCGGCGGCTGGCGGCGTTCAAGACACGATGAGTACGCTTCTCTCCGTTCGCCCTGAGCTTGTCGTAGCCTGTCCTGAGCGCCTGCCTTGCAGGCAGTCGAAGGGGGCTGCTTCCGCACAAGAAACACGATGCTTCGACAAGCTCAGCACGGACGGTGGGAGCCTGAAATGATCACCGCCGACCGCACCCTGTTTCGCGATGCCCTGCCCAATGCGGGCCGCCTGATCGGGCTCGATGTCGGCACCAAGACGATTGGCACCGCGCTCTGTGATGCCGGATGGACCTTTGCCAGCCCCGCTCTGCTCATCCGCCGCACCAAGTTTCAGAAGGACAAGACGGCGCTCGCCGCGTTCATCGCCGAGCAGCAGGTGAAGGGCATCGTCATCGGCTTGCCGCTCAACCTGACGGACGGCAGCGAGAGCCCGCGCAGCCAGTCGAGCCGCGCCTTTGCGCGCAATATGGAGGATCTCGGCCTGCCGATCCTGCTCCAGGACGAACGCTGGTCGACCCAGGCCGTCACCCGCACCCTGATCGAGCAGGATGTGAGCCGCGCCAAGCGGGCGGAGCTCGTCGACAAGATGGCGGCCGCCTATATCCTGCAGGGCGCGATTGACGCGCTGACGAGCTGATATCCCTTATGCTGACGCGGGCTCGATAACGGAAGCGTCGGGGATTGGGGTGTGGGCCGGACAGTCCCTTATCGGTCGTATGCACGCGGCCGAAAGATGTCCGCAGCTTGTGGTTTACTTAACAGAAGCGTCATATCGCCATAGTCATTGATAAGCATTGCCGTGACGGGGTGGGCCTGAAAGATGATCGACGGGCTGGTGGGTCTTCTTTTTCTCAACCCTAACATCGCCGGCGGTCCGGGATTTCTCGGGCCGCTGGGTTATACGGCGATCATCGCGCTGGCTGGAATCCTAGAAGCTTCCCTCGCTTATGTTTCAGCGCGCAAGCTACGGAAGATCACGGCATACCCGGTTATTTTTTTGCTTCTCACGGGCAATGTGGGCTTTGCAGTTTGGTGCCATTCTCGTGAAGCGACAATGTATCAACGTGTCGGTGATTTGGTCAGCATCTTTTTGTGCCTGGCCACGGCTCTTGGGTGGTTTACTGGATCTATTTCCCGATCGCGATTGATTACGATCTTCATTTGCGCGACCGGTACTCTCGTTGCGTCCATCGCTCTCGCTGCGAGCTCGGATATTCTTGGAGACTTCGCCTGGAAGCGGGCAAACGAGGTGCGGGAGCAGAACCGGCTGGAAACAGCCACTGTGAAAGCTTTGCGCTGTATTGCAGAGCTGCGGAAGCGCGACCCGGTAGCAGATGCCGACAGCGACTATTCACGCGGCGATGCGACGCCCGTCGGTGTCACGACGGAGGCTCCGGGTGAGACGATCACCCCGACGACGGACTATGAGGCTGCCTGCGATGATAATTTTGCGGGTTACTATCGACCCACTGGCAAATGGTTCGTCGACAAGAGCAGATACTGGCGCTTATCTCAGCCGAAAGAGCAATACACGTGCAACCGTGCACAGAGAGATTACATAACCCGGTACAATCAACAGATGTTGAAACGCGCCCCCGTGATGGTGAGGAAGTTTTGCCGAAGCCAAAGACTCCTTGACGATACGCGTCTCTATCTCGCGACAGAGGCGGTTTTTTCGACGGCCCATCGGAAATACAAGTGGTCGCGGGAAGGCGTGCCGGATATAATCGATGGCGCCGCCTATTTCACAAAAGCCGCATGGCTAATCGACGCCAAATCGGGCCCTGTGCTCGTGACCAAGAGTCGCCTGCGTCAGAGCGCCGGCGAATGTCCGCGTTTTGAAGATTGCGCGGATCTCGCCGGACTGGCCTATCTCACCGAGGAAGATCAGCACTTCTCGTTGAAACGCCGCTGGCCGACCGTGATGAAGGTTGGAGATAGGGCGTCGAGAGGAATCGGTCTGTCATGGGGAAACCTCCTGACCCGATCCGGAGAAGTCTCCCTGCGCGAGAGCTATACCACGGGAGATTGCTTTCACGGGCGAGAGACACTGATCGAGCTTGCACCTGCGGGGCCAGTTAACAGGGGAACGATTTACGACAATGTTTCCAGCATGAAAGGCGGACGCGGGTGGAGTCAGGTCAAAGGGGGGCARATCGAAAATATCGTGGTCGGCAAATCCTTTGACGTGGTGGAGCGAGGCACAGGCATCGTTGAACATTACGAAATGAAAAGCGGACGATTCGTCGGACCCCAAAAGAGTCAGTTCATGTGCTGACGGCTGCCTGCCGGTAGCTTGCGCCTGAACATCCGGCGACCCCACTTTAATTGGGGCAATTGCTAGAACATCGGCTTCCGGGAGTGTCTACACCGACGCTAATGACCGTCGTCGGATCGTTTGCAGTCGTCCCCGTTTATGGGTGCATCATCTGGTCTCAGCGGGCGAAATGGCGCAGTCCCTGACTGATCGTCGATTCGACTGGCTGAACAGGGGGAAGTTGTGACAGGCAGCAAGCAGGCAGCATGGCACCATATGTCCGAGGCAATGGCATTGGCCCTCGCCTTGATGGCCACCCCTTCGCTCGCAGCGGCAGCCCAACAGGCCGCGACCCTACCGCAGCCCGCAGCAGCCACTCCAGCGACCACCGCCACCTTCCTGGCACTGTCCGATATCCACCTCACCGCGCAAACCCACCAGGCCTGCGGCCAGTCTCCCGACCAGATCGAGACCAATCCAGCGCTGTGGACCGCCGCCCAGGCCGAAGCGAAACAGGTGATCCAAACCGAAAAGCCCGCCTTCGCGATCTATCTCGGCGACCTCCCGTCCCATTGCGATACCCGCCCCGATACCGACAGCGACTTCACCGCCGCGCTCGACGGACTGGCGAATATCGCGGGAACCAGTACCAAAATCATCTACATCCCGGGCAACAACGATTCCCGCACGGGCGATTACGAGCCGTTCACCGCGCCCAACGGAACCCCGCTGGACCTGTCGACCGCGTGGAAAGGCAGTCCGGTGCTCAACGCCCAGCCGGGTGACCTGATCGATACCACCAATGTCCCGAACGGCTATTATTCGGTCTACGCGGTGCAGGCGACACCCACCGCCCCCACGGCGCTGCGCGTCATCGCGCTCAACACCAACATGTTCACTGCCAAATACGGCCAGAATGTCCCGAGCACTCAGGCCGACGCCAACGCCCAGCTCGAATGGCTCGGCGCCCAGCTGAAGGACGCCCGCGCGAAGAGCGAGAAGGTCATCATCGCCATGCACGCTCCGCCCGGCGTCGATGGCTATGGCGGCGGTACGATGTGGGATGCCAATCTTCTCTACACTGGGCAGGATCCCGATCTCACCCAGGGCTGGGTGCAAAAGACCTTCCTGCAACTCGTCGCCGGCTATCGCCCCGAGATCGTCGGTCTGCTCAGCAGCCACACCCATTACAACGAGATCAGAAGGCTGCGCGATTGCAGCCAGAAACTGCCCAGGCTCGGCACCTTCACTGAGCTCGACGTGGCGATCCCGGGGATCACCACCGATCACGGCAATAACCCGTCGATCAAGATGTTCAGCTATGATGACCGGTTCGAATGGACCGAAAACCGGACCTATTATGCATCCGACGGAACCGGCACCGGCTGGGACACGAACCCGCCGCTGTCGTTCGACCTCGTCAACTATCCCTGCCCGTCCTGCGCGCCTGGCGACACTCTCGCCGCACGCATCGCCTCCCTCGACAAGGCGACGAGGATCAACACCTCCAAAAAGCTCGCCGCCATGATGATCGCATGGCTCAAGGTCGGCGCCACGCCACCGACGAGCCCCGGCAAGTACCAGCTGTCACTCGACGTAACCTGCGAAGTGCCACCTTCGAAATAGGATGGCGGCCGCCACCCAATTCCGCCAGAGCGCGATCGATGCACTGAGGCATTGATCGGCGCGAGGGATGTAAGGGCTAGGGATATGAGTGCGTCGGAAACCCTGGACCTGAAATATCCGCGAACCTACCACCTGCCGACCTCGCCGGGCCTGCAGAATGACGACCGTCGCCTGCCCAGCCTCGCCCCTTTTGCCGGTGGGCGGGTCATCGTCACCGAGAAGATCGATGGCGAAGGCACGACGATGACGCCAGCCAAAACCTATCCGCGCTCGCCTGACGGGCGCTATCATCCGTCGCGCGACTGGATGAAGGCTTATCACGCCCGCCGCGCCCGGGACATTCCGCCGGGCTGGCGGATATCGGGCGAATATGCCTATGCCCGGCATTCGATCGTCTATGCGCGCGGTCTCGGCAACGCGCTGCCGAGCTATTTTCTGGGGTTCGGCGTCTGGGACGAGACCAATGCCCTGCTGGGATGGAACCAGACGCTCGAGATTTTCGACCTGCTCGATATCGCGCCGGTGCCGGTGCTGTACGATGGACTGTTCGACGAGAAGATCCTCGCGCAGATCGCGGCGACGCTCGATCCGACCACCCAGGAAGGGTTCGTCGTCAGGATCGCAGATCGGATCCCCTATCCTTCCGGCAAAGGCGATGCCGGCCGCTTCTTCCGGAGCGTCGCCAAATGGGTTCGCAAGGGCCATGTCCAGACCGACCAGCACTGGCTTCTCGCGCCGGTCATTCCAAACGAACTCCGTGAAGGCGTCGATCCGACACCCTGACGCGGGTTCGCCTTAAATCCATGCAACGGAGGCCGCCATGCGCGCCGTGATCTTCGACATCGACGGGACCCTCGCTGACGTCGCCCACCGGGTCCACCATCTCGACGGAGACAAGGACTGGGCCGCCTTTTTCCGCGATATGCAGGATGACCGCCCGATCGAGCCGATCGCTGAGCTCGCGCGCCTTCTCCACAAGGCGGTCGAAGCGGGCCACGGCCTCGACGCCGTCCTGATCGTCACCGCCCGGCCCGATCGCGCGGACTGGCGCCGGACGACGCTCGACTGGCTCGAGGTGCACGGCATTCCCCATGATCGCATCTATTTCCGGCCGGAGGGCGACACGCGTCAGGATCATCTGGTCAAGGCCGATATCCTCCAGCGCATCCTCGACGACGGCTATCAGCCAGTGCTGGTGATCGACGATCGCCCGCAGGTCGTGCGGATGTGGCGCGAACACGGCATCACCACGCTGCAATGCGCCGCTGACGAGCAGGGTACGAGCGCCGATGCCGGCCAAACCATGCTGCACATGCTGGTCGGGCCCTGCTGCGGCGGCAAATCGACCTATGCCGCCGCGACCTACAAGCCCCATGAGATCGTCTCGACGGACGAACTGCGCCTGCAGCTGTACGGCAATCTCGGCCATTCGCCGGAGGCGCTCGCCCGGGTCTGGAAGCTAACCCATGGCCTGATCCGCGCCCGGCTCGACGCCGGCGTATTCACGGTGCTGGATGCGACGAACCTGCGCAGTGAGGACCGTGCGCGCGTCCTCGATCTGCTACCGCGAGGCGTTTTCGCCCGCTATGTCGTCATCGACCGCGATCTGGATCGCAAGATCAAGGAGCGCGGCTGGCGATCCGAGGAGCTTGTCCTGAAACACCACCGCCTGTTCCGCGCCGAGGAGAAGGCAATCATGGCCGGGGACAGCCATCCCTATGTCACGGTGCAGGACAAGCGGACCAGGTGACCTCCGCCGGGCGGAGTGCCCTTCTCATGGCCTCGTCAGGAGCAGGTCGTGCGCTGGTTGAGGCATAAGGCCTTCGTCCAGCCAATGCCGCCCTTGACGCGGACCTTCATGAAATCGCCCCAGCAGCCGAGAAAATAGACCTGCTGGTCCGCATCCTCGCCGCGGAGTATCTGCGGGCTCCTGATATCGTGATCCGCGCGGATCGGCTCCCCGTTCACCAGCCCGTCAGCACCCAATACGGTCCGGTGCATATAGCCCTTGCCCCGGAAGACGGTCTTGCTGTCGTCCCCCACCTGATCGGCGCGGTCTATCAGGTACCAGTCGCCCGCCTGGCCAACGACATGCACTTCAATCCAGTCATCCTGAGGGGTGCGCAACGTCGCGATGACATCGCCGCCGGGGGTTTCGCGGACATTCGTGCCCTGAGGGTCCTGATCGACCACGCTCGCGGTCACGTTGCATGCCTGCGTATCGGCCGCCTCCAGCGATCCGCTCGCGCACAGGAGCAAGGCCGCGGTGCAAAGCAGGATTCTCATTGGGCAGTCTCCCTTGCGCAGACGCGAGACCGGTCGCCCGCGCCTGAACATGACCCGCACACCCGATGTCCGCAATCTGCAAATAAAGCGTCCCGCGCCGATAGCCGGTAAGTGAAGCCGAATGGCGACGAAACAGCTCCGGTCGCCCAAGGGGTGCCATTGATTCAACATCGCACTGAAAAGTCGCATTGTGACAGCCGGATGGGTCTGAAAAATCCGCCACGCTCTTTCACATGACGGTCGAAACCTTGGCGCTTCGGCCTTCCCTGTTCTTTCCCTGTTACGGGCGCGGCCTTCCCTGTTCCGCGCTCGACGCTTCCCTGTTATTGAATAACAGGGAAAGCAGGCTTCAACACATTGAATGCGTGCACAAAATTTGCCGACAAAATCCAACAAAAAGGCCAAAATCGGGCCAAAAAATAAAATCTTCCCTGTTCTTTCCCTGTTAATCGGCTCGGAACAGGGAAAGAACAGGGAACGGCGATCAGCTTGCGCGCGCTCGGCGCAGTCGAACGCCATCTGCCCAGGCCCATTAGATCCCCAGGCAGGCTCGCCTGTTTGTATTCAGCACAGCGCACGGCGCTACGCGGCGAACTGCCACTTTGATTGTAGCTCGCAGTATCTACATGAATTACCAATTTAAAATTGACAATGAAACAATCGGCGCAATCGCGCGTTATTGTACCGAGGACTTCCCTCACGCATTGTTTCGGCGGAACTGCCTTCGCCACGGGCCAGCGCAATGGAAAACTACAATTTGCTTTGCACGCCCGAACCCTTGGGCAGCCACATCCACTTTTCAGTGATGCTGCGGGGCATCAAGCAGCACATCTTTGTTTCTTCGGTATCCGTCGATTCCGATGCGCGACAGCGGCTGAGCAGCAGCGAGGCCGCCCTCTATGTCGCGCAGAACGTTCACCGCTTCGTTGAGGCTGCAATCGCGAAGGTCGGGGACGGGTTGGCACAATCGGTAACGCTCGATGAGAATGATCGCGTCATGCCCCGGACCAGGCGCCGCGTGCGTTAGTCGACGCCGCGCCTGCCTACAGGATGCAGGCCCTGTACGGGCGCACCGATCACCCGGCGCCGTTCCTCCGCGGCACGGCGGATCAGCTCTCGCGGCGAACTGAAATAGGCAAGCGGCGTCGTTCCCATATATTGCTTGAAGTCGCGGTTGAAATGCGCCTGATCATAATAGGATGGGTCCATGAACTCGGTCAGCGGACGGTCCGGCGCGTCACGCACCGCGCCCAGCGTCCGCAGGAAGCGCTGGCGACGCAGCAGCCGTTTCGGGGTGAAGCCGAAAACGCGCATGCAGAGCCGATGGAGCGCGCTAGGCGACAATCCGACCAACTCCGCCAAATCGCGGACTTCGCAGGCCGATCCCGAGACAAGCGCATCATGCACAAGCAGCACGACTGCCTCTCTGCGGCGCGGGGCCCCGGCCCGGCGCAACAATAACCGGTCGAGCAGCGCGAAACGGCCCGCATCATCGTTGCAGGCGCAGAGGGACTCCGTCAGCGCGTCGCCCTGAACCCCGAGCACGTCGCCGAGCGGCACGACCCGATTGGCGATCAGACTGGCATCGCCGCCAATCAGTCGCATCCACCCGATCGGCGTGAGGCCGACACCGAGCAGCGCGCCGCCGGTGCTGGTGAAGAGGCGGGCGCGATCGGTCGGCCCGAACAATGTCGCAGGCTGGCCGGGGATGAGCACGCCGCCAGCCGGATCCTCGACCGCCCAGGTCCCCGACAGAACGAACCGCATGTTGACCCATTCGGGGTGGAGATGGTCGGTGAGCGGGCCTGGAGACTCGACAACCACATAGGCAGTGACGAGATCGCGCAGGCCTTGATGCGGCAGCTGGAATCGTACCTGTGGCGCGGCCCGTGCATCGGGCGACGTCGCTTCATCGACCAAGTTTGGCGCTCCCCCCGGTTACTCCACCGATCCGACGATTGCCCCCTGTTGGGCGCCCTTCGGCTCAGCTGCGGACAGGTCTGTCGCCTAAGCCCTCGGGATGCAACCCGAACAACGTGTCGATACGCAAAACAGCGAGGATGGATCATGTTGCGGTCGCGGCGCCGGAGCGATTCCGGTATCTTTGCGTCAACCGAAATGGCTTGGGGGTCAAAATGGTTTGGGGGAATTGCCAATGACGCGACCGACGATCGAGACCGCCAGCCGCCGCACGCTGTTCGCCCTCGCGCTGGCAATGGCAGGCCTGCTCGGCGGATGCGCCGCCACTGGCGATGTTCACCCCGCCGCCACGACACCGCTCAAGCCCTGCATCAATCCGCAATCGGTCACGTCGCTGCCCGGCAAGGCCTGGTGGAGCGAACAGCGCTGGCGCTACGCAAGCGACGCCGACGCGACCGCCGCCTATCAGAAGCTCGAACAGACCACGCCGCCCTGGCCCGACTGGTTCACGCCGCAGGACAGTATCTTGCCGGCCGGCACGCGCTTCCAGATGGCGCTCGCGCCCGGGCAGCCCGAGACAAAGCCCGGCGGTTTTGGGACTTTCGACGATATCGAGGATCCGCGCGACGTCCGGGAATATCTCGCCGTGCTTTATGCGTGGAAACCGGTCGTCGATCGGGTCGTCACCTATGAGACCACCCAGCCGATGAAAGTTCAGATCGGCCCGATCGGCCCGCAGATCGATCCGACCCTGTGCCGGCTGCTGCCGGGGCGCTGGTCGCAGGTCAGCATGCAGATCCCCGCCGCCGACCGCATGACCTATCTGAAGGTGATCGCGATCCGCCCGATCCACTGAGCTGCCGGAGTCAGCCGCGCGGGTCTTCACCAAAGCGGTTCGCGCCTCTCTTTCCGCCCTGCACCAGCTGGATCACCAGGACCGCCAGCGATCCGATATACAGCACATTGTTGAGAAACAGCAGGCCGAACATCCCCATGTCAGGCTCCTGCGCCGCCGCGACGGACTTGCTGAAGCTGTCGAAGAATCTCGGCATGATGGCCATGCCGACCGCGAGAAAGATCAGCGCCGGGACGCCCCAATAACCGCGTTTGTCGCGATCATGGAGGCGGCGTGTCACCGCGGCGGCCAGCAGAATCACGGTGATCGCGGTGATCACCGCAAGGAAAACCGTCAACCCCGCCATGTCCGGCATGAGCTCGGGATGGTTGCCGTGGATCGTCACTGAATAGGAACCCGGGCCAGTGACGACATCCGCCTGATCGGGATGTTCGACGGCAAATTTCTGCATTCTGGAGAAGGATTCTGCAAAGAGAGGCATGAAAACCGCCATCCAGGCGGCAATCGCCAGCCCAATCACTGATCCCGCGTAGATCCAGAATTGCGACAAAGTGTCTCGCCCCGAGAAGTGGAGCATTTTGCGCAGCCCGCGCCCGATCGTCCTGAAGACCATGCTCCTCGTTTCCTCCCCAATGTGCGCCCACAAGAGCGATTCCCGATCATGTCATAGGACGGCATGGGCTTGGATGGCAGTGTCGTTCCAGTTGCGCGTCAGGCTTGCGCGCCGCCCCCTCCCCCGCTACCCGATCCCTTTAATGCAAGCCTCAGATCATCGCCCCGCCGCCCTCATCAAAGGCGGCGCCGTCTTTCCGCACCGGCACCTCACCGGCATCGACGGATTGCAGCCGCATGAGATCATGTTCCTGCTCGACGAAGCGGAACAATGGATCGAGGCGAACCGCAGCCGCGCCAAGAGCGACAAGCGGCTCGAGGGCCTCACCCAGATCAATGCCTTTTTCGAGAACTCGACCCGTACGCTCCTCTCGTTCGAAATCGCGGGCAAAAGGCTAGGCGCGGATGTCGTCAACATGCACGCCGCCCAATCCAGCGTGAAGAAGGGCGAAACGCTGATCGATACAGCGATGACCCTGAACGCGATGCGCGCCGATGTGATCGTCATCCGCCATATGAGCTCGGGCGCGGTGCGGCTGATCGCCGACAAGGTCGATTGCCCGGTGCTCAACGCCGGCGATGGGAGCCACGAGCACCCGACCCAGGCGTTGCTCGACGCCCTCACCATCCGTCGCCGGCGCGGTTCGGTTGCCGGGCAGCGCGTCGTGATCTGCGGCGATCTGCTCCACAGCCGGGTCGCGCGCTCGAACATCCTCGCCCTGACTGCGCTCGCCGCCGAGGTCCGCGTTTGCGCACCCTCGACGCTGATGCCAGCCGCGATCGAGCGCATGGGCGTGACCCCCTTCACTGATTTCGATGCCGCCCTCGACGGCGCCGATGTGGTGATGATGCTTCGCCTGCAGACCGAGCGCATGTCGGGCGGCTTCGTCCCCTCCACCCGCGAATATCATATGCGCTACGGCCTGACCCTCGACCGCCTCGCCAGGGCGAAACCCGATGCGCTGGTGATGCACCCCGGCCCGATGAACCGCGGCGTCGAGATCGATTCGAACGTCGCCGATCACGCCTCGCGATCGGCGATCACCGAGCAGGTCGAGATGGGCGTGGCGGTGCGCATGGCCTGCCTCGACGTCCTGACGCGGCGAGCCCGGGGTGTGGAGGGCTGGGCATGATCCGCGCCTTCTGCAACGCCTCGCTGGTGTCGTCCGACAGGGACGGGGTCGCGGCGCTGGTGATCGATGCCGAGAAGATCGTCGCAATCGAACAGAATGACGTGCCGGACGGCACTGAGACGATCGATTGCAGCGCCCTCGGCCGGTCAGTGCTGATCGCGCCCGCGATCATCGATCTCGGCGTGTTCGCGGTCGACAAGGCTGCGTGTCGCGCCGGCGGTATCGTCCGGGTCGGGCTGATGCCCGATCAGTCCCCGGTGCTCGACGATCCCGGCATCATCCAGCGCGCAGCCGATATGGGCAAGCCTGACATCTGGGTTCACCCGATCGCCGCCGCGACGCGCGGCCTCGCCGGAACTGACCTTGCCGAAATGGCCATCGCCCGGGATGCCGGTGCTCGCGCGGTCGCGACGGGGCGGCGCTGGATCGCCGATTCAGGGGTGATGCGCCGCGTGCTCGCTTATGCCCGCGACTGCGATCTCACGGTGATCGCCCATGCCGAGGATGCCGGGCTGGTCGGCGGCGCCGTCGCCACCGATGGCGAGACCGCGACCCGGCTCGGCCTTCCCTCCGCGCCCGCCATTGCTGAAGCACTGGCGATCGCGCGCGACCTGCTGCTCGCTGAGGAGACCGGCGCGCGTCTCCATTTCCGCCAGGTGACGACTGCAGCCGGCTTCGAACTGGTCCGTCGCGCCAAGGCACGCGGCCTGCCCATCACCTGCGGCATCACGCCCGCGCATTTGTTCCTGTCGGATATCGCGATGAGCGATTTCCGCACCTTCGCGCATGTCTCTCCGCCGCTCCGCAACGAAAGCGATCGTCAGGCCGCGCTGGCCGCAGTCGCGGACGGTACGATCGATGTGCTGTGTTCAGGCCATGATCCGCGAGGGCCCGAGCAGAAGCGCCTGCCTTTCGCCGATTCAGCGGCGGGCATGGCGGGCGCCGAGACCCTGCTTGCTTTGTCGCTCGGCCTGGTGCGCGATCAGGTGATCGAGATCGACCGGCTCTTCGCCCTGCTCGCAGCCAATCCCGCGAAGATCCTCGGCCTGGATGCGGGCACGCTGGAGCCCGGTGCGGCCGCCGATTTCATGCTGCTCGACTGGGAAGCGCCGTGGCAGATCGACACGGATCGCATGGCGGCCAAAGCGGGCAACACGCCGTTCGACAAGCTTCCGGTTCAGGGCAAGGTGTTGCGCCTGTTCAAGGGCGGCACCGAGCTGGTCTAAGGTCGAATCAGGGAGCGCTGCCGTTGTTCGGTCGGTGCGGCGATTCAAGCGCATTGCGGGATCGGTCATAAGAGAGGCATCGAACATCCCGGATGCTCGGTGCGCTTTTTCTCATCGTTGGTCCGCTGAATATTTTCCGCCCAGCTGCGGGTGATCTGCGCCCGATTATCCCTGATAATTCCCTGTTCCGGGGCGGGCGGAGGGCGAGGGTTATTCGTCAAACTATTGTAAAAAGACAAAAAGTATCGGGAGTTTGGCTGAGCTTGCACCAAAAAAAGAAAAATTTCCCTGTTATCGCTCGCGGAACAGGGAAATTCACGCCTGGCTGGCACGCGTTGGGCTGCCCTATCCCACGGCCTTTAGAGCGAATCGGATTTACATGGCGATGGCGGTTGCCCCTCGCCCGTTCGCCGCAGATCAGGGGCCGACTGTTCGAAGCCCCTCTCCCGCTAGCTGCGGCGGGAAGAGAAGGCTTTCGAAAAGCTCAGGGCGAGACTCGCCCCTGATCGATCAGCGCGAAGCGAGCTGGCCGGCGGGGCGAACCCAGTCCGCGACCTGATCGCCGGCGGCGAGGCGGACGAAACAGGTGCCGCCCTTCGCCTTGAAGCTGCTGCACAGCGCAACTGCGTCGGCGCGAGCGAGGTTACCCACTGAAAGCCGGTAGAATTTACCGCCTTGCGACGAGAAGTTCATGCCCGAGGGCGTATGCGCGGTGAAGCTGGCGTCGCGGCGTGTCGCGCGGCCCCAGGCATCCTTGGCCACGCCCGCGCTCTCATAAGCGCCGAGCTGCACGACATAATTGCCCTTGGCAGCGGGACGTGCCGATACCGGCTGGGCGATCATATGCATCCGCGTCGTCGTGCCGACCGTTGCGGCCATGCGAGTCTTGGTCGCCATGGTGACGGGCAGGCGCTGCACGACTTCCTGGCGTGGCCCGAAGACGACGCTCGAGAAGGCAGGTGCCGGAGTGGCGACCGATGCGATCTCTACTGGTGCCGCAGCGACGCTTGCCTCAGGCACCGGAGCGGGCGCGGCCGCATCCATGGTGGCAACAGCCGTATTTTCGGATGCAGTCGGTGCGACCGGCTCGACAGTCTGCACTGCCATTGCGGGGCCGTTGCCGTTGAGCGCGAGCGCGGCCGGCTGGCCGGCATCGAGCACCGGCGTCACGCCGAGCAGGCTGGCGACCTGGTCATAGGCTGATTTCGGCCGTGCGAACTCGGCCCATTGCATGATCCGCTGATCGACCTCTTGCGGGGCCACATCGACCGCAACCATCGTCTTGGCTTCCTGCCAGCGTCCGGCCAGCGCGAGGCTGAGCGCGAGATTCTGCCGGGTCTTGGCGTCTGCATCGGGGCTGCGCACCGCAGCGCTCAGCAGTTCGATCGCGCCATTGGGGTCGCCCGCCAGCGCCATCGCCAGTCCGCGATCGCTCGCCGAGATGGTGTCGGTATGGGCATCGAGCGTCCGGCGCGCGGCACCCCAATCACCGGTCCCGATCTGGGTGAGCGCGAGATTGAGCGCCGCCTTGCCGTTGCCCGGCTCGAGCGCGACCGCATCGGCATAGGACTGGCGTGCCGAGTCGAAGCGGCCGGCCTTGAGATAGGCGGTACCGAGCAGGACGCGGAACGAAGCGACCTGTGGACGAAGCCCGACCGCGGCCTCGGCATGCATGACTGCAACCGAGATCTGGCCTTTGGCGAGTGCCTTTTGTGCCTTGCCGGCTTCGGACGCAGCCTGCCTTTCAGCGCGCGACTCGTCGCGAGCGCTGGCGAAAGCCATGCCGCTGATCTGAGTCGCAGCCCCCGCGAGGGTGCCGGCGAGCGCGATGGCGGAAAGCCCAAGAGTGATAGCGGCCCGGGTTTTCATCGGTATTCCCCTGTTCACGTCAACGTCCGCCCTGGGGTGGCAACTGGCGCGCCAGTTCATCCACCTCGGGGAGGGATTGCAGAAAATGGTCAAGCGCTGCGGTCACAAGGACCTGAGCGGAGACATTATGGAGCGCGCTCGCGAGGCGAAGGCGCAGGTGACGATCCTGGTCGAGCCGCAGCGTAAAGGCAGCCTTGTTGCCCTTGGCGTGCGCTTCTTTTGCGATCCGCTTGGCGGTCGCGATCGAAACCGGCCTTGGCTCAATCCGTGCCTCGACGGGTGCGCGCATCGGCTCAACGGGCGCGGGCGTGGGCTCGACCCATACTGGCCTTGGCTCAACTGGCGCAGGCCTGGCTTCGACCGGAATCGGCGCGGCCTGAACCGGCATTGGTGCGGCCTGAACCGGCATCGGCATGGGGGCCGGCATTGGCATCGGCGCCGGCATGGCTTCGACCGGCATCGGATCGAGGGGGGGGCGGATCGGGTTGGCTGCGCGTCCGAGATCGGCATATGCGCCGCCGGACTCCTCCTCGCCTTCCTCGTCCTCGTCCTCGTCCTCGGCGCCGTATTCGTAGGCGTCCTCGTCCTCGTCCTCGCCCTCATAGTCCTGCTCGGGCTGGTAGGCGCGGGGCACCTGCGGCTCATAGGCCTCAGGCGACTCGAATTCTTCCTGGAGCGCCTCGCGCTGGCGCAATACCGGCGGCACCGTCGGGGGCGCCGGATAAGGCTGTTCCGCCGGATAGGCCTGCTCGGGATAGGGCTGCTGCTGGTGGTGCGTAAAGCCCTGCGCGGACAACTCTTCGTCGGTGTGGCCCATGTCGTTCCAGCCGAGGTCGTCGTGCGGCCCCGGAGGCGCACCGAAGCCGCTGAAACCCTGCGGGCGCATCGCCGGCCGGGCGGTTCCCTTGCGGGCGAGCAGCGTCGACGAGAGCGACGCCAGCGGTTTCTGTCCGAACACGGTCATTGCTCAGCTCATCACCCGGCGGCCGAAGCCACCCATTGCGGGGCGCGGTGCGGGAAAGCCGGTCTGCTGCACGCCGGGTGCCGAAAAGACGGTGCGGCGGAAATTCTTCTCGAGCCGGTCGGCGATGTAGGTCCAGAGTGCCTGGACCTCCTGCGAAGAGCGGCCATTGACGTCAACTTCCATCACGGTGCGGCCGTCGATCATCGAGGCAGCGAAGTCCGTGCGGTGATGGATGGTGACTGGTGCGACCGTACCGTGCTGCGAAAGCGCAACCGCGGCTTCGGAGGTGATCTTGGCCTTGGGCGTTGCGCCGTTAACGACGAACAGCAAAGGCTTGCCGGCCCGCTCGCACAAATCGACGGTGGCGCCGACCGCGCGAAGATCGTGCGGCGAAGGCCTGGTCGGAATGACGATCAGCTCGGCGACCGCGATCACGCTCTGGATCGCCATGGTAATGGCGGGAGGCGTGTCGATCATTGCCAGCTTGAAACCCTGCTGACGCAGGATCTCGAGATCGGCGGCAAGCCGCGCGACGGTGGTTTGGGCGAAAGCGGGATATTCGCTATGCCTTTCGTTCCACCAATCGGACAATGATCCCTGCGGATCGATATCGATCAGGACGACAGGGCCAGCACCGGCCAGCTGCGCCTGTACAGCGAGATGCCCGGACAAGGTAGTCTTGCCCGATCCGCCTTTTTGTGATGCCATCGCGAGAACGCGCATGTGCCTCTTAAACTCCCCGTGTCAGAGAGGCTGAGATGCCACGGGAGACGTCAAGAAGCGGTTAACGACGTCAAACTTTCACGGACTGCGCCTATTTACCCTGTTTCATGGCGTCGGTCCGTCAGCACAAGGGCGCAAGACACCTAACGAAATCTTTGCCAAACCCGTTATAGTGGTGATTATCTGCTAAGGTTGGTGGCGGGGAATAGGACGAATCTATGCGCAAAGCGTTTCGGCCGGCGGCTCTTGGCCTTGCCGGCTTGTTCATCGCGGTATCGGTGCCCGCGCTCACGCCTGCATTTGCCGATGTGAAGGCGGGCGTCGATGCCTGGAGCCGCGGCGACTATCGCAAGGCAGTCGAGGAATGGCGCCCTGCCGCGATCGCCGGGGATGCCGATGCGCAGTTCAATCTCGGCCAGGCCTATAAGCTCGGCCGCGGCGTGCCCGTCGACATGGCGATGGCGGAGAGCTGGTACCGCAAGGCAGCGCTCCAGGGGCAGTTCGAGGCCGAGGCGAATTACGGCCTGATCCTGTTCCAGAATGGTAAACGCGAGGAGGCCCTGCCCTGGCTCAACAAGGCGGTCGCGCGCGGCGAACCCCGCGCGCAGCTGGTGCTCGGCACGATGCTCTATAATGGCGATGGCGTCATGCGGGACTGGCCTCGCGCCTATGCCCTGATCGTCCGCTCGGCCGCCTCGGGATCGCCCCGTGCGTCCGAGGTGCAGGCGCAGATGGATCAATATATCCCGGCCGACGACCGTCAAAAGGGTCTAATCCTCGCCCGGCAATATGAAGCCGAAGCGCAGCGCCCGCAATTGCCCCCCGAGATCGCCGGCCAAGGCACCCAGAACTGGATGCGCGGCACTGACCTGCCTCCGTCGTCCTATGACCAGAATGGCGGCGCGCAGCCCGGCGTCGATGCGCCCCGGCCCGAGAAGCCCAAACCCGTCATAGCCGCCCGTCCCGTCCGCCCCGAGCCGGCCCCACCGGTAGCGCAGGTGCCGACCCGGGTGCCGCCCGCCCCTACCCGCGTGTCGCAGCCCGCCGCCGGGCGCTGGCGAGTCCAGTTCGGCGCCTTCCGCGATGAGGGCAATGCGCGCGCTCTATGGGCGAAGCTTCATAGCCAGGTGAGCGCGCTGGGCGGGCTCGAGCCCTATTTCCTGCGCGCCGGCGCCTTGACCAAGCTCCAGGCCGGCCCGCTGGCGTCAACCGCTGAGGCCGGGCGCATCTGCGCGTCGGTGAAGCCGACCGGTACACCCTGCGTCCCGGTGGCTCCTTAAGAACGCCGCGAGCTAGCCCCTCACCCACTCTTTCGCGCTTATTCCTTGCGCGTAAAGCAGTGACGTCAGATCGCCATTGTCGATCCGCGCCCCTGCTGCTGCCGCCACAATCGGCTTGGCGTGATAGGCCACCCCAAGCCCGGCCTGCCGAATCATCGCCAGGTCATTGGCCCCGTCGCCCACGGCGAGCGTCGTCTCGAGCGGCAGATCGAACTCGGCCGCCGCGCTGAGCAACGTCTGCAACTTGGTATCCGACCCGACGATCGGCTTCGCGACCGTTCCCGTCAGCTTGCCGCCCGCGATATCGAGCCGGTTAGCGATCGCCCGGTCGAACCCGATCATCCGCGCCACCGGCTCAGCGAATCGGGTAAAGCCGCCCGAGACGAGAATCGTCTGCGCACCGCGCGCCTTCATCGTCCGCACCAGCGCCACCGCACCCGCCATGATCACAACCCGCTCGGCGAGGCAGCGTTCGATCACAGCCTCGTCGAGCCCCTTGAGCAGTGCAACGCGCGCATCCAGCGCCGCCTCGAAATCAAGCTCGCCGCGCATGGCAGCCTCGGTGACAGCGGCGATCTGCGGCTTGATCCCGGCATAATCGGCGAGCTCGTCAATGCACTCGACGGTGATCATCGTCGAATCCATGTCGGCGACGAGCAACCGCTTCGCCCGGCTCTCCACAGGCTGCACGACGATATCGATACCGGGAAAGGCGCCGTCCAGCGCCGCGCGCGCCGCCTCGGGGTTCAAACCGAAATCGACATCAGCCGCGAACCCCTCGTCGATCCAGGCATGGGCCGCCGGCAGGCACCCCGCCTGGTCGAGCCGATCCCGCGCGGCCGAAATATCGCCCCCGCTCAGGTTTCCGGCTGCTATCAGCGTTGCGATGAACATGGACTCTCCCCGGCAGAAGGTGGCGCTCATTACAGGGCCGACCGCTAGCGGCAAGTCCGCACTCGCGATGGCGATCGCCGAGAAACATCTCGGCGTCGTGATCAACGCCGATTCAGCCCAGGTCTATGCCGATCTGCGCATATTATCAGCCCGGCCAAGCCCTGCGGACGAAGCCCGCGTACCGCACCGGCTGTTTGGCCATGTCGATGGCGCCGACATTTATTCCGCAGCGCGCTGGGCCGCAGAAGCAAAGGCGGAGATCGTTCGGACTCATGAAGCCGGCCTGTTGCCGGTACTGGTCGGCGGCACCGGTCTCTATCTGCGCACCCTGTTAGACGGCATCGCTCCGGTTCCGCCAATCGATCCGTCCATCCGTGAAGCGGTACGCGCAATGCCAGTTGCTGAAGCGCATGCCGAACTGAGCACGCTCGATCCACCCGCCGCAGCCCGGCTGGCGCCCGCCGACACCACCCGCGTCGCCCGTGCGCTGGAGGTGATACGCTCGACTGGCCGCCCAATCGCTGACTGGCAAAAGGCGAAAGTCGGCGGGATCGGCTCCGACATCGACCTCACGGCCATGGTCCTGCTGCCGGATCGTGACTGGCTGCTCGCACGCTGCGACGCGCGTCTCGAAGCGATGTTCGCCGGCAGTGCCATCGAAGAGGCACGCGCGGTCCTCTCTCGCACCGACATTCTGCCGGCCGCGCCGGTCCGCATGGCGATCGGCGTGCCCGAGCTTGGCGCGGTTCTCGCAGGCACCTCAACCCTCGACCACGCCCTTAGCGCCGCGCAATTGGCGACCCGCCAATATGCCAAGCGACAATTTACGTGGTTTCGGAACCAACCTCCCGCTATGTGGCACCGCAGCGGCACGACAGAAACATGCGCGTTGCTACAGGAATTTGTAACTAGATTCCGTTACGAGACTTGACGGACAAATTTTCGATCACTAACGGCGCATTTCCTGTTGTAATGTTGCGCCGCAGAAAAAGAAGGACTGAGCGATGACGGAGAAAAGCGGAGCCGATATCCTGGTCGAGGCGCTGTGCGATCTCGGCGTGGAGATCGTGTTCGGCTATCCGGGCGGCGCGGTACTCCCCATTTATGATGCTCTGTTCCGCTCCGGGCGGATCAAGCACATCCTGGTGCGCCACGAACAGGCAGCGACTCATGCCGCCGAGGGCTATGCCCGCTCGACCGGCAAGCCCGGCGTCGTGCTCGTCACCTCGGGGCCAGGCGCGACCAATGCCGTCACCGGCATCACCGACGCGCTAATGGATTCGATCCCGATGGTCGTCATCACCGGCCAGGTCCCGACCGCGCTGATCGGCACTGACGCGTTCCAGGAAGCCGACACCGTCGGCATCACGCGCCACTGCTCAAAGCATAATTATCTGGTGAAGGATCCCGCCCGGCTCGGCGATATCATCCATGAGGCGTTCCATATCGCGACCTCCGGCCGCCCAGGTCCGGTCGTGGTCGACATCCCCAAGGACGTCCAGGTCGCGAGCGCGCGCTACACCAAGCCGGGTCCGATCCGGCACAAGACCTATCGCCCGCAGGTGAAGGCCGATCAGTCGCTGATCGAGCAGGCAGTCGATATGCTCGCGGCCGCCGAGCGCCCGATCCTCTATACCGGCGGCGGCATCATCAATGCCGGCCCTGCGGCGAGCCAGCTGCTGCGTGAACTCGCCCGCATCTCCGGAGCGCCGGTGACCTCTACGCTGATGGGTCTCGGCGCCTTCCCCGCCTCGTCGCCGCAATGGCTCGGCATGCTCGGCATGCACGGCACATATGAAGCCAATTACGCGATGAACCAGGCCGACCTGATCATCGCGCTCGGCTCGCGGTTCGACGATCGCGTTACGGGCCGGCTCGATGCGTTCAGCCCGAACAGCCGCAAGGTTCATATCGATATCGACCGCTCGTCGATAAACAAGAATGTGCGGGTCGATCTGCCGATCATCGCCGATGTCGGCAACGCGCTCGAGGACATGGTCCGCGTCTATAAATCGCGGCGTCATCCCAAGCCCGATCTCGCTGAATGGTGGCGTCGGATCGATGGCTGGCGCGCGGTCAAGAGCCTCGATTTCCCCGACAATGCGAACGAGATCATGCCGCAGCGCGCGATCCGCGCTCTGTGGGAGGCGACGCACAAGAAGTCGCCGGTCATCACCACCGAGGTCGGCCAGCATCAGATGTGGGCCGCGCAGCACTTCGATTTCGAGGCGCCCAATAAATGGCTAACCTCGGGCGGGCTCGGCACGATGGGCTATGGCCTGCCCGCCGCGATCGGCGCGCAGCTCGGCAACCCCAAGTCGCTGGTGATCGATATTGCCGGCGAAGCCTCGATCCAGATGAACATCCAGGAGCTCGGCACCGCCACGCAATACCGGCTGCCGGTCAAGGTCTTCATCCTCAACAACCAGTATATGGGGATGGTTCGGCAGTGGCAGGAGCTGACCTATGCCAGCCGCTACGCCGAGAGCTACAGCGATTCGCTGCCCGATTTCGTCAAACTGGCCGAAGCCTATGGCTGGAAGGGCATCCGCATCGAGGGGCCGGACCAGCTTGACGACGGTATCGCCGCGATGCTTGCTCATGACGGGCCGGTGCTGGTGGATTGCATGGTGGCGAAGCTCGCCAACTGCTTCCCGATGATCCCCTCGGGCGCTGCCCATACCGACATGATCCTCCAGGCGACCGAAGTCTCGGGCGAGATGGACGACGAAGCCAAGGCACTGGTGTGATGCATATCAAGGAAGAAACCGTCCAGCGGCACACGCTTGCCGTGATGGTCGATAACGAGCCGGGCATCCTCGCCCGGATCGCCGGCCTGTTCACCGCGCGCGGCTACAATATCGAGAGTTTGACGGTGTCGGACGTCACCGCCGACAAGGCGGTGAGCCGGATCACGATCGTCACCTCGGCATCCGCCCATGTCATGGAGCAGATGCTGGCCCAGCTCGACCGCCTGATCCCGGTGCATTCGGTGACTGATCTCACCGCGCTCGGCCCACATGTCGAGCGTGAGCTTGCGCTGCTGAAGGTCGCCGGCACCGGCGATCATCGCATCGAGGCGCTGCGGCTGGCCGATGTCTACCGCGCTCGCGTGGTCGACGCGACTACCACCAGCTTCGTCTTCGAAGTGACCGGCGGGCGCGAGAAGATCGATACCTTCATCTCGCTGATGCGCGAGGTCGGCCTGATCGAGGTCGCCCGCACCGGCATCGTCGCCATCGCGCGGGGGAAGAACGCCGCTTAACGCCAATGTTTCGTCACCCCGGACCTGTTCCGGGGTCAATCCATCCACGAGCGAAGCCATCGCTGGTTGCACGATGGATGCCGGGACTAGCCCGGCATGACGGCAGATTTTTGAACCAGGGAGCTACTATCAATGCGTGTCTATTATGATCGCGATGCCGATCTGAACCTGATCACGAACAAGAAGATCGCGATCGTCGGCTATGGCAGCCAGGGCCATGCCCATGCCCAGAACCTCCGTGATTCGGGCGTCAAGGAGATCGCGATTGCGCTCCGTGCCGGCTCGGCCACCGCGAAGAAGGCCGAAGGCGCCGGCTTCAAGGTGATGACCAATGCCGAGGCAGCCGCCTGGGCCGACATCACCATGATCCTCGCGCCCGACGAGCATCAGGCGGCCATCTATGCCGATGATCTCCACGCGAACCTGAAGCAGGGCGCGGCAATCGCCTTTGCGCACGGCCTCAACGTGCATTTCGGGCTGATCGAGCCGCGCGCCGATCTCGACGTGATCATGATCGCGCCCAAGGGCCCGGGCCACACCGTCCGCAGCGAATATGTCCGCGGCGGCGGCGTCCCCTGCCTGATCGCGATCGACAAGGATGTGAGCGGCAACGCGCATGACATCGCGCTCGCTTATGCGAGCGGCGTCGGCGGTGGCCGTTCGGGCATCATCGAGACCAATTTCCGCGAGGAGTGCGAGACCGACCTGTTCGGCGAGCAGGCAGTGCTGTGCGGCGGCCTCACCCACCTGATCCAGGCCGGCTTCGAAACGCTGACCGAGGCGGGCTATGCGCCTGAAATGGCCTATTTCGAATGCCTCCACGAGGTGAAGCTGATCGTCGACCTCATGTATGAGGGCGGCATCGCCAATATGCGCTATTCGATCTCGAACACCGCTGAATATGGTGACATCACCACTGGCCCGCGGATCATCACCAGCGAGACCAAGGCCGAGATGAAGCGCGTCCTCGCCGACATCCAGGGCGGGCGGTTCGTGAAGAACTTCGTCCTCGACAACCGCGCCGGTCAGCCCGAGCTCAAGGCAGCCCGCAAGGCAGCGGCCGCCCATCCGATCGAGAAGATCGGCAGCGAGCTGCGCGCGATGATGCCGTGGATCGGCGCCAACAAGCTGGTCGACAAAGACAAGAACTAACGACTTCATTCCTCCCCGGAACGGGGAGGGGGACCAGCGCAGCTGGTGGAGGGGCTTGGAGCGCGGCACGGTCCCGCCAAGCCAGCCCCTCCACCACCCGCTGAAGAAGCGGGCGCGTTTAGGCGAGATCATGTCCCCCGGACATGATCTTGGCCTGCCGGGGGCAGGCCAAAGCCTAAACGCCCTCCCCGTGCCGGGGAGGAATGGAAACTATCCGTTGCAATTTAGGCGTTTGACGCAAGTCCCCGCCCTGGCGCACATCGTCGTCGCCCCAACAGGAGACGATTCGATGCGCCTTGTGCTCGCCACCGCCCTCGCCCTCGCCGCTGCGCCTTTGCTCGCGCAAATGCCAACCACTCCTCCCGGTGCGCACGACGCCAGCCGCGTCGTCGCCGGCACCTATGATGTCGATACCGGCCACACCCAGGTTCTCTTCACGGTCAACCATCTCGGCTTCACTGAATATACCGGCCAGTTCACGCAGCCGACCGGCACCCTGACGCTGGATCCGGCCAATGCCGCGAACAGCAAGGTCGAGGTCAGCTTCCCGATCGATCAGGTCTCCACGACGGTGGCCGCCCTGAACACCCACCTGAAAAGCCCGGACTTTTTCGACGCGGCGAAATATCCTACCGGCAAGTTCGTTTCGACCAAGGTGACGGTGACGGGCGAAACCGCCACGATCGAAGGCAATCTCACCCTCAAGGACGTGACCAAGCCAATCGTTCTGAAAGCCCGCTTCGTGGGCGCCGGCAACGCTCCCATGGGTGCGAAAAAGCCGAGTGTGGGCTTTGCCGCGACCGCGACGATCAACCGCAGCGACTTCCATGTCGGTTATGGCGTGCCGATGGTGTCGGACAAGGTCGAGCTCACCATCAACGCCGGCTTCAACCAGAAATAACGGGCCGGAAATCAGCCTGAATGAGCGATTCCACTCCGTCCGAGAACGAAGGCAGGCCCGGTGTCGGCCGTGTCGAGGCCTTTTCGGACGGGGTGATCGCGATCATCGTCACCATCATGGTGCTCGAGCTCCATCCCCCCGTTTCCGAGGGGATGGACAAGCTCTGGACTCTCTGGCCGGTCTTCTTCGCCTATGCGCTGAGCTACGCCTATGTCGCGGTCTATTGGGTCAACCATCACCGGCTGTTCAGCCATGCGACGCAGGTCACCAATGGCCTGATCTGGTCAAACATGGCGTTGCTGTTCGCGCTCTCGCTGGTCCCCTTCTCGACATCCTATCTTGGCGAGCATCATTTCAACCGCGACGCCACCCTGGTCTATCTCGCGACGATGCTGCTGCCCTCGATCGCCTATATGTGGCTCCAGTCGACCATTCGTCGCACCGGCAGACAGGGCAGGGCCTCGGTCGCCTATCACCGCCAGACCAGTCGCAAGGGCGGATTCGCGAGCCTTGTCTATCTCGCCGGCGTCCCCCTCACCTTCCTCTCGCCCTGGCTCGGCATCGCCTGCGCAGCGCTGGTCGCGGTCTTCTGGTTCCTGCCGGAAAGCCGGCTCGACCGGCTATTCGACGGACGGGCTGGACATGACCAGCGCTAAGGCGGTATCGGGCACTTCATGACGCAGGCTCTCTGCCTTTCGCTGCTTCGACTTACGCGCCCTTAGGCGCGACTTCCGACGCGTGCCTCCGGCGCGCGCGACCCGCCTAAGGGCCAATCCGACCCAGAGACCCCGCGAGCCGCGAGACGAAACATGCTGCGTGACCCTTCCGTTAAATACCGCCCCTTCCCCCAGGTCGATTTGCCCGACCGACAATGGCCGTCGCGAACCATCACGCGCCCGCCGCGCTGGCTCTCGACGGATCTGCGCGACGGCAACCAGGCGCTGATCGATCCAATGGACGGCGAGAAGAAGACCCGCTTCTTCGACCTGATCTGCAAGGTCGGCATCAAGGAGATCGAGGTCGGCTTCCCCGCCGCCGGCGCGACCGAGTTCGACTTCATCTCCGGCCTCGTGACGTCGGGCCGAGTGCCGGACGATGTGACGATCCAGGTCCTCACCCAGTCCCGCCGCGACCTGATCGAGACCAGCTTCGCCTCGCTGCGGGGCGCGCCCAAAGCCATCGTCCATCTCTACAATGCGGTGAGCCCGGCCTGGCGCAAGATCGTGTTCGGGATGAGCCGCGCCGAGATCCGCCAGATCGCAGTCGATGGCGCGATGATCCTGCGCGATCAGGCTGCCGCTCAGCCGGACACTGACTGGCATTTCGAATACAGCCCCGAGACCTTCTCGACCGCAGAGCTCGATTTCTCGGTCGAGGTCTGTGAGGCGGTGATGGAGGTGCTGCGGCCCACCCCCGATCACCCGCTGATCCTCAACCTGCCCGCGACCGTCGAGGCGGCTACGCCCAACATCTATGCCGACCAGATCGAATGGTTCGGCAAGCATATCCGCAATCGCGACAGTGTGGTGATCAGCCTGCATCCGCACAACGACCGTGGCACCGGCGTTGCTGCGGCCGAGCTCGGCCTGATGGCTGGCGCTGACCGGCTCGAGGGTTGCCTGCTGGGCAATGGCGAGCGGACCGGCAATTGCGACCTCGTGACGGTCGCGCTCAACATGTACACGCAAGGGACTGATCCAAAGCTCGATTTCTCGGACATCGATCAGATCATCAACACGGTCACCTATTGCAACCAGCTGCCGGTCCATCCGCGCCACCCCTATGCCGGCGAACTGGTCTTCACGGCTTTCTCGGGCAGCCATCAGGATGCGATCAAGAAGGGCTTCACTGCCCAGGCGGAGCGCAACGACGAATATTGGGAAGTGCCCTATCTCCCGATCGACCCCGCCGATCTCGGCCGCAGCTATGAGGCGGTGATCCGGGTCAATTCGCAAAGCGGCAAGGGCGGCGTGGCCTGGGTGATCGAGCAGGACAAGGGCCTTAAACTACCCAAGCGGCTCCAGGCCGATTTCAGCCGCCACGTCCAGGCACTCGCCGACGAGACCAGCCGTGAGCTGAATGCCGAGGATATCTGGGGCAAGTTCGAGGCGACCTATCTCCGCAAGGACGGCGACCGCTTCGCGCTGCTCGACTATCATGAGACTGGCTCGAGCGGCGACCGGCTGTTCGTCGGCAGGGTCTCGATCGGCGGCGAAGAGCGCTCGATCAGCGGGCGCGGCAACGGCCTGATCTCGGGCGTGATTGCCGCACTTGCGGATACGACTGGCCCGCAGCTCGACGTGGTCGACTATAGCGAGCACGCGATCGGCCATGGTGCCGACGCGCAGGCGGCGGCCTATGTCGAATGCCGGACCTCGGACGGACGCACCGTCTTTGGCGTCGGCATCGATGCGGACATTGCCACCGCGTCGGTCAGGGCGGTGCTCAGCGCCGCCAACGCGGTTTAGCCTGTCTCCAACCCACCATTGCGCGCGGCGAAGTGTCATCATAGGCTGCGGGATGTAGCGCTGATGCTGCGGGCAATGGGGGCTCGACCCGGATGACGCGTATATTGGTCTCCATACTGCTGGCCGGTAGCGCATTGGCGCTTGGCGGGTGCGTCGCCAGCCTCGCCGTCAGTGCCGCCGGCATGGCGGGCCAGGCCGTGGCGGGAAAGCCGAAGCCCAACGAACAGGCGCAACCCGCGGCCGCGACCGAATGCAGCACCCGTGCAGCGCAATATGGCAGGGTGCACCTCATCGATGTCGAGCAGCACAGCCCGAGCAGGATTATCGTCTGGGGTACGGTGGACGACGGCAAGCAACGACGCTCATTCGAGTGCCACTATACCACCAAGATCACCGGCTTCACGCTGCGCGCGATTGCGCCGAATCACTGAGCCTGAAGGTCGACGGCACGCAGCAGGGCCTGCGGGTGGTGTTGGGAATGTCATGCGGGTCCTGACAGTTTTCGATATGTACAGAACATTGTACATAGTCTTCTAACTATCCATAAATACGTGTAAATTTTAGAGAAGGTGCGACGCCAGTGCCTCGGCGACCTTGATCCCGTCAACCGCTGCTGAGAGGATGCCGCCGGCATAGCCGGCGCCTTCGCCAGCGGGAAACAAGCCGATGGTGTTGAGGCTCTGGAAATCCGCACCTCGGGTAATCCTGACCGGCGAGGATGTCCGTGTCTCGACCCCGGTCAGCACTGCATCGGAATGGTCATAGCCAGGAATCTCGCGAGCGAACGCGACCAGCGCCTCGCGCATCGCGGTCACCGCAAACTCAGGCAGGCATTCAGCCAGATCTGTCGGATGCACGCCCGGCAGATAGGACGGAACGACGCTGCCCAATTTGGTCGACGGACGGCCGGCAAGGAAGTCCCCTAGCGTCTGGGCTGGGGCCTTGTAGTTCGACCCACCCGCGATGAACGCGCGCGATTCCCAGTGACGTTGCAGCGCGATCCCGGCCAGCGGGTCGCCCGGATAGTCGCGGGCCGGATCGATGCCGACGACGATGCCTGAGTTCGCATTGCGCTCGTTGCGCGAATATTGGCTCATCCCGTTGGTCGCGACCCGCCCCTCTTCCGAGGTGGCGGCAACCACGGTGCCGCCCGGGCACATGCAGAAGCTATAAACGGTGCGCCCGTTCTTGCAGTGATGCGACAGGCTGTAATCGGCAGCACCGAGGATCGGGTTGCCCGCCGAATGGCCGAAGCGCGCATCGTCGATCCAGCTTTGCGGATGCTCGATCCGCACGCCGATCGAGAAGGGCTTGGCCTCGACATGCACGCCCTCGGCATGGAGCATTTGGAACGTGTCGCGCGCGCTGTGACCGACCGCGAGCACGACCTGCTCCGCTTCGAGATAGTCGCCGGTGTGGAGACGCAATCCGCGTACGCGGCGAACCCCTTCGCCGTCCTCAGCGATATCGATCCCGTCGACCCGGTGCTCGAACCGATATTCGCCGCCGAGCCCTTCGATCGTCTCGCGCATGCTCTGCACCATCGCCACCAGCCTGAAGGTGCCGATATGCGGATGCGCCTCGGTCAATATCTCCGGCGGGGCGCCTGCCTTGACGAATTCGATGAGCACCTTGCGATCGAGATGCCGTGGATCCTTGATCCGGCTGTAGAGCTTGCCGTCGGAAAAGGTGCCCGCACCCCCCTCGCCGAACTGGACATTGGATTCCGGGTTCAGCACGCTCTTGCGCCAGAGGCCCCAGGTGTCCTTGGTGCGTTGCTTCACCTCCTTGCCGCGATCGAGGATGATCGGGCGGAAGCCCATCTGCGCGAGGATCAGCCCCGCGAAGAGACCGCACGGCCCGGCCCCGATCACGACAGGACGCCGCCCGCTCCAGCCGGCCGGCGCCCGCACCGGGAAGCGATAGCCGGTATCCGGCGTGCGCTGGACGTGCCGGTCCTTCTTGAAGCGGGCGAGGATCGCATTCTCGTCGCGAAGCGTCACGTCGACTGAATAGACGAGTTGGATATCCATCTTGTCGCGCGCGTCGTGCGCGCGCCGGGCGATTGTATAGCGGATCAGGTCCCGCGGCGTGATGCGAAGCCGGGTGCGGATCGCGGCCGCCAGCGCTTCATCCGCATGGTTCAGCGGCAGTTTCAGTTCAGTGATGCGGAGCATCGTTTCGCCATAGCGAGACCCGGCTCACACGGCCACTGTTGTGCATCCGCTCCCTCAGCCTGCGGCCCGACCCCGCACAATCTCGCAGCCGACCGCCGCATCGGGATAGATATCAGGCTTCATCGATCGCACCGTCACCCGCGCGACCCGCGCATCGGCGAGGCACAGCGCCGCGATCGCTTCRCACAAAGTCTCCTGCAGATGAAAATGCCGCGTGGCCGCCAGCGCGCGGATGTCCTCGCGCAGGAAGTCATAGTCCAGCACTGCCTCGATCCGATCCTCCGAAGGAGGTACCGGATATTCGATCTCCATCCGGACATTCACGATCACCCGCTGCGGCGCGGCCAGTTCCTCGGCATGGATGCCCAGCCCCATGACGAGCTCGAGCCCCTCGAGGATCGTGGTGAAGCGCCTTCCCTCAGCCATGCGCTCGCCTGTCCGCCTTACGCGTCTCGAACATCACGTCGCTGTCGCGCGGCAGGAAATGCTGGCCATTGTCCACGAAGATGTTCTGCCCATGAATGCCGCGCGCCGACAGCAGGAAATCGACCGCTTCGGCAATCGCGCTCACCTCCACCGGACGCCGCAACAGATTTTCGCTGGCGACCGCGCGGAACTCGGCCTCGCTCTGGTCGAGGCTCGGCAGCGAAAGCCCGGGTGACACCGCGTTGACGCGGACGCGCGGGCCCAGTGCCTGGGCGAGCATCGCGGTCGCCCCGGCCAGCGCGATCTTGCCGCAGCTATAGGAGAAGAAATCCGGGTTCAGATTGGCGATTTTCTGGTCGAGGATATTCACCACGGCGCCCGTCGCCAGATCGTCCTGCGCGGCGAGCGCCGACGCAAGCAGCACCGGCGCGTCGAGATTGACCGCCATATGATCCCGCAATGCCGCCGCCCCTGCGATTGGCGGCCGGTCATAGCTGAACAGCGAGGCGTTGTTGACGAGCGCCATCAGCGGCGCCCCGAATGCGTCGCGCACGCTGGCGACGAGGCGCGGCGCCGTTTCGGCGCAGGCAAGATCGCCCGTTACGACACATGCCCCATCAAGCTCGRCCGCCAGCGCCTCGGCGTCGTCAGGCGAATGGTGATGGTGGATCGCGACCCGCCAGCCCCGGCCGGCGAGATGCCGCACGATGACCGCGCCGATCCGCCGCACCGCGCCGGTCACCAGCACTGTCCGCGCCGGATCAATCACGCCTCAATAGCCCATCAGCGCGAGCACTTCCTTGCGGCTGCGGTCGTCCTCGCGGAACACGCCCATCATCCGGCTCGTCACCATGTTGACGCCCGGTGTGCGCACCCCGCGCGCGGTCATGCAGGCGTGGCTCGCCTCGATCACCACCGCGACCCCGACCGGCTTGAGGTTGTCCCAGATGCAATTGGCGACCTCCGCGGTCAGCCGCTCCTGGATCTGCAGCCGGCGGGCATAGGCGTGGAGCACGCGCGCGAGCTTCGATATGCCCACCACCCAGTTGCTCGGCAGATAGGCGATCGAGGCCTTGCCGATGATCGGCGCCATATGGTGCTCGCAGTGCGACTGGAACGGAATGTCCTTCAGCAGCACGATTTCATCATAGCCGCCGACCTCCTCGAAGATTCGCGAGAGGTGCATTGCGGGGTCATCGGCATAGCCGGCGCAATATTCCTTCCAGGCGCGCGCCACCCGCTGCGGCGTGTCGATCAATCCCTCGCGGGCGGGGTCGTCGCCGGACCAGCGAATCAGCGTCCGTATCGCCTCCGCAACGTCTTCGGGCACGGGAATCTTCGGCGATGCCGCGACGATGTCACCATCCTCGGGTTCACCATGGCCAACATCCATACTCATTTCCTTGTTGTCGATTCGGTCGCGACGTTACGGCAAGCGGCGCTTTGCCCGATTGAGTTCTATTTCGAAACTGTCTCATTTGGGCAACAACTGCGCAACCCCGCAGGATTCCTGCGATTACGCCATTGACGGGTGATTCCAGCGGACGCTAAATTCGCATACCGAAATTACGAAACAACGCTCAGTCAGCTCAGATTGACGGGCGTACTCCATAGGGGATGCATCATGAAGAAGTTCGAACTGCTCGCAGCGTCGGCAATCGCACTATTCTACGTCAATCCGGCGCTCGCCCAAGAGGCACCGCCCGAGCAGACGACGGCAGCGGCGCCCGCCGAGGACCAGAGCGGCGGCGACGATATCGTCGTGACGGCGCAGCGCACCTCCGAGCGGCTCCAGGACGTCCCGATCTCGGTCTCGGCCTTTACCGGCAAGGCGCTCGAGGTCCAGCAGATCCACAATTCGCTGGATCTCCAGCTCAGCCTGCCGAACATCAGCTATACCAAGACGAACTTCACCGCGTCGAGCTTCACGATCCGCGGCATCGGCGATCTCTGCACCGGTTTCTCGTGCGATGCAGCGACCGGCATCCACATCAACGACGTGCCCGCGCCCGCGACGCGACTGTTCGAAACCGAATATCTCGACATGGAGCGAGTCGAAGTGTTGCGCGGGCCGCAGGGCACATTGTTCGGCCGCAACGCGACCTCGGGCGTCGTCAACTTCATTACCGCCAGGCCTGATCTCACTGGCATTCACGCCTCCGCATCAGCCGAATATGGCAATTACAACTCGAAAAAGGCCACCGGCGTCCTCAACGTGCCGCTCGGCGACACCCTGGGCGTGCGCTTCGCCGGCCTGTATCTGAAGCGCGACGGCTATACCAACAACACCTTTGATAACTCGCAGATCGACGGGCGCGACCTGTACCAGGTCCGTGGCTCGATCCGCTGGCAGCCGAGCAGCTCGACCACAGTCGACCTGATGGGTTCCTATTTCCACGAAAAGGACAACCGCTCGCGGATTCAGAAGCAGCTCTGCCACCGCGACCCGACCGGGATCCTTGGCTGCGCACCTGATCGGCTTGGGTTCGACACGGTCAATGCGAACGCGGTGTTCCAGGACATCCTCACGTCTCGCGAATTCTTCGGCATTGCGCTCAGCCCGTCGCTCGTGCCCTTTGGCGTTCGAAGCCTCTACGGCGCCGATGGCTTCAACGGCATCACGGTGCCGACCGACCTGCGCACCGTGAATTCCAATGTGAGCCCGACCTATTTCTCGGATGAGCTCAACATCCAGGGTCGGATCGACCAGGATTTCGGCCAGATGTCGCTCTCGGTGATTGGCGGCTATAACCGGTCGCGCGTCGACTCGACCGCCGGCTACTTCCTCAACACGCCGAACTCGCTTGCGACCAATGTCGGCCTCAATACCTTCCTGGGCGCCGCTGCGGCACCGGGTTCGCCTTTCGCCACAGGTCGGGCGCGGGTGTTCAATTCCGCCGGCCAGCTCTGCACCTCCGCAGTCGATCGCAGCTATACCGGCGTATTTGGCGGCCATACCTATGGCTGCAGCAGCAGCCCGCTCAACTATGACGAATCGCGCAGCAAGTCTGAAGGCTGGTCGGCTGAAGCGCATCTCAACTCGCATTTCGACGGGATGTTCAACTTCCTGATCGGCGGCATTTACCTGACCGGCGTCACCGATGGCGATTATTATGTGTCGCCCGGTCTCGGCAGCTACGCCGCGGACATCATCGGCTATGCCAAGGGCCTCGCTGCGGGCGCTCCCGCCGGCTCCACTTATGTCGGACCAGGCTTTTTCAACAGCGAGACACAGCGCTATCAGCTGAAATCCTACGGCCTGTTTGGCGAGACCTATTTCCAGTTCTCTCCGAAATGGAAGCTGACGATCGGCGCGCGCTATTCGCATGACCAGAAGTTCGTCAGCGATCGCAGTCCGCTGCTCAGCGTGCTCGTGCCCTATGGCTCGACCAACGTCTTCTCGTCACCTTATGCCGTCGCGTTCGACGCGGATGCCGGCACGGCGGGCAACCAGATGTATCGCAACGCCAGCGTCCAGTTCGGCCGCGTAACCGGCCGCGTTGTGCTCGATTACAAGCCCAGCGACAATTCACTGATCTATCTGTCCTATTCGCGCGGCTATAAATCGGGCGGCATCAATCCGCCGTTCGATCCCTCGGTGTTCTCCGCGCCGGCGACGTTCCGCCCGGAAAGCATCGATGCGTTCGAACTCGGCACCAAGAACACCTTCATGAACGGCTCGCTGCGCCTCAATGCGAGCGTATTCTATTATAAATACAAGGATCTGCAGCTCAGCCGCATCCTCAACAAGACCTCGTTCAACGACAATACCAACGCCGACATCTACGGCGCCGAAGTCGAGGCGGTCATCCGGCCCGAGCGGCATTTCATGGTCAATCTCTCGGCCAGCTATCTGAAGACCAAGATCAAGGACTTCTCGCTGGTCGATACCCGCGATCCCTCGGGCGGCCGTTCGGACACGGTGATCATCAAGGATATCACCAACGCCTCGAACTGCGTCGTACGGCCGACCACGGCTGGCAATGCGGTGGGCGCGAACACACTGGTCGCTGCGTTCAACAGCGCAATCGGCCTGCAGGCACCAACCCCAGTCCCGGGCACCAATACCACTGGCGCCTATTCGATCTGCGGCAGCCTGGCGGCAGCGATCGCCAACCCGTCGGCGGGTCTGCGCGCGTTGTTCGGGACACCGACGGGTCCGCTGCCCTTCTTCACCTCCACCAACGCAGCGGGGGCTGTGACGGGCCTTCCCGATGGCGTGGCGGTCGATCTGTCGGGCCACCAGCTACCCAATGCACCGACCTGGAAGTTCTCGGCGGGCGCTCAGCACACCATGGATATCGGCAGCAGCGGCATGACGCTCGTCAGCCGTGCCGATCTCACTTACACGGGCGAGTATTTCTCGCGCAGCTTCAATCGGCCTATCGACAAGATCAAGGGCTATGAAATCGTCAACCTCTCGCTGACGCTGAACGGTCCTCAGGAGAAATGGTATCTGCGCGGCTTCGTGCAGAACCTCACCGCCAACAATGCCATCACCGGCCAGTATGTCACTGACGCCTCGACCGGCCTGTTCACCAACATCTTCACCCTCGAGCCGCGCCGCTATGGCGTCTCGGCGGGCTTCAAGTTCTGATCGATATGCAGGGCGGGTCGCCTGCCCTGCCCCCTTTTTCAGCCCCCGGTGCCCGCACCGGGGGTTTTTCTTCGCCCAAAGCGGTCAGAAGGGCCATTTCAAGGTGTGAAACGGCGCATTGTAGGCGTGACAACGCCGAAAAGGCGGCGCACAAGCGTGGCACGTCCCAGGAGGCGTGAAACCGATGTCGGCATGAACGACACATCAGGAAGGAAAATTTATGGCGACTGCACCGACCAAGACCGGCGGCATCCATGCTCCGGTACAGCCCTCCCCCGAGCTGGGCGCGATCGTCGGCAACGACAAGCTCCCGCGCAGCCAGGTGATCAGCAAGGTGTGGGATTACATCAAGGCGAACAATCTGCAGAACCCAGCCAACAAGCGCGAGATCCTCGCCGACGCGAAGCTGGAAAAGGTGTTCGGCCGCAAGTCGTGCACGATGTTCGAGATGAACAAGTATATCGCACAGCACGTCAAGGCGTGATGTCCGCCGGGGCATCGTCACCATGCGGTGGCGATGCCCTCGAGCGGCCCCTGGGTCACAGGCTGGCTCCTCCCCTCACCAGAACAATCATTGAGTCCTTTGGCTGCTTGTCAGACAGGCACTTACAGGCTTCTACTTCAAGCCGGACAGCGTTTCGAACAGGTGGCTCAGCTCACCGCCACCGCGCCCCGGGCTGCTGAGCAAAATGCCGCAGCACATAGCCCCATGGGATGACGATCGGCATCAGGATCACCCCGGCGACGATTGCCTTGAAATCTTCGGGAAACGTGGCGGGCGCGTTACCCGTCGACCATTGAGTCAGGCCGAAATCGAGCAGCCACACCGTCTTCCACGCGAATTCGAACATCAGAAGTGGGAGCATCTGCAGCGGATAGCGCAGCCCGATGAACGCGAGCAGCCATATAGCGCCCAACAGGCTGGGGATCACACCGCGGGCGAGCGGCTCATGGCTGAGGAGCTGGGGCACGATGAAGCCGCCCAGGCCGACAATCAGCAGCAGATAGGTCGCCCGCAACACATAGAGGCGGGTTAGCGAAACCTCCCGGTCAACCGCGCCCTTGGGCATCGGTGCCGTAACCGCGATCATGGTCATTGGAATATCCTTCGAGAAAAAGAGGGCGGCGCGCCTATTGCGCGTCGGGATTAGGCTGGAAGTGCAGCAGGTCGCCTGGCTGGCATTGCAGCGCCGCACAGATCGCCTCGAGCGTCGAAAAGCGAATGGCGCGTGCCTTGCCGGTCTTGAGGATCGACAGATTGGCGAGCGTGATGTCGACCCGGTCAGCGAGCTCGGTCAGCGTCATCCGGCGGGCGTAAAGCAGGTCATCGAGCTTGACGGTGATCATGGTCACACCGTCCCGGCAAGGTCGTCGCGCATGTTCGCACCCTCGGCGAAGACGCGGGCGAGCACGAACAGCAGGATCACCGCCAGCCATCCGCTGGTGGAGAACGCGCCGACATGCAGGCCATGCGCCTCCGCGGAGGTCACGCCGGCGATGAGGCTTACCAGCAGTTGGAGGACCTGCTGGCCGAGCAGGGCCCACGCGATCACCTGCAGCCGCTCAGCGTTCCGGGCGACGAACGGATCGCCGGCGCGGACCGTGTCGATCATCTCTAGCAAGCGGCGCAGCACGATCAGGTTGAGCGGCACCGCTGCGAGGCCGACCAGCGCGAGCAGCCGCGCGCCCGTGATCAGCGCGGCCGTCTGATCTGTCGGCGCGAAACCGAGGGCAGTCATCGTCCAGGCCGCATTGAATACCAGCCCCGCGAGGATTGCCAGCACCACCGCTGCGTAAATCCAGTTGAGCACGACCAACAGCTTGAGAAGGATGCGCGCAACCGGCAGCGCGGCGGGGAAGTATCTGGGCATTACTCACTCCTGCGACTCGACTATCGATAAATCATATATCGATTATCGATATGTCGCAAGGGAGCCGGCTGACCTCGAAGCCGATGCGGATCTCGGCGGCAGATCGTCGAGCTCTGTTCCTCGTGCTTTAGCGCGGAGCGCCCGGCTCATTTCTTAATATCGCCTCTCCGGTTCGCGGGTTTGTCAAAGTCACGTTCTCGAGCGCCTTGATGCGCCACCCATCGTCGCGCCTGGTCAGCACGGCCAGGATAAGCGTGTCGATGGCATGCGGCCCCGCCGGGTGAACCGCGCCGACGGTGAGACGGCTCCAGAAGTGTATAATTGCAGCCCCGTCCGCGATCGGGATTACATCGATCACCTCATTTTCGAGTGTGGAATCGCGGTAGATCGTCTCGTGAATGGGCGCGTGCAGGGCGACGATCTCATCGACCCCGCGCACATAATGGCCGAACCGATTCACGAACGTGGCATCTTCATGGAACAATGTTCCAAGAGCCTGCATGTCGTGTCTGTTCCAGGCTGTCTGGAATGCCTCGGCTGCGTCTTCAGGTCGCGTCATGCGGATCATATCGCTTCTCGACCAGATGTGTTCCAGTCGAGCGCACGACCCAAGGGGAACCCACCCATATTGCCGTGATCTGCCGAAAAGGCCGGGCGGGTTCAATGCATCGGCGGCACTGCCTAACCGGCCAGGAGCATATAAGCCGATGCCAGCCCGGACAGCGTCAGAAGGCACAAAGCAGCGAAGGCATAGCCGGGATAGCCCTTGGCCAGGAACGCTTTCACGATCTCTACTTTCCATTTCTCTATAATCATCGTCATACCCTCACACGCCCAATAGCCGTGTTCCTGGTGGCTTGGGCCTGCCCCAATTACAGCGGATTCGTTCGACGTTGAATCAACGCGAGAGACGCCTGTCGATGGGTTCCGATTGTTCTGGCGGGTGGTGCCCCCGGCGAGATTCGAACACGCGGCCTACGGTTTAGGAAACCGTCGCTCTATCCGGCTGAGCTACGGGGGCACGCGGCGCTTGGTAGAGATTGGCCCCGCACGGGTCAATCACACCAGATCACTCAGTTGACCGCATCCGGCGGCACGATCGGGAACGGCAGCGGTGCGATCGCGACGCCCTCGTCCGCCAGCTCCTTCGCCTGCCCCAATGTCGCCTGGCCGTGGATCGGCGCTGGATCGGCATCGCCGACATGCATTGCCCGTGCGCGGTCGGCAAAGGCGCTTCCGACCCATTCCGACTTTTCGAGCGCCTTGCGCTGCGCCTGGGCAAGCGCCTGCATCGCCGCCTTCATCACCGCGGGGCTCAGCGTCTCGATGGATGCGGGGGCCTGGGCATTGCCTTTGGCAGCGATATTGGGCGCCATCACTGCCTTGCCGATATCGCTCGCGCCGCAGATCGGGCACGACAACAGCCCGCGCCCGCGCTGATCCTCGAAGGCATCGCTCGATCCGAACCAGGCCTCGAACACATGGCCGCTGGAGCACCGCAGATCGAAGACGATCATAACGCCGCTACGGCCGGGATCGCGCGGCGATGCGCCAGGACCGGGATGCGCGCCCGGACGTCGTCGATCCGCGCCGGATCGATCTCGGCAAAACCCACGCCGGCCGCCTCGGC
This sequence comes from Sphingomonas sp. P3_C5, assembly GCF_056402635.1. NCBI lineage: Bacteria > Pseudomonadati > Pseudomonadota > Alphaproteobacteria > Sphingomonadales > Sphingomonadaceae > Sphingomonas > Sphingomonas sp. P3_C5. Next base: position 65,036 of record NZ_JBFUHA010000006.1, read on the forward strand.
CATGTCGAGCAGAACCTCGCCCCAGGGGTCGATCACCAGGGAATGTCCATAGGTTGCGCGGCCGTCCTCATGCACGCCGGTCTGTGCCGCCGCGACGACAAAGGCACCTGCCTCGATCGCCCGGGCGCGGAGCAGGATATGCCAGTGCGCGGCGCCCGTCGGCTGGGTGAAGGCGGCGGGAACCGCGAGGATGGTCGCGCCGGCGTCGCTCAGCGCTCGGAACAGGTCGGGGAAGCGCAGATCATAGCAGATCGCGAGGCCGAGCCCGCCCGCCGGCGTTGCCACCACCACCGCGCCCTGGCCAGGTGCATAGGAGGCGGATTCGCGCCAGCTCTCGCCGGTCGGCAGATCGACGTCGAACAGATGGAGCTTGTCGTAGCGGGCGCGGATATTGCCCTCGGCGTCGATCACGAAGCCGCGATTGGCGAGCTTGCCGCCCTCCTCCTTCACCGCGAGCGAGCCGAGATGGACCCAGATGCCGTGCGTCGCCGCCGCCTCGCGGACCGCCGCCAGAACGGGATCGTCGGCCTCGGCGAACAGCGAGCTCGCCGCGCGCGCCTTGTCGCGATCGAGCAGGCCGGACATTTCCGGGGTGAAGAGCATCGTCGCGCCGCCGGCGGCCGCCTCGGCGATCGCGTCGGTGATTACCCGGGCATTGGCGGCGGGGTCGATCCCGCTCGTCATCTGGAGCAGCGCGATCTTCATGCGGTGAGCAGCGCGTCCAGCTTGCCCTCCCGATCGAGCGCTGCAAGATCGTCCGAGCCGCCGATATGCTTCCCGTCGATGAAGATCTGCGGCACGGTGCTGCGTCCGCCGGCGCGATCGAGCATCTCGACGCGTTTCGGCCCGCCCATGCTGATGTCGAATTCCTCGACTTCGACGCCCTTGGCATCGAGCAGGCGCATCGCCCGCGTGCAATAGGGGCAAAAGGCTTTGGTGTAGATTTCGATCTTGGCCATTGCCCAGAAATGTGGGGCGTGCCCCCGCTTGTCAATCGTTCGCGGCTGGATCGAGCACACGCGCCCAGCACAGGATCACCACACTCGCCGCGCCGGCGCGGAGCAGGATGCGGGTGCAGGCGTCGGTCGTGGCGCCGCTGGTGTGGATATCGTCGATCAACACCACCGCCTTGCCGCGCAGCTTTTCCCGGGCATCGGGGCTGATGAAGAAGGCGCCGGCGACCGCTCTCGCCCGCGCCCGAGCGCCCATCGCGCGCAGGAACGGTGTCGCCCGCACCCGGCGCAGCAGCAGCGGATCGTTCGGCACACCGGTCGCCCGGGTCAGCGCTCGGGCGATCAGCGCGGCCTGGTTGAAGCCGCGCGACCAGATTCGCCAGCGGTGGAGCGGCACCGGGATCAGCAGATCGGCGTGCTCCGGCATCAGCCGCACCATCTGTCGCGCGACCGTCTCGGCAAAGGCGGTGCGGCCGCCATATTTGAGCCTGAGCGCGACCGTCCTCGCCACATCGCCATAAGCCACGGCCGCGCGCACCCCGGCATGGCGCGGGCGCTTGCCATGGCATGTGGCGCAGAGTGCGTCGGGGCCACGATCATAAGCGAAGGGCACATGGCAGGCCGCGCACCAGGGCGGCGCCAGAAAGCGCAGCTCGTTCCAGCAGGCCGCGCAAAACMGGTGGTCGTCGCCAGTGACAGCGCCACAGCCCGGGCAGCGCGGCGGCAGCGCGAGATCGGCGGCAAAACGCAAAGGAGCGAGCAAGCGCGCCACACGCCCTTGTCGCGCCGCGCATCCGGCGGCACAAGCCCGCGCGATGAGCGTTCCAGATATCTTCGATCGTGCAGCCCGCCGCCTGCGCCGCGACCGCGCCGCCGCGACGTTCGCCGAGCATGATTTCCTTCGCGCGGCGATGCTGGACGGCATTCAGGACCGGCTCGACACCGTCACCCGCAGCTTCGAGGATGTGCTCGATCTCGGCTGCTTCGACGGCGCGTTCCAACCGCCATCCGGCGCCCGGATCACACGCTGCGATGCCGGCGCCGTGTTTGCTAAGGCGGCGAGCGGCATTCAGGCGGATGAGGACAACCTCCCCTTCCCGGCCGGCGCCTTCGACCTGGTCGTCTCGGCCGGCGTGCTCGACAGCGTCAATGATCTGCCCGGTGCACTGACCCTGATCCGGCGCGCGTTGCGCCCCGACGGCCTGTTCCTCGCCGCCTTTACCGGGGCCGGCACGCTCGCGACCCTGCGCGGGGTGCTCCGCGAGGCAGAAGCCGATCGCCCCGCCGCTCGCATCCACCCCCAGATCGACGTCCGCTCGGCCGGCGACCTGCTCGTCCGCGCCGGCTTCGCGCTGCCGGTTGCGGACGTTGAGTCCCTCACGGTGCGCTACGGTGCGCTCGGCAGGTTGCTGGGCGACCTGCGCGGCATGGCTGCTACCAACCTGCTGGTCGGCCGCACTCCGCTCCGCCGCGACACCTTGGCCCGGGCGGCAACGCTGTTCGCGGACCGTGCCGATCCGGACGGCCGCACGGCGGAACGCTTCGAGCTTGTCTTCCTGACCGGCTGGGCGCCGGCCCCGTCACAGCCCCAGCCAGCCCGCCGCGGCAGCGCCACCGCGTCGCTGACGGAAGCGCTCAAACGCCCGGGCGGAAACCAGGCCGAACAGGCACCCGGCGACGGCTGACGGAGGCGCCTCGCTTTCGGAAAGAAGCGGGGATTTGCTGGCTGTTCCTGGCTGTTCCAGGGTAATCATTTTTTCGCTGGCTGTTATTTGAAAGCCGATGTCAGATTTGTGTATTAATTTCAGATGCTTGTGGCGTTCTGGCTGTTTTCGAATAACAGCCAGCTATCAGCCAGCATAACAGCCAGCGAACAGCCGACATGCTGGCTGTTCCGGCGATTATCAGCCAGCCAATTGTGCAATGCGATTCAAGCTGAGAAAGAGCAGGGCCGCGCCTCGGGAGTCTCGGTCCGATCGCGATCTGCCGGACTCCGCCGTCGTGTTGAATCGAGGCGCGCCGGTAACGGAACGACGATCGCCTGGCGGTAGAGATCCCACGCTCGGGTACACGCCAGAAACACAACCTGATTGGCGGTTATTGCCCGTGACACCTTCGTGCTTTTTCTATCTGGTCTTCACCCAGCTGCATCAGAACTCGACAATGCGAGTGTCTTGGGGGCGTTTATGTCAGAAGATTCATGGCGGGAACAATGGCGATCGCAGGGCGGCGATTTGCCAAACATGGATCGCTGCCCGAGCTGCTACAGCGAAATGCCGGCCCTCGCGAGCAAGTGTTTGAAATGCTCCCGCGAGCGCCGGTGGGATTTTAAAGTGACAGCCGGAATGACTACGGTTTTAAGTCTTTTGATTGCCCTTCTCAGTGTAGCGTCAACATCGATACCCATATTGACGCCGTTCATGAGCCCCAAAGACACCGCACCGCATATAGCCTTTCTGGGCGCGAGCCCGGATGGTACTGTGGATTATAGCGCGCTTAACAGTGGCCGTGAAATAACTGTTCTTTCGCATGGCACTATATCCATAAGGAGCGCCGAGGGAGAAACATTAACTCTCGCTATCAGATTCCCGAAACTTGAAAACAAAGATGAGTTTCGAACGTTCAAGTGGAACGATATTAAAACGGTTACCGGGCGACCGGCGTATCCCCAAAATCTCTCCGTTTCGACATTTTCGCGAATGATCCATCAGAAGGGATCCAGGTGTTTGGCGACGCTGATTTTTTTCAGCATTAGCGGCGACCATGCCTCAGATGAACCGTTCGACTGCGTCAAGCTCGAACCGTTGGCGGGCTCCACACGATCGCGGTGATAGTGCACTGATCTGCGCGATGGTTGTCGGAAACGGGCTGCGTTAGGAGTTAAGTGCACCGACCGCGCCGATCCGGACGGCCGTACGGCGGAACGCTTCTAGCTCATCTTCCTGACCGGCTGGGCGCCGGCCCCGTCACAGCCCCAGCCAGCCCGCCGCGGCAGCGCCACCGCCTCGCTGACAGAGGCGCTCAGAGTCCCGCGCAAGAGCCAGGACGACGCAGGCCACGGCTAAGACGAATTTCCCTGTTATCGGCGGCGGAACAGGGAAATTTCTTTTTTTTCTTGATGCCGTCTCGACTGCATTTTTGATATTTATCATTATTTTACAATATGTTGAGCAAATCCTCTTCAGATTTGACCGCCCTGGAACAGGGAATAACAGGGAATTATCAGGGAAATTGCGCCGCCAGGCCGCACCGTGCCGGTGGAGGAGACCGTTCAATATGCCGACGATGAGAAGGAGCCATCGGGCCTCTGCACTGTCCCGTGCGCAATCTATGACCGATCAGGCGATGCAGTTGAATCGGCACCCCGGCCGGAGATGGGGCTTCTAAAGCCGGCTCGCCGCAACGATCCGGCCGCCTTTGCCTTCCTGAACCAGGATCGCGCTGAGATAATGCGGGTCTGCAGCCGCCGGAACGGCAAAGCTCGTCTGCGCACCGCTCCAGGTGCCGAGCGCATCGAGCGAGCGGACGATGTTTCGGTGCGGCAGGGTCTTTCCGCCATTCTCGCCGGCCCGTATCGAAACGGCGATCGTCCGCGGGTCATAGCGGATCAGCCACACCGTCGCGGCCTTGCGCGCAGCCGCTTTGCCGATGACGACCTGCGACCCCGTCCGTGCAATCGACGGCCCGTCCGCTCCGCGGGCGTTGGCGCGGATCGCGGCGGCGAGCTGCGCCGCATTGCTGCCAACCACCTCGCCGCGGCCGTTGATGATCACCTGCGGCGTCGCGACTTCGTTTCGCCCTCCGGCATGGGCATAGTCCCATTGGCGGGCAGTGAAGGCGGGCTGGCCGAAACTGTCTTTCCAGCCGAGCTGATCCCAATAGGTGACCGCAAAGCTCAGTGCGAGGATATCGGGTCGCCCGGCGATCGCGTTCACATTGGCATCGGCGGGCGGGCAGCTCGAACAGCCCTGGCTCTGATAGAGCTCGACCACTGCGGGATGCGCCGCATCGGCATTGGTGACAAAGGCGGGTTCGGCGGCGGACGCCATGCTTCCGCTACTGGCAGAGCTGCCGCAGGATGCGATGGCGAGGCTGGAAAGCGTCAGCACAGCGAGCGTCTTCATGGTCGATCTCCAACGGATAGTGTTTTGTCCTGCGCCCCCTCGCGAAAACGGCTTGGATCAGCGCCATAGGCCGATGCGAAGGCGCGGCTGAAATGGCTGCGGCTGGCAAAACCGATGCTCGCGGCGATCAGCTTGACCGGCATTCTCGTCGATCGCAGCAGTTCAGCGCCGTGGTGCAGCCGGGTGCGCGCAACAAAGGCCATCGGGCTCATCGCCAGATTATGCGAGAACTCGCGAGCAAAGGCGGATCGGCTCATCCCTGCGATACAGGCAAGGCTCGCGACGCTGTGCGGCGCAGCCGGCTTGTCGAGCACCGCTGCGACGGCTTTCCCGAGCCGCGGATCGCGCAGGCTGCTGAGCACGCCGAAATCATGGCCGCTGCCCGCAAAGTGTCGGCGGAGCAGCATCACCACGCACGCCTTCATCAGCGCAGCGATCAGAGCGCGAGACCCAAGCGTCGGTGCGCTGATCTCGTCGAGCATCAGCGCAAAGCCCTGGCGGACGATCGGCACGTCGCTCAGCTCCTCGACGATCGGCCGCGTCACCGCATCGAGCAGGCCGAACGACCCGGAGATGCTCGCCATGATCAGCCCGCACACCACGCGCAGATCGGCCGCGCCTACACCGGCGGTGGCGTCGAACATCATCATCCCCTCGCGGGTCATGGTGCAATGCTCGGCGGCGCTCACATCGCGCGCCGGCTGGTCATCGGCCGCCATGGTCTGGGCGAGGCCGGGTGGAATCAGCACCACGCTGCCCGGTCCGCAGACGATCGGCGACTGGCCTGGCACCATCAGATGCATCGTGCCCGAGAGCACATAATGGACTTCGATCGCGGGGCTCGGCCCACCGACAAGCTGGAGGCCTTTGCTGACTTCGCAGATCGCAAACGCCTCAACCACCACGTCCATGGTGGCGAGGAGATGGTCGAGAATGGGTTCGGTCACCGCGTCCTCCATGGGGTCGCGAGGCTCTATGCGCCTGTCGAACCCGATTGAGAACAAGGGGATTGAACAATGGCCCCGCCCCGCACCGCTGCGGGACGATAAGGCACGTGCACCTGTTTCGGAATGCGCCTTTGGCGCATTGCGGCACCAGCCCGCTCCCCCACCCGACCTCCCAATCAGGATATTCTATGGGAGGTCGGGTGGGGGAGCGGGCTGGTGCCGCCTTCGAAATGCGCTTCTCGCGCATTTCCAAACGGGCTCCTAGCCGATCATTCCGTCGCCCGAGCCCTTGGTGAGCATCCGCCCGATGGCGTCGAACAGCGAATCCATCGCGACCGGCTTGAACAGCACCTCGTCGGCGCCTTCGGTCAGGCAGCGCTCGCGCAGATCGATCGCGGTATCGGCTGTGACGACGATGATCGGCAGGCTGCCCTTGGCATCGCCGCGCGCGCGGATGCGGCGGATCGCCTCGAGCCCGTCCATGCCGGGCATCCGCAGATCGACCAGGATCATGTCGAAATCCTGCTCCTCGACCAGCTTGAGGCCGAGCTCGGCGCTTTCGGCGCCGGTCATCGACGCGCCGGCGACATCGAGCATATCCTTCACGACCCGACGATTCATCGGATCATCCTCGATGAAAAGGACGTTCATGGCGTGGACACCAAGGGGCAGGCGGGCTGGGCATGAGACAGGTTCATTTCCGACATCCTATCTGATCATGCCGCTTGCGTTACAAGATGGTTGGTTGGGTGCATGTCATTTTTGTCCGATGGATAGAGGGTTTCGGCAAGCGCCACGCCGGCAATCGGCTTGGCGATAACCAGATTGATGCCTGATGCCAGGAAAACGGCGCGCTGATCGTCATCGGGCGTCAGCCAGAGCAGGGCTGAAGCGATACCCGCAGCACCTGCCGCCGCGGCCAGCGTGGCAAGTGCAGCCGGCACATCGTCACTGGCCTTGATCGTCGCGTCGTCGACCAGCAGCTGGCCAATCCCGCCCGCCCCGATCAGCCCGACCGCCTCATCGACTGAACCGGCGAACAGCACCGTGCCAGCGCGAGCCTCGAGCACGGCACGCAGCATGCTGCGCGTGATCGGGTTGCGATCGAGGATGAGCAGGGCAGATGGCCGAGCCTGGTTCTCACCCCCCTCGGGCGCCGCTTCGGCCCGCACGAGCGGCAACTCCAGGGTGAAAGCCGCCCCTTTTCCCGTCTCGCTGCGAACCGTCACATCGCCGTCCATCGCCCGCGCCAGATTGCGGCAGATCGTCAGCCCAAGCCCGGTGCCGCCGAACTTCCGGGTGGTACCGGCGTCGACCTGGCGGAAGGATTCGAAGATGACCTCATGCTTGTCGGATGGGATGCCGATCCCGGTATCGCTTACTTCAATCGCCAATCTCGGATGCTCGACATCCTCTTCAATCGCGCTGGCGCGCACGGTGATCGATCCATTTTCAATGAACTTCAGCGCATTGGAGAGTAGGTTGAAGATAATCTGGCGCAATCGGGCAGCGTCGCCCTCGATCCGCTCCGGGCAATCCGCGAGATCAAGCGTGAAGCCGATGCCGCGCGAACGCGCCTGCTCCTCCCACATCCGCGAGACGTCGCGCAGCGTCGCCTTCAGGTCGAAGGACACATGCTCGATCGTCATGTTGCCGGTTTCCATCTTCGCAACATCGAGAATGTCGTCGACCAGGGCGCGCATACTCACGCCGGCACCGTGCACCACCTCGATCCGGTCGCGCGTGCCGGCGTCCAGCGCGCGGTCGGCGAGCATCACCTGAGTCATGCCCAGGATGCCGTTCAGCGGCGTGCGGATCTCGTGGCTGGTGGTCGCCAGGAATTCCGTCTTCGCCGCGAGCGCCTTGCCAAGGGCCGTGTTGGTCGCGGCGAGATCGATATTCGCGGCGCGCACTTCGTTGCGGCTGCGCCGGATCGTGATGAGGCCGAAAGTGAGCAGGACGACGACGACGACGGTGGCAATGGCAAGCAACATGAAGATCAGGCGCTGAGTCCGCGCGCGGGCGACCTCGTCGGCGATATTGCGCTGCAGCTCATCAGCCTTGAGCTTGGCGATCTTCAGTTCCTGGTTAGCGAAATCGAACCGTGCAGCAGCCAAGGCGGTGTTGGTCGAGGCAGCGAGCGTCGATGTCTGGTCGTCCAGCCGCTTCAGCGCCTCGAGATGGATCAGCGCCCGCTTCTGGTCCCCCATTCGCTTGAACAGATCATAGGCGGTCTGGTGCGCCTCACGGAAGGACAAGGTGGTCTGACCGAGATTCACGCCGTGGAAGCTGCGGTCGATCAGCGCCTCCGCGCGGGCAAACTGGCCACGTTGCAACGCGGCCTGAGCGGCCACGCTCCAGTCCTGTTCGCCGGTGCCCGTTATATCGGTGCGGCTGGTGATCGCCGCGGCCTCGGCGATGGCATGATCGGCCGCGTCGAGCTTGCCGATTGCAAGGTCAACCCGGGCAATGTTGCGTAGCACGAGCACTTCCAGTGTCGTGCTTTGCATCGAGCGCGACAGCGCGAGAGCCTCACGAAACTGTCCTTCGGCTTCAGCGAAGCGCTTGAGCTCCTTCAGGCAGACGCCGCGGTTGTTCGCATTGGTGAAGGCAAGCGAGGGGTCGCCACGATAGACCTCACCTGCCTGCTTGTAATATTTGAGCGCGTTTTCATAATCTTCCGCCTCCTGATAGAGCAAGGCGATGCTCTGGAGCGCGACGGCGCGGCTGCGCGTCTCACCGATCTGGTTGAAGATGGTGTGTGCCCGCTGATAATCATTCAGTGCGGCCGCCACATCTGCGGTCATGGTATGCAGGCCGCCGCGAGATAACAGCAGATCGCCATTCAATTTGGTCGGCGGCCCACCCTTGGATACCGCGGCGAGCGCGCTCTCGATCAGCGATTTGGCATGAGTCACATCGTTGAGACGAAGATAGGCTTCGCCCTGGAGCCACTGTGCCGTTGCAATTCCGACGGTTCGCTGGCGCCCTGCCATTTCCCGGGCCGCAACCTCAGCCTCCCTCGCCTTGACGATGGTTTTCGCGGGGTCGACCAGCATCGTCGCCTTGGCGTCTGCCACCATTCGATCGAAACGCGTTCCCGGGTCGGTCGCAGCGGCATAAGCCGGCATTCCAACAGCCGTCAGCATCGCCAGCAAGAGCAGCGCCGCGGCAAAGACTGCGCGAAGATGAGGAGCTCTCATTACAGGCGACAGTGCCAAAAACATCTTAAATCCGCGCTAAGGTAACAGGTGCAACGACCTCGACTGCTCAGCCGCTCTTCCAGAAGCTCGCCGGACGACGGAACATCGCATGCGGCTGCTCCTCCGGTGCGCGCGCCTTGTCGTCGCGCAGGAACTGGCGGAACGCATCGATCGAAACCGGCCGGCTGATCAGATAGCCCTGCACCATGTCACAGCCCATCACGCTCAGCAGCGCCATCGCCGCCTGGGTTTCGACACCCTCGGCGGTCACCTCCATCTCGAGCGCATGGGCTAGATCGATCGTGGAGCGTACGATCAGCGGGTCGCGGTTACTGCTGGTGAGCTGCAGAACGAACATCTTGTCGATCTTCAATTCACGCGCCGGCAGTTGCTTGAGATAGGCGAGCGAAGAAAGGCCAGCGCCGTAATCGTCGATCGCGATCGGTATCCCGACATCGGCGAAGACCTGCAGATTGGCGATTGCACTCTCTGGATCGCGGATCACCGAGGTCTCGGTGATCTCAAGCCCGATCCTGACACCGCTTTCGAGCACCTTCGCGCACATCTGCTTCACGAACCCGGCGTCGGCCAGCAACTGCCCGGAAATATTGATGAAGATGGTGAGATCATTGCCATCGCCGGCAATCAGCTGCTGGTCGATGATCACCTGATCGAGCGTCCAGAGCGTCAGCGCAGCGATTTCACGCGACTCTTCTGCGATCGTTATGAAATCGCCCGGCAGGATCAGGCCTCGGGTCGGGTGCTGCCAGCGTACGAGCGCCTCGGCACTTGCAATCTCCTGGCGGCGGACATGGACCTTGGGCTGATATTGCAGGAACATCTCGCCGTTCGCGATGGCGTCCGGGAGTTCGCGCGTCAGCGTCAGCCGATCGAATGCCGGCGTGCCGGCCGAGAGATCGCGAATGACCGCATGGGCATCGGTCCGCGCCTGATCGAGTGCGCTTTCGGCTTCCTCGGCCAGCCGCACATCCTCAGCATCGACCGTCGGCGCGGCGGCCGCGCCGAAGCGCATCTCAAGCCGGTGCATCTCCCCGTCAATGTCGAGCGGAAGTTCGAAATCGGCGGTCAGGCAACCTAGCGCAGCGGCTAGATCTCCCAGCGAGTCTCCTTCGAATGACACTTCGATGAGCGTTCGGCCGACGATCGATATCCGCGCATCGCCAAGGCTGGCATTGATGCGAGCACTCACATCGATCGGCAGCTGGTCGGCGCGCGCCCGACCGAGATGGCGGCGCAGCGCGGAGAAATTGGCGATCTCGGCGAGGCACAGGAACTGCCAGAGCTTGGGCAAGGGCAGCCGGGTGCCATCGCCCAATGTGTAGGACATGGCTTGATGCGCCCGTAGCTGCCTCTCCAAATCGACGATGCTGGCAGAGGGCACCTCTCCGCTTGGCGAAGCGACCCCGGACCCACCCGGTTCGGGAAGATCGGCAGGCGTGGCTGACGCCAGAAGCGGCTCGCCGCTTTGCGTTGGGTCCGCTTCGGGACGGGATTTCCGCAGAGCGCGCATCATCGATGTCGGCGGTAGCAGGCGGCGCTGAACGAACTCTTAAACGCAGCTCGTTTGACCTACGTAATAACCGCAAAGCCCGGGAATCCGATTGCTTTATCGTTAATTTTCTCTTAACAATTTGCCGTACTCAACTGAGTGCAACAAGGGAGAAAAATACGTGCTTAGCTTCATCATTGCGCTGATTTACGGCGAGGGCGTTCGCCCCTGGTAAGCCAGTCCATCGACCCGATACTCGGCATAATATCTTTGCTTTAGAGCAGCTTGTGCCGAGATCGGGTCGAAACTGCCATTTCGCGCCGCGCGACACTCGAGTGGTGATCCGCGCCTGAACGGCGCCCTTCAAACCATCTAAAAATCCACGCGAAAGAGCGTAGCCGGCACTCCTGAGTGCTGCTCATCTGTGCAAATAAATACGACCATAATGGTGCTTATTTGATAGCGATGCCTATCGAATTGTCCCATTTTGGGATCGCTGTCTGAGCCCACGCACAGACACTCAAATGTGGGCGCCGGCGGCACCCTACCTCACCTCACCAAAACCCTACCTCCCGACGCACGTCAGCTGTGCGGTGAACCCGCAATCGCGCTCGTGCGGATCAGCCCGACTGGGCTTAATCCTCTTGCCAGCCGCCGCCGATTGCCTTGAACAGCGCAGCGGTGTCCTGCCGCAACTGGGCATCGCTCGCCGCGACCTGTTCGCGCGCGCTCAGCACCTGGTTTTCAGCGTTGAGGAGCGAATCCTGCGCGACAAAGCCGGTCCGATACTGCGCCTCGACTGCGTGCGCTGTGCTTTCGGCATCCGCCACCGCGCGCTTGAGCGCAGCATTGCGCCGCCGCTCGGCATCAATCCGGGCGAGAGGATCCTCGACATCGCGGAGCGCTCCGAGCACCGTCGCGCGATATTGTGCATAGGCCTGTTCGCGCTGTTCCTTCCGCACGTTTACCGTCGCCTTGCGCCGGCCCCAGTCGAGCAGCGGGAAGCTGACCCCGCCGGTGCCGCTCAATTGCAGGCTGTCGCCAGTGAACAGATTGCCGAGAGACGTCGAGATCAGCTGCGCCGCGCCGGTGAGGGAGAATTTCGGGTAGAGGTCCGAAACCGCCACGCCGATATCGGCCGTGGATGCCGCCAGCTGGCGTTCGGCGGCACGGATGTCGGGCCGCCGCCTGAGCAGGTCCGACGGCAAGCCCGCGGGAACCACGGGCAACACCGCGAGGGGCTGCGCGGGCGCTGAAAGCTCGGCATCGAGCGCCTCGGGTGGCTGGCCGATCAGGATCCCGAGCGCGTGGACCCGCATCCGCGCATCGGCACGGATCGGCTCCAGCCGCGCTTCGAGTGCGGTAAGCGTCCCGCGCTGGCGTGTTACATCGATGTTTGGGACGAGCCCAACCTTTGCGCTGTTCTCCGCGATCTCGAGCGCGCGGCGTTCGCGCACCAGTTCCTGCTCAATGATCCCAACCTGCTCCTGATCGAGCCGCAGCGCGAAATAGGCCTGAGCGACCTCGGCCGCGAGCGTTACCGCGGCATCGCGGCGCGTCCATATCGCGGCATCGGTCCGCGCCACCGACGCTTCGACACCGCGCCGGTCACCGCCGAACAGATCGAGCTCCCAGCTCGCATCGAAGCCGAGTGCATATGTGGTGATCCCGCTCCCGGGCAGCGCGACACCACTCGGGGTGCTCGATCCGCCGCCCGACCCGCCCGAGAACAACCGCGCGAGGGACGAGAAGCCCGCGTTCTTGCTGAATTCGACATGGTTGACGTCGGCAGCCGCATTCACCGTCGGCTTGCCGGCCGCGCGCGCGCCGATCTCCTGCAACCGCGCCTGGCGAACCCGCGATACGGCGACCGCGATATCGGGATTGTCCTTCAGCGCGCGCTCGACCAGCGCGTCGAGCTGCGGATCGCCGAACGCCGACCACCAGCGCGCCGGATCGACCGCCGCGCCGGGCACGCCGGCTTGCGGTTCGCCATAAGCTGGCGGCACCGGCGTTTCGGGCGGATGATAGTCCGGCCCGACGGTGCAGGCGCCGACAAGCAGGGCCGCGCCAAGCGCGATCGATGTGCGTTTCCAGATCAATGTGCCATGCCTCCGCCGCCGCCAGATTTTGACGGGCTCATCAGGAATACGAGCGGCGCCACGACCAGCACCAGGATCATCAGTTGGCGATACACATCGAGAAAGGCGAGCATCGCCGCCTGACGCTGAACCTGGCTGTAAAGCACCGCGAGTGGCGTGGTTACCGCGTCTCCCACGCCGGCGAACGCACCCTGCGCCTTCGCCAGCCAGTCATTATAGCGCGGATCAAGAGGGTTGAGGTGCTCGACCAGCGTTGATTGCCGGATCTGCAGGTTCGATGCGAGCAGCGTCTGGGCCGACGAGATGCCGATCGTTCCGCCAAGGTTGCGCGCGACGTTCAACAGGCTCGATGCCTGCGCCGTCTTGTTCTGGGGAATTCCTGCATAAGCGGCCGTGCTGATCGGCACGAACAGGAAGGGCAAAGCAGCGGCCTGATAAAGTCGTGCGATCGCCGCGTCGGCAAACGAGATATCGGCGGTCAGATGCGACATGTTCCAGAGCGCGAAAGCCTGCACCAGCAGCGCCGGAAAGATCAGCAATCGCACATCCACGACGCCGGACAGCCGGCCGGCAAAGGGCACCATCACCAGCGTCGCCAGCCCGCCGGCGGTCAGCGCAAGCCCAGCTTCGAACGAGCTGTAGCCCATCACCTGTTGCAGCATCTGCGGGATCAACTGTGTGGTGCCGAACAGGATCAGGCCGGTCAGGCCCATCACGAGCAGGGTCACCGAGAAATTGCGGCTCTTGAGCAGCTTGAGATCGACAACCGGCGCGTCATGGTTGAGCTCCCAGATGACGAGGCCGATCAGCGAAATGACTGCGATCGCTGCCGTCATGATGATAAGGCCGCTGGAGAACCAGTCCTCTCGCTCGCCGCGATCAAGGGTGAATTCGAGGAAACCCAGGCCAAACGCGATCAGGATGACGCCGATATAGTCGATCCGCAGGCCCCGTTTGAGCAGCTCGGCGCGATCGTCCTTGATGGCCTTTGGTTCATCAACGAAGATGCTGGCGAGGAAGAAGGAAGCGATTCCGATCGGGACGTTGATCAGGAACACCCAGTGCCAGCTCCAGGATTCAGTGATGTAGCCGCCGAGCGTTGGCCCGAGCACTGGCCCCACCACGACCACGATGGCGAACGCCGCAAAGGCCATGCCACGCTGCCGGGGCGGAAAGGTATCGGCGAGCATCGACTGTTCGACCGGCGCCAGTCCGCCGCCGCCAATGCCCTGGAACACACGCGCGATGACGAGGGTCGAAAGGTTCGGCGCCAGCCCGCACATCAGTGACGAGAGCGTGAACAGCGCGATCGAGATCATGAAATAGCGCTTCCGCCCGATCGCATCGGACAGCCAGCCGCTGATCGGGATGATGATCGCGTTGGCGACGAGGTAGCTGGTCAGCACCCATGTCGCCTGATCGGTCGTGATCGAGAGCCCACCTGCGATATGATCAAGCGAGACGTTCGCGATCGAGGTGTCGAGCACCTCCATGAAGGTGGGGATGCTGATGATCCCGACCAGCAGCCAAGGGCTGTAAGGGCCCGCGGCGGAGCGGCTCGGGCTCCAGTCTCCCGCCGCGGCTGCGGCGCTGGCCATGTCAGCGGACCTTGACGGTCGGCACCACCGACATGCCGGGCCCGAGCGGATATTTGAGCGGGTCCGGGCCATTCTTCGCGTCGAACTCGATCCGCACCGGCACGCGCTGGACCACTTTCACATAATTGCCGGTCGCATTCTGCGGGGGGAGCAAAGCAAAGGCCTGGCCCGCGCCGCGCTGCACTGAATCGAGATGGCCCTTGAACTCGACATCGGGATAGGCATCGACCTTGATCGTCACCGGCTGGCCGATCCGCATATGCTTGAGCTGGGTTTCCTTGAAGTTCGCCGTCACCCAGACCCGATCGGGCACGATCGCCATCAGCTGGGTGCCGGGCGCGACATAGGAACCGAGGTTGACCTGGCGATTGACGACCTGACCCGAGACGGGCGCGTACAGCCGGTTATCGCCGAGCGTGACCTGGGCCTGCCTGGCCTGCGCCTGGCGCGCCGCGATCACCGCCTGAGCGGCGCCGACCTGACGCCGCGCCACCGCGACCTGCGCGGCAGCGCTCTCGATCTGCTGGCGCGCGGCTGCGGCCTCGGCGGCGGTCGAGCGCGCCTGGGCGCGGGCGGCGTCGAGCTGCTGCGCGGCGACCGCCGACGGATCGATCCTCTGGAGCGCCTGATAGCGGGCGAGATCCTGTGCAGCCTTGGCGGCGTTCGCCAGCGGTGCGCGGGCCTGAGCGGCAGCTTGATCGCGGCTCGCCTCGGCAGCGGCAACCTGTGCACGCGCCTGTTCGAACTCCGCCTCCGCCTGAGTCACATTGGCGCCCGCCTCGGAAACCCGCGCCTCGGGGCCGGCCGCCGAGATCACCGCGAGCAACTGTCCGGCCTGAACATGGCGGTTGTCGAGCTCAGCGACTTCCTTGAGCGTGCCGGCAACGGTCGGTGCGATCCGGACGATATGGGCATCGACAAAGGCGTCGTCGGTCGATTCATATTGGCGGGCGTTGAGCCACATCCACAGCCCGCCGATCACCACTACCGCGACCACGCCGACAAGGATGATCCAGAACAGGGGCTTGCGGAACAGCGAGGGCTTTTTCGCCGCCTCTGCGTTCTCGGGCGCCTGGTTTTCGGTCGCCGGATCGCTCGCGGTGCGCTGATCGTCGCTCATGGGAGTTCCTGTCGTTCGGCTATCAGCCTGTCGAGAATGGCGTCGGTATTGGCGGCGACCCGCGCCCTGAAGGCGGTCGCCGCATCGGCATCGATCGTTTCGCGTTTCAGCAGCTTGAGACACGAGGCACGCGAGGCGCGGATCACGATGACCTGGCCGAACAAGGTGATGGCGGCGATCTGCGCGGTCCAGGCATCACGCCGGCCGGTGGCGATGCAGACAAGCTCGACGAGCCGCTCCATCATCCGGCCCATCAGCCCGCCATAGATCCGTTCGAACGCTTCGGTCGGGTTCATCTGCTCGCGGACGATGAACAGGGACCAGCTGCTATTCTCGTCGCTCGCCATCTTGGTGGCAAAGGCGCTCAGGACTGCGTGGATCGCCGCGCGGGCGTCTTCTGGCGCCTCAGGCATCTGACCGAGGTCGAGCGAGGCGGCCATATACTCGCCCATCTGCACGGCAATGTAATCCGCCGCCGCGAGGTACAGACCCTCCTTGCCGCCATAATGATAGGTGATCGAGGACATCGCCGTATCGGCCGCGGCAGCGATCTCGCGCGTGCTCGCCCCCTCCAGGCCCTTGAGGCCGAATTCGCGAATCGCGATGTCGAGGAGGCGCTGCTGAACCACGCGCCGCAGTTAGTTCGTTCGAACGAACAACGCAAGGCCGCGCATATAGAAATCCGCAATTTCAGGAAGTCAGCCCGAAACGCGGTATTGGCTCATCCGTTCCGAAAGATCAGGCGGCGACGGTCTCGCGCTCGGATTTCGTCGGCTGGCTGGCCGGGACGGGGTTGGAAAATTCCATCCCGTCATCGACTGAGCCGAACCGCAGCGACAATATGTCCCGGGCGTAATTCTGATGGAGCTTCCAGGGTTTCTTGCTGCCCTGTTTGGGGAATTTCTCCATCGCGCGCGTCACATAGCCCGAGGAGAAGCTGAGAAAGGGCTCGGGCGTCAGCACATCGTTGCCGATCCGCGGCGTCGCCTGACGCAGGCCGCGCTTCTTCATCGTGTTGAGCAGGCGGCAGACATAAGCGCAGGTGAGGTCCGCCTTCAGCGTCCAGGAGGCATTGGTATAGCCGAACGACGAGGCCATGTTCGGCACGTCGCTGTACATCATGCCCTTGTAATTGAAGGTCTTCGACAGATCGACCGGCGCACCATCAACGCTGAAGGCGACGTCGCTCAGCAGCTGCAATTCGAGCCCGGTCGCGGTGACGATCACGTCGGCGGGCAGTTCGGTGCCGGATTCGAGCTTGATCCCGGTCGGCGTGAATCGCTCGATCTTGTCGGTGACGACCGAGGCAGCACCCTTTTTGATCGAGTCGAAGAGGTCGCCGTCGGGCACGAGGCAAAGCCTCTGGTCCCAAGGATTGTAGCGCGGCGTGAAATGAGTCGCGATGTCGTAATCCGGGCCAAGCTCGGTGCGGACCATCTCGAGGAGGCGGGCCTTGGTCTTTTCGGGTCGCTTGCGCGCGAGATTGTAGAAGAACATCTGGAACAGCACGTTGCGCCAGCGCGTGATGTCGTAAGCGAGCATGGCCGGCAACTTGCGCCGCAGCCAGTTCGCGAGACTGTCCTCGGCCGGGCGCGAGACGACATAGGTCGGCGAGCGCTGCAGCATCGTCACATGCGCTGCCTTGTCAGTCATCGCCGGCACCAAGGTCACCGCGGTCGCGCCGCTGCCGATGACGACGACCTGCTTGCCGCTATAGTCCAGGTCTTCGGGCCAGAATTGTGGATGGACCACCCTGCCCTTGAAGCTTTCGGCGCCGGGGAAGTCGGGCGTGTGGCCCTGTGCGTAGTTATAATAGCCGCTGCACATGAAGAGGAAATTGCAGGTGAAGCTGACCGGGCCTGCGGGGCCGTCAGCTTCTACCGTCCAGCGCGCATCGGCGGTCGACCAGGCGGCGCGCTTGACGTGGTGGCCATAGCGGATGTGCTTGTCGATGCCATAGTCACGCGCGGTCTCATTGACATACTTCAGGATCGACGGGCCATCGGCGATCGCCTTGGCCTCGGTCCATGGCTTGAACGAATAGCCGAGCGTGTACATGTCCGAATCGGAGCGGATGCCGGGGTAGCGAAACAGGTCCCATGTCCCGCCCATCGCCTTGCGCCCCTCAAGGATCACATAGCTGCGATCGGGGCTCAGCGTCTGGAGGTGCCAGCCGGCACCAATCCCCGAAATTCCCGCACCGACCACGACGACGTCGAAATGTTCCATGGCTCTTTGACCCTCTCCACGATACCCGATATTCGATTTTCATCGGGGACGCAAAGATCGGTTTCGATCCGCAATGCTTTTTTGGTGCGCTACCCCGCAGCCTTCGCCTTTGCGCGGAACGCGTGAAGCAGCGGCTCGGTATAGCCATTGGGTTGGGTCAGCCCCTCGAACACCAGAGCGCGCGCCGCCTGCCAGGCGAGGCTATCCGGAAGCCCCGACATCGGCCGATACAGCGGATCACCGGCATTCTGCACATCGACCTTCGCGGCCATGCGCGTGAAGGCGCCGTCGATATCCGCCTCGGTCGCGACGCCGTGGAGCAGCCAGTTCGCCATATGCTGTGACGAGATGCGAAGGGTTGCCCTGTCCTCCATCAGCCCGATGTCGTGGATATCGGGCACTTTGGAGCAGCCGACCCCCTGGTCGATCCAGCGGACCACATAGCCGAGAATACCCTGGGCATTATTGTCGAGCTCGTCGCGCACCTCGTCGGCGGTCCAGTTGCGTCCCTTTGCAACCGGCACCGTGAGCAACGGGGTGAGCCCCGGGATCGCTTCGCGTGCGAGCTCGGTCTGCCGCTCGAACACATCGACCTGGTGATAGTGCATTGCGTGGAGCGTCGCGGCGGTGGGGCTCGGCACCCAGGCTGTGTTGGCGCCCGAGCGGGGATGCGCGATTTTTTGCTCCATCATGTCGGCCATGCGGTCGGGCGCGGCCCACATACCCTTGCCGATCTGCGCCTTGCCGGAAAAACCATGCGCGAGGCCGATGCGGACGTTGCGGTCCTCATAGGCCTTGATCCAGGCGCTCGCCTTCATCTCCGCCTTGGGGATCATCGGCCCGGCGCGCATGCCGGTGTGCATCTCGTCGCCGGTACGATCGAGGAAGCCGGTGTTGATGAAGACGATCCGGTCTTTCACCGCCTCGACACAGGCAGCGAGATTGGCCGAGGTCCGCCGCTCCTCGTCCATTACGCCGACCTTGATCGTGTGGCGGGTGAGGCTGAGCAGATCCTCGACCGCGTCGAACAGCTGGTTGGTGAAGCCGACTTCCTCAGGCCCATGCATCTTCGGCTTGACGATATAGAGGGAGCCGGCACGGCTGTTGCGATACGCCCCCAGGCCCCGCAGATCATACAGCGCGATGGTGCTGGTCATGATCGCGTCGAGAATGCCTTCGGGCGCCTCGCCGCCATCGGAGAGGCGTACCGCGGGGGTCGTCATCAGGTGGCCGACATTGCGCACGAACAAGAGGCTTCGGCCTGGCAAGGTCAGCGTGCCGCCATCGAGCGCCTCATAGATGCGATCGGGATTGAGCCGCCGCGTGATCGTTCGCCCGCCCTTGTCGAAGCTCTCCTCGAGATCGCCGCGCATCAGCCCGAGCCAATTGGCGTAGGCCGCAACCTTGTCCTCGGCATCGACCGCCGCGATCGAATCCTCGAGATCGACGATCGTGGTCAGCGCGGATTCGAGGATGACATCCGAGATGCCGGCCAGATCGCTGCGGCCGATCGCGCTGGTGCGGTCGACTACCACTTCGATGTGCAGGCCATTGTGGCGAAACAGGAAGGTCTCGCCCTTGCGCCCGACCAGCTGCGACGGATCGCGCAGATTGGGCATTCCACCGCGGCAATTCGCCCATTTCTCGCCCGCCAGCGGCACCGCTTCATCGAGAAACGCCTTGGCATAGTCGATCACCTGCGCACCGCGCACCGGATCATAGCCGCCCGGCACCGCCATGCCCGGCAGAGCGTCCGTGCCGTACAGCGCGTCATAAAGGCTGCCCCAACGCGCATTGGCGGCGTTGAGGACGAAGCGGGCATTGAGCACCGGCACCACGAGCTGCGGCCCGGCCATGGTCGCGATCTCGGCATCGACATTCTCGGTGCCGATCGTGAACGGTGCGGGCTCGGGTACGATATAGCCGATGCCGCGGAGAAAGGCCTCGTCCACTGCGCCACCCGCGACATAACGCGAATCGATCTGCTCCTGCAGCTCGTCGCGCTTCGCCAGCAGAGCGCGATTCTCCGGCGCGAAGCGGGCATAGATGGCAGCGACGCCCTGCCACCATGTGCCGGCATCGATCGCCAGCCCGGGAAGCACCTGCTCCTCGACAAAAGCGGCAAGCGGGGCGGCGATAGTCAGACCGGCGCGATCGAGCATTTCAGGCATTGGACCTCCTGGAGAAAAGCAGCTGCCTGGGGAGGGCTGGAGCGCGCTTAGGCCAGCAGCCCCCTGTGCATCAACCCTGTTCGGGATCGAGCGACGCCGCCGACGCTTCGAGCCGCTCAAGCATCGCCTTGAAGGTCGCGAGCTCGCTTGCCGAAAAGCCGGCAAAGACCTGCGCCTCCAGCTCGAGCGCCTTGGGCGCAACGCTCTCGTACAAAGTCTGCCCCGCAGCTGTCAGCGACAACAGGTGCGATCTCTGGTCGTCGGGATTGGGCCGCCGCTCGACCAGCCCGCGATCGACCAGTGCGATCGCCGCGCGGCTGACCGTCACCTTGTCCATCCGCGTCGCGGCGCCGAGCGCCTGCTGGGTCAGTCCGTCGCTTTCGGCGATCACGGCGATCAGTCGCCATTCGGGAATGCGCAGGCCGAACAGCGCCTGATACGCCGTTGCAATCGCCGACGACACACGGTTCGACGCGATCGACAGCCGATAGGGCAGGAACTGGTCTAGCTTCAGGCTTGGCATTGCGCTCTGCTAGCGCGCTCGGTCGGTTTCGTCACTGGCCATGTGTCAACGAGCCGCCGGCAACCGCACCTCGAACAGCAGCGGCCAGTTCTTTCCCGTGAGAAACAGCCGGTCGCGCGCCGCGTCATAGGCGATGCCGTTGGGAACCGAATCACGGTCGTCGCTGCCGATCTCTGCAGCCAGTGCCGACATGTCGATCCAACCCTTCACCACGCCGGTCGCCGGATCGATGCGCGCGATCCGGTTAGTCAGCCAGACATTGGCGAGGATCTCGCCCTTCACATATTCGAGCTCGTTCAGCTGATCGACCGGCACACCCTCGGCCGTCACGCGCAGCCTGCGCACCAGCTTCAGCGTGTGCGGATCGAGGAAGCGGAGCACCGGGGTCCCGTCCGACAAGATGATGTGCCTGGCGTCGCGGGTCATCGCCCAGCCCTCGCCCGCATAATGGAAGGTGCCGAGCCGGCGAAAGCCGTGCAGCGACCATCGATAGCCAATGCCGCCATGCCAGGTGACGCTGTAGATCTCGTCTCCCCAATCGACCACGCCTTCGCCGAAGACGCCGGGCGGCACGGCGACCTTGGCGAGGATCTTGCCACTGACTAGGTCGACTTTGCGGATCGAAGATTGCCCTTCCTGGCCGGTGCTTTCGTAAAGCGCTCCGTCGCGGAAGAACAAGCCCTCGGTGAAGGCGGTTCTATCGTGCGGGAACCGGGCGACCACCTCGGGCTGCGACATCGGCAAATCAGCATGTGAGGCAACCGGCACCAAGGCCGACAGCAGTGCGACAATTCCGGCAAGCCTGCGAAAACGCTCGATCATGGAACTGCTGTGACGGCTGCGCGTCCGGTTCGCAATGCCAGACGAGATCGCACGATCTGGGAGTGGACCTGCGCCGCCTTGTTCGCTATATAGTTTCATCTGATACCACTTGCCCGCACGGAGCAACCGCCATGACCGATCCGACCGACAACCCCATGGGCCTGGACGGCTTTGAATTCGTCGAGTTCACCGGACCCGATCCCGATGCGCTTGCCGACCTGTTCGTGAAGATGGGCTTCACCCATGTCGGCACGCACCGCTCGAAGAATGTCCGTCGCTATGCGCAGGGCGACATCAACTTCCTGCTCAACATGGATGCTGCGGGCCAGGTCGCCGATTTCCGCCAGCAGCATGGCCCCTCGGCCAATGCGATGGCGTTCCGCGTCGCCGATGCCGCCAAGGCGCTGAAGCTTGCGGTCGAGCGCGGCGCGACGCCCGTCGAGGGAAAGGTCGGCCCGGCAGAACTCAACATTCCGGCGATCGAGGGCATTGGCGGCGCCAATCTCTATTTGGTCGATCGGCGCGGTGCTGCGACGATCTATGATATCGATTTCGAGCCGGTCGAAGGCGCCTCGCCTGACCAGCATTCGGTCGGCCTGCACACGCTCGACCATTTGACCCACAACCTCCAGCGCGGCCGGATGGATTATTGGGCGAATTATTACGAGCGCATCTTCAACTTCCGGCAGATCCGCTATTTCGATATCGAGGGCCAGGCGACGGGCCTGTTCTCCAAGGCGATGACCGCACCCGACAACAAGATCCGCATCCCGCTGAACGAAAGCCAGGACGAGCATTCGCAGATCGAGGAATTCATCAAGGACTATAAGGGCGAAGGCATCCAGCACCTCGCGCTGGCGACCGATGATATCTTCAAGACGGTCGATGCGCTCCGCGCCAACGGCATCCGCTTCCAGACGACGCCGCAGACCTATTTCGACCTGATCGACAAGCGCCTGCCGGGGCATAACCACGACGTCGAGGAAATGCGTAAACGCGACATCCTGATCGACGGTGCGCCTGAGACTGGCGGTGGCCTGCTGCTGCAGATCTTCACCGAGAATATGGTGGGGCCGATCTTCTTCGAGATCATCCAGCGCAAGGGCAATGACGGCTTTGGCGAGGGGAACTTCAAGGCGCTGTTCGAGAGTATTGAGCTGGACCAGATCCGAAGGGGCGTGGTGCCTGGTGCTGTGGAGGCTTGAATCCTTCTCCCGGCGGGAGAAGGTGGCGCGTAGCGCCGGATGAGGGTGACTAATAAAGGTCACCCTCACCCTCCCATCGCTTCGCGATGGGCCCCTCCCTCTCCCGCTGGGAGAGGGGTTTTGGAGCATCTCGATGCCTGACTACCAAACCGGCTTCGGTAACCATTTCTCGACCGAGGCGATCCCCGGCGCGCTACCCGTCGGCCGCAACTCGCCCCAAAAGCCGCCTTTCGGCCTTTATGCCGAGCAGCTCAGCGGCACTGCCTTCACTGCACCGCGCGATGAGAATCGGCGCTCATGGCTTTATCGCCTGCGCCCTTCAGCCGCCCATCCCGCCTTTACCCGATACGAGGGCGCGAAACAGTTTGCGCCGGGGCTGAGCAAACAACCCCTCGCGCCCAACCGCCTGCGCTGGGGGCCACTCGATATCGAAGATGCTGACTGGCTCGACAGCCTCACCACGATGGTCGTCGCCGGCGATGGTCCGAAAAGCCAGGCGGGTGTCGCGATGCACATCTACCGCGCCTCGAAGGACATGGTCGATCGCGCGTTCGTCTCGGCCGATGGCGAGCTGCTGATTCTGCCGGAAATGGGCGCTCTCACCCTGTTTACCGAGCTCGGCCGCATCGACGTAAAGCCACGCGAGATCGCGCTGATCCCGCGCGGCGTGCGGTTCCGCGTTACCCTGCCCGATGGCAAGGCGCGGGGCTATGTCGCCGAGAATCACGGGCAGCCCTTCCGCTTGCCCGATCTCGGACCGATCGGCTCGAACGGCCTTGCCAACCCGCGCGATTTTGAGACGCCGGACGCCTGGTTCGAGGACCGCGAGGGCGATTTCGAGCTCGTCCAGAAATTCCTCGGCTCGCTCTGGACCACCAATCTCGGCCGCTCGCCGATGGACGTGGTTGCCTGGCACGGCAATTATGCGCCATGGAAATACGACCTCGCCCGTTTCAACACGATCGGCACGGTGAGCTTCGACCATCCCGACCCCTCCATCTTCACCGTCCTCACCTCACCGAGCGACGTGGCCGGCACGGCAAATGTCGATTTCGTGATCTTCCCGCCGCGCTGGATGGTCGCCGAAGACACGTTCCGCCCGCCCTGGTTCCACCGCAACGTGATGAGCGAATGCATGGGACTCATCTCGGGCGCCTATGATGCCAAGGCCGACGGCTTCGTCCCGGGCGCCTTGTCGCTGCACAATCAGATGAGCGGCCACGGGCCCGATGTCGCGAGCTGGAAGGGCGCAAGCGAGGCTGAGCTCAAGCCGCACAAGATCGAGGGAACCATGGCCTTCATGATCGAAAGCCGCTGGGTCTTCACCCCGACCGAGCAGGCGCTCGAAACCAGCGCGCTCGATGAGGATTATGATCAGGTCTGGTCGGGCTTCCCGAAAGCGTCGCTGCCATAGGGGTCGTCGACGAGAGTCATGTTCGCGCCCTCCGTGGCGCGAATGAGCACCGAGGCAATGTCGAAGCCTTCGAGGCAGAAGATATTGACGCCGAAATGGTCGGGCGCTGCGCGCTTGCGGTGGAAGACATAGATGCCGCAGCGGCTGCAGAAATAATGCTTCGCCCGGCGGGTGTTCCATTCGTAAAGGGTGAGCGCGTCCTCGCCCGCGGTCACCGTCAGCGCGTCTTCCGGCACCTTGGTCATCACCGCGTTGCGCTTCACGCAGATCGAGCAATCGCAGGTGGTGAGTTCGGCTATGTCGAAATCCACCTCGAACCGCACTGTGCGGCAATGGCATGCCCCCTCGTGCACCGTCATATCTCCACTTCTCCTCGGCAGGCGCCTCAAATAAATTTGCACGGACTGTCGAATCCGCTCCCCCTCGCCCGTCTCCGCGGTACGATCGCATTCAGGCGATCGGCGAAAGACGGAGAAGACCCATGCAATATATGCTGCTGATCTACGAGGACGAGGCGGGTTATGGCGACAACCAGGATTCGCCCGAACTTCGCGACATCACCGCGCGCCACATGGCGCTGGTCGGCGAGCTCGGTTCGACCCTGGTCTCGGGCGCCGGCCTGATGCCCACCGCAACCGCGACCACGGTGCGCACCAAAAGCGGCAAGCAGGCCGTGCATGACGGCCCCTTTGCCGAGACCAAGGAGCAGCTGGGCGGCTATTATCTGATCGAGGCGCCCGATCTCGACGCCGCCATCGCGATCGCCAAGCGGGTGCCGCTCCGCGTCGAGGGTGCGATCGAGGTGCGGCCGCTGATCGTCCACTGATGACCGCGCTGGACCGGGCCGCGCGCGACCATAAGGGCCGCGTCATTGCCGCGCTCGCGGCCCGGTTCCGCGACCTCGATCTGGCTGAGGAGGGTTTCGCCGAGGCATGCGCCCGTGCGATGACGGCCTGGGTGCCGATCCCACCGCGCGATCCGGCGGCGTGGTTGTTCCGCGTCGCCGACCGCGTCGCGCTCGATGCGCTCCGCAAACAGGCGATCCGCGCGGGCGCCGCCCTGCCCCCGCCCGATCCGGAGCCCAATGCGGAGGATCTGCTGATGGCCGATTCAGCGCTGATCCCCGACGAACGGCTGCGGCTGATCTTTATCTGCTGCCATCCGGCGATCCATCCCGAGGCTCGCGCTGCCCTCACCCTCAAGCTGGTCTGCGGGCTCTCGACACCCGAGATCGCCCGCGCCTTCCTTATCTCCGAGGCAACGCTCGCGCAGCGCCTGGTGCGCGCGAAACGCAAGATCGTGGATGCCGGCGTGCCGTTCGAAATGCCTGGACCGGAGGCATGGGCGGAAAGGCTGAGTGCAGTGCTCAGCACCATCGAGATCGCTTATGCCAAGGCGCATGAGGATGCGGGCGGCGCCGGCCGCCATGCCGGCTATGCGCGCGAGATCCTCGGCATCACCGCAACGCTGGCCAGCCTGATCCCGCAAGAGCCTGAAGTGTTGGCGCTCGCCGCGACAGTACGGTTCGCCGAGGCACGACGCCCGGCGCGGATCGATGCGGACGGGATGATGGTGCCGCTCGATCGGCAGGACCCGGTCTTGTGGGACAAGGCGCTGATCGCCGAAGGGCGCATCCACCTCGCCCGCGCGCTTGCCCTTGGCTCGGCCGATGCACGAACGCTGCAGGCGCTGATCCACGCCGAATGGTGCCTTCGCCGATCGCGCGACGAGCCCGCGCCGTGGCGATCGATCCTCGTCCTCTATGACGCGCTGCTCGAGCTGCGCGACGATCCGGTCATCCGCCTCAACCGCGCGGTCGCGCTCGCTGAGGTTGCCGGGCCCGCGGCGGCGCTGGTGGAAGTCGATGCGCTTGATTCCACGATGCTGGCGGATTTCCTGCCCTGGCATGTCGTCCGCGCTGACCTGCTTGCCCGTTTGGGACAGAATGACGCGGCTTGCTCAACCTATGACGCCGCGCTCCAATTGGGGCCCGAGAAAGCCGAACGACTTTGGCTCGAAGCACGGCGGGCCGCTTCGGGCCAATAGCTGATTTCTTCGTTCGACAGAGCCACCACTGGTCACCGTTCCTCCCGCACCGTCGCGGCGGT
Source organism: Sphingomonas sp. P3_C5 (assembly GCF_056402635.1). Lineage (NCBI taxonomy): Bacteria > Pseudomonadati > Pseudomonadota > Alphaproteobacteria > Sphingomonadales > Sphingomonadaceae > Sphingomonas > Sphingomonas sp. P3_C5. Next base: position 91,065 of record NZ_JBFUHA010000006.1, read on the forward strand.
GGAAATTCCCTGTTATTTCCGCGGAACAGGGAATTTTTTATTTTTTCTCGACGCCGCTCTCAGCCTGAATTCACAATTTTATGAATATTTACAATTGTTTATGGAAATCCGTATCGCCGCACTCAGCTCCGGAACAGGGAATAACAGGGAATTATCAGGGAAAATGCGCAGGGCAGCCACCATCGATGGCGCTCCGCGCAGCATTCTGGATCCGGACGATAAGAAAGAGCGGCTCGGGCTTCTGAGACGTCCCGTGCGCATCTTATGGCAGATCCAGCGATGCGGTTGAATCGCGCCACCGCGCCGCGGACGGGCGGCGATGGTTCCAATTCAGTGCTCGCGCCCTGCTGACCGAGATGTCTCGCAGCTTGTCGGGCGCGGGCCCCGCGGGATCAGCGGTACGTCACCTTCTTTACCGCAGCGACGATCTTCTCGGCACTCACCAACGCGAGCTTTTCGAGATTGGCAGCATAAGGCATCGGCACGTCTTCGTTATTGACCCGGAGCACAGGCGCATCGAGATCGTCGAAGCCTTCCTCCATCGCGATCGCCACGATCTCGGAACTGATCGAGCAGGTCGGCCAGCCTTCCTCGACCACGACCATCCGGTTGGTCTTCTTCAGGCTCTTGAGCACGGTCGCCTTGTCGAGCGGACGCAGCGTGCGCAGGTCGATCACCTCGGCCTCAATGCCCTGTCCGGCCAGTTCCTCGGCCGCTTCGAGCGCAAGCCCGACGCCGATCGAATAGCTGACGATCGTCACGTCCTTGCCCTCGCGCATGATCCGAGCCTTGCCGATCGGCAGGACATAATCGTCGAGCACCGGCACTTCGAAGGTCCGCCCGTAGAGCAGCTCATTCTCGAGGAACACGACAGGATCGTCAGTGCGGATCGCTGCCTTGAGCAGGCCCTTGGCGTCGGCCGCATCATAGGGAGCGATCACGATGAGGCCGGGGACGGCGGCATACCAGGGAGCATAATTCTGGCTGTGCTGCGCACCGACGCGGCTCGCTGCGCCATTCGGACCGCGGAACACCATCGGGCAGCGCATCTGGCCGCCCGACATGTAATTGGTCTTGGCCGCTGAATTGATGATGTGGTCGATAGCCTGCATCGCGAAGTTGAAGGTCATGAACTCGACGATCGGGCGAAGCCCGCCCATCGCCGCGCCCGTGCCGACCCCGGCAAAACCATATTCAGTGATCGGCGTGTCGATGACGCGCTTGTCGCCGAACTCGTCGAGCAGGCCCTGGGTTACCTTGTACGCACCCTGATATTGCGCGACTTCCTCGCCCATCACGAAGACGCGGTCGTCCTTGCGCATTTCCTCGGCCATCGCATCGCGCAGCGCTTCGCGCAGCGTGATCTTGACCATCTCGGTGCCGGCCGGGATTGCGGGGTCCTTGACCTCGGCATCGTGCTTCGCCGCATCGTACATCTGGCGGGCGCCGGTCTCGACCTGCTTCGGCTCGGGGGTCGGCTCGGTCTTCTGGTCAGCAGGCTCTTCGACAGGCTTCTGGGCCGCTGGTGCGGCTGACGCGGCCGGCGCTGCGGCCTCCTCGCCTTCAGCATTCAAGGTCGCGATAACAGTGCCGACCTTCACGCCGTCAGTGCCCTCGGCGACCAGGATCTCGCCGATCGTGCCTTCGTCGACCGCTTCGAATTCCATCGTCGCCTTGTCGGTCTCGATCTCAGCCATGATGTCGCCGGACTTGACGGTGTCGCCTTCCTTGACGAGCCATTTGGCCAGTGTACCCTCTTCCATGGTCGGAGAGAGCGCCGGCATCTTGATCTCGATCGCCATCAATAGGACTCCACCAGCACGTCGGTATAGAGCTCGGCTGGCTCCGGTTCAGGCGTCTGCTCGGCGAAATCTGCGGCTTCGTTCACGATCTTCCTGATCTCCTGATCGACCTTCTTGAACTCATCCTCCTTCACGCCCTGCTCCTCGAGCAGCTTCCTGACGTGATCGATGGGATCTGACTTGTCGCGGACTGACTGGACTTCCTCCCGGCTGCGATATTTCGCCGGATCGGACATGGAATGGCCGCGGTAGCGATAGGTCTTCATCTCGAGGATGATCGGCCCCTTGCCGGCACGAACCCATGCGAGCGCCTCTTCGGCGGCACCACGGCAAGCGAGCACGTCCATGCCATCGACCTGGATGCCCGGAATGCGGAAGCTCTCGCCGCGCTTGTAGAGCTGGTCCTCGGCCGACGAGCGGTTGACGCTCGTGCCCATCGCGTACTGGTTGTTCTCGATGACATAGATGACCGGGAGCTTCCACAGCTCGGCCATGTTGAAGCTCTCATAGACCTGGCCCTGATTGGCCGCGCCGTCGCCGAAATAGGCGAGGCACACGCCGCCATCGCCCTTGTATTTGTGGCTGAAGCCAAGGCCCGTACCGAGCGACACCTGAGCACCGACAATGCCGTGGCCGCCATAAAATTTATGCTTGATGCTGAACATGTGCATCGAGCCGCCCTTGCCCTTCGAGATGCCTGCCTGGCGCCCGGTGAGCTCAGCCATCACGTCCTGCGGGGGGATGCCGCACAACAGCATATGGCCATGGTCGCGATAGCCGGTGATCACGCTGTCATTTTCGGTGAGCGCTGATTGCAGCCCGACCGCGACGGCTTCCTGGCCGATATAGAGATGGCAGAAGCCGCCGATCAGGCCAAGGCCGTAAAGCTGGCCGGCCTTCTCCTCGAAGCGCCGGATGAGCAGCATCTGCTTGTAGAATTCGAGCAATTCGGCACTTGAGGCCTTGTAGGGCGTGGGTTCGTCAGGACGCTCACGATTGGGCGTCAGGGGCTCGCTTTTGCGAGATGCGGGGGCTTTGGCCACGTGCGCGAAACCTCGTTTCCGTAGGGGAGGAAGCGCGCCTATAGGCCCGATCCTGCATCGACTTCAATCGCCCAACGCATCAACATTGGCTGAGTGCCGTGGATGACTGCATGCCTACCGGCTCACCCGGACGCAACGTGCTGTTTTTGCCCGATCCTCAGTCTCCATCCGGACGGCCGCACGCAGTCGGCGTCCTTCCCTCCAGCCATTCCCGAAAGGCAGCGAACACCGGGGAAGGCTTGCGGTCGCGGCGATAGAGCAGGTTGATCGGCCAGGCGACCTCGGGCTCGAGCACGACAGCGACGACCGAGCCGGGCGGCAGCGTGGCGATGATCTCATAATCGAGGAAGCCAACCGCATCGCTGTTACGAACGAGCTCGGCGGCGGTGCGCTGGGTGCCGGCCTCATGGACGATCGAGGGCTGGATACGAAACTCGCTGATCATCGCCTCGACCGCGACGCTGCTATTGTGCGAGCGGACGGTGAGCACGAACGGGAGCCCGTCAAGCTCGCGGAAATGGACGCTGGTGCGCTCAGCGAGTCGATGGCCCGGCGCTACGGCGACGGCCATCGTCCGGCGACCGATCGCCAGCGTGGCGAGATCGATTCCAGGCGGTGCGGGGCCGATCACCGCGCCGAAATCGACCTCGCCGGTTATGATGTCCTTGAGCACAAGGTCGGGTGCGGTGACCCGCAGATCGGCCCGCACCTGGGGATGTTCCTTCATGAAGGCGCCGACCAGCGCCCCGAACTCGCCCTCCGCAAGCACCGGGATCGCAGCGGCGGTGAGCGCGCCATGAAGGCCAGCCTTCAATTCGCGGATCGTGTTCTGGATCGTGCGCAGGCCTGCAAAGTTGCGTTCAACCGAGGCGAGCAGCACCTGGCCCGGCTCGGTGAGTGCCATGCCGTAACGGCCTCGCTCGAACAGCTTGAACCCACACGCCTGCTCGAAGGCGAGGATCGTGCGGGTGACGCTTGGCTGGGTGGTATGGAGCCGCTCGGCGGCGCGCGTCGCCGAGCCGGTATCGGCAATCGCACGGAAGATCTCGAGCGCGCGGACGTCGATCAGCATCATCGCAAACATTCCCCGGTGTATGTTTCTGCGTGCAGGCACATGCGGCGAAGCGCGACGGACGCGGCGCTCCGCAGCCATATCAACGGCGTATGGATCGGCCCGCAACAGGAATTTGATCGTTTCGCCCGCGAATCCCAGAAGTTCGGCCGCCGGCGCCCCGGATAGGCGCGGCTTCATTCGCAGGAGAGAAGCATGACTATCGGCTTCAGTAACGACACCTTTCTGAGCAGGAACGGCGTGACCGCCGGGAATGACCAGAACGGCAACGCAATCAAATTCACGAGCCAGGATGCGGAGTACCGCGTCTACATTCCCGGCAAGGACGCGAACAAGAGCACCGCCGGCCTCAACAGCGCGGGCCAGCTGGTGGTGACGCTGTCGATCGACCACATCATCGGCACCGAACTCAGCAAGGACGATCACGCGACCGCGACGATGACCTTCGACACAGACGGCAGTCTGCTCCGGACCGACATGGCGGTCACCTTCGAGGATAGCGGGCCGCTGACGATCCCGTCATGGCTGGTCGCGGATGTCGACATCACCGTCGCGCTACTTGGCCTGATCAGTGCGCCGGAGAGCGGTGGAGAGTCGCTGGGCGTCGCGGCCGAGGTCATCGAGGACATCGACGACTTCGTGAAAGTCTTCAACAAGATCACGGCAGGAATCCGCAAATTCACCGATGACGGCGGGAGGCTGAATTTCCCCGCGGTGGTGGCGGCCGAAATGAACCGGGCGTGCGTCTCGGTCACCGTCTGAGCCCCCCATATTCCAGGAGACAGACCATGGCGCAGATAAGCTTCGACCATAATGCGTTCGGCGATGCGATGTACGTCGAGAGCCTGATCATACTCGACGATTATGATCCCAATCATCACGGCTGGGAGCTCAATGACGGCCAGACAATGGGCTATAAGCTCGATGGCAACAGCTACCAGACCTGGTGGCACGATGTGACTCGATGCCGCGACGACTGGGCGATCATGGTATCGTCCAAGACCGACCATAAAAGGTCGGGCAAGGATGATCATCTGGTACTGATCGCCGTGTTCAACCGTGACCATCATCTGGTCGCAGCGCAGGCCTCGGTACAGACCATCCAGTACGGCGAAACCGGCAACACGGAGGTGATCTGGGCCAAGCTGGCGGACGGCCAGGTGCCGGATGCAAATACCGATGCGCAGGTTGCGAACGACGTCTCCAATGCGCTGGTGACGGTGATCGAGGGGATCCTTGGCGACACGGATGATGGTGGTTTCTTCGACCTCCGGCTGGTCGCCTATCATAACCTGATGTGCATGGTGAAAGCGGTGAAATATCAGTGACGGGGGCGCGGCGCGGGCGGCCTGGGCCGTCCGCGCCGCGAACCTTTCGGGCACATCAGAAGTTTGACCCGCCCAAGGAAAGAAGATTGCCGCGCGCAGGATCGGGCGCTTAAAGGCACCCGTGATGGAGTCGCCCCCGCACCCCTTACGCATCGCCAATTTCCGCGCCTATTGGCTCGCACGCTTCATGATGACGCTGGCGCAGAACGGCATGATCATCGTGATCGGCTGGCAGACCTATACCATCGCCCGCACGACCATGTCCCCGGCGGGCGCCGCTGCCCAGCTCGGGCTGATCGGGCTGCTCCAGTTCGTACCCCTGTTCGTATCGACGCCCGTAACTGGCCTGGTGGCGGATCGCTTCGACCGCCGGCTGATCACGCGGTGCACGGTCTCGCTTCAGCTATTATGCGCGCTGATTCTGGCCATGGCGACCTATGAAGGCTGGATGACGCTGCCGGTGCTGTTCTCGGTTGCGGTGTTGCTTGGCGTCGCCCGCGCCTTTGCCGGCCCGGCCTTCTCGTCCCTGGCGCCCAATCTGGTGCCGCGCGAAGTGCTGCCGACCGCGATCGCGCTCAGCTCGATCTCATGGCAGGTCGGCACGATCATCGGCCCGGCGATCGGCGGCTTCGCTTACTCGATCGCTCCCTCCGCTGCCTATTTCCTCGCGACTGGGCTGTTCGGCGTGGCGTTCCTCTGCCTGTTGCTGATCGGGCCGGTGCCGCGCACCACGAAGATCGCCAATGCGCATCCGCTCAGGCAGATCGCCGACGGCCTTGCCTATGTCGGCCATAACAAGATGATCCTCGGCACGATCACGCTCGATCTGTTCGCTGTGTTCCTCGCCGGTACCAGCGCCGTGCTGCCGATCTATGCCCATGACATATTGCATGTCGGGCCAAGGGGCTTGAGCCTGCTCGCGGGAGCGCCTGCCTTCGGCGCGGCCGTAACCGCCCTCTTCTTCTCGTTCCGGCCGATCAAGACCAATGTCGGGCCGAAGATGCTCGGCGCCGTTCTGGTCTATGGCAGCGCGACCGTGGCCTTCGGCCTGTCGGAGGTGATGCCGCTCAGCCTGATCGCTTTGGCGATCGCGGGCGCGGCCGACATGTTCTCGGTCTATATCCGCCAGTCGCTGATCCAGCTCTACACGCCCGACGAGATGCGCGGCCGGGTTGGGGCTGTCTCGCAACTGACCATTTCAGCGTCCAATGAGCTCGGCGAGGCGGAATCGGGTTTCCTCGCCTCGATGCTCGGGCCGGTCGGCGCAGTGCTGGTCGGCGGCGGCGGCGCGATTGTCGTGACGATCCTTTGGACCTATCTCTTCCCAGCCATTCGCAACGCCAAGACATTCGACCCACCCACAACACCGCAAGACGCGTCAGACATTGAGATGGAGGCAGCACGATGAAAGCCAACACGATCCTCGAGACGATCGGCAACACACCGCATATCCGCGTGCAGAAGCTGTTCCCGGGCGCGGAGGTGTGGATCAAGTCCGAGCGCTCGAACCCGGGCGGCTCGATCAAGGACCGGATCGCGCTTGCCATGATCGAGGCGGCCGAGGCATCGGGCGACCTTAAGCCCGGCGGCACGATCATCGAGCCGACCAGCGGCAATACCGGTGTCGGTCTGGCGATGGTCGCCGCGGTCAAGGGGTACAAGCTGATCCTCGTCATGCCCGAAAGCATGTCGCTCGAGCGCCGCCGGCTGATGTTGGCTTATGGCGCGACCTTCGATCTCACGCCGCGCGAAAAGGGCATGAAGGGCGCAATCGAGCGCGGGCTCGAGCTGATCGCGCAGACGCCGAACAGCTGGATGCCGCAGCAATTCGAGAACCCCGCCAATGTCGCCGTCCATGCCCGCACCACCGCGCAGGAGATATTGAACGACTTCCGCGATTCGCCGATCGACGTGATCATCACCGGGGTCGGGACCGGCGGCCACATCACCGGCGTCGCCGAGACGCTGAAGAAGGAATGGCCGCACCTCAAGGTCTATGCGGTCGAGCCCGAAGCATCGCCGGTCATTTCGGGCGGCCAGCCCGGCCCGCACCCGATCCAGGGCATCGGCGCCGGCTTCATCCCCGCCAATCTCCATACCCAGGCGATTGACGGCGTGATCAAGGTCGATGCAGCCGTCGCCAAGGACATGGCGCGCCGCGCGGCGACTGAGGAAGGCATGCTGGTCGGCATCAGTTCCGGTGGGACGCTGGCGGCGATCCTGCAGAAATTGCCTGATCTACCCGATGGCGTACGGGTGCTCGGTTTCAATTATGACACCGGGGAGCGCTATCTTTCGGTACCGGATTTCCTGCCCGAAAGCTGAGCGGTTCTCGCGCAAGTTAATCTCGCGCAAACTATCCGCCTCCGCTATATTCCTTCTGCGATGCGGGGGCATCGCGGGGGAAGCGAAATGCGCAAGGCGATGATTTGCGTCAGCGTGATGCTGGTGCTGCTACAGGTATGGCCGATGCTGTTCGGGCACCGGGCGGGCGAAGCGTCCGCTGCGATCTCTGCCGAAATCGTTGCGCCGAAGGTGATTCCAGCGGTCGCGACGACGCAGGCGATCCCGGTTCCGGCGGCGGTGAGCGTGCCCGGGGATGGCGCGCCTGTGGCTTGCTACAAACACTATACGGCGGTGTTCGCAGCCTGCTCGCGAGATGATCAGGCCTGTCATATCAAGGCAGCAGACCAGTGGGACGTGTGCGAAGCGACCGGGTTCTGGCCGAAATAAGAGGCTGATTTAGATCAAGATAATATGTCACGCGGATGGGTCACGAGGCGCGCGGATCTAGGGTCGAGCGCGGCCGGCCGGCTTGGTTTCGGAACCCACCGCCCTGCATCTTTCATTGAAGCTCTTCCGGATTGAGGCCGGGATTCGGTTGCGACGTCCCTGCAACCAGGCGCCCGGCCTCCGCCGGGAAAGGTCCTTTCCTGGCAGCATCAATTCCCCTACCCCCTGCCGCGGCGTCAACCAGCGCTAGCGATATAAGCAGTGGCAAACAGCGACGTGCAGTCGCCTCGATCTCGCCTCACCGCGCCGCGACTCGGACGGCCGATCTCCCCAACGGCCATTCCTGAAACGAGGTCGACGCTTTAACCCATGTCTAGAATCGAGACTCGAACCGGTGGGATAAGGCGGTCATTCCACCCGCCGCGAACCATTTCGCATTCGAAGCATTCTGGGGTACACGCGCGTCCGCTGATCGTCAGGAGCATTGTTTGATCCTCCCCCTGCATTGTTCAACCGACCGCTGAACTGACTCATGACTGAGCTCCCAACCCAGCCAGCCAAGCCGAGCGCGGGCCTGTGGCTCCTGTCGCTGCTGATCGCTGTCGTGGCGATTGCCGCGCCGTTGCTGATCGTCATGCACGCGCCGCCAGTCGTCCCGCATCGCCATGTGAAGCTGGTGCCGCAGCGCGTGGTGCCCAAGGCCGAGCTCCCACCGGTCGAGCCAGTCGCCTTCCAGGATCTCGACCCCGGCGACGCGCGCGCCTTCAACGCGACCGTGCCTTTCTCGACTGGCCCCAACCCCGCCGCCCGGCCTTTCAAATTCGTCGGCAGCGATGAGCAGCGCGCGCGCGCGATCGACTGCCTCGCCGCCGCTGTCCTGTATGAGGCAGGCGACGATGCGGAAGGCCAGCGCGCGGTTGCCCAGGTCGTGATCAACCGTGCCCGTCACCCCGCCTTCCCTAAAACGATCTGCGGCGTGGTGTTCCAGGGATCGGAGCGATCGACCGGCTGCCAGTTCACCTTCACCTGTGACGGCGCGCTTGCCGGCCATACATGGCCCGAGATCTACTGGACCCGCGCCCGCGCCACCGCCACCGCCGCACTGAACGGGTCCGTCTACAAGCCGGTCGGCTATTCGACCCATTATCATACCGATTGGGTGGTGCCCTATTGGCAGTCGAGCCTGGACAAGGTCGCGGCGGTCCACACCCATTTGTTCTTCCGCTGGACCGGCTGGTGGGGCACGCCCCCTGCCTTCAATCGCCATGTCTCAGCCGAAGAGCCAGTGATCCCGGCCATGGCCTTGTGGTCAGATGCGCATAAATCGGGCGAGGCTCTCGCGGAAGTCTCAGCCGAGGAAGCAGCCGCCGCAGCTTCAGACGCTCCGGTTTCGGCAGCGCTGCCGAGCGACACCAACAGCTTCCTCCTCACGCTCGATCCCAAAATGCCGCCCGACGCTTATGCTCTGCTCGCGACGCGGACCTGCGGGGACCGGCTCTACTGCAAGGTGATGGGCTGGACGAACAAGGCCAAAACGCCCGGCGCGCTCCCGCTCCAGGCGAGCCAGATCGCGACCATGTCGTTCAGCTATCTGCGCGACAAGGCGCATGGCTATGACAAGGCCTTGTGGAATTGCGGCGAGTTCAGGCGCGCCGATTTCAGCCAGTGCATGAAGCTTCAGGTGCTGGTGCCGGTCGCCAGCAAGCCGGCAGACAGTTTCAAGCTCGAGAGCCTGCCTGGCGCGACACGCATCCCGCCCCCGCAGGTCTCATTGACGATCAAGCCGCCGCTCGCTGCGAAGCCGAAGGCCGACGTGCCGGTGGCAGCCAAGGCGCCGGCTGTCGCGGTGGACGGCCACTAACCCTCAGGGCTTGCCCGGATATTTCGGTGTCGGTGTGGGCGTAGGCGTCGGACTTGGAGCCGGTGCCTGGATGGCTGACTGTGGCTGCGGGTTTGGCTTTTTCGGTTTGCCCTGACCCGGCTGTTGACCCTGGCCCGATGGCTGGCCCTGACCCGCTGGATCCGGACTCTTCTGGCCCTGACCAGCCTGCCCCTGGCCCGCTGGATCCTGGCTCATCTGGCCTTGATCGGTGGGCGGCAGGTCAGGGAAACGGCCCGGCCCAGGGAAACCGCCCTGGCCCGGATAGCCACCCGGCCCCTGATAGTCGTCCGGATTGCCGCCCGGCGGGCGATAGCCGGGATAGCGCGGCGGCCGGCCGCTGCGATCGGTCGGCACGAAGCCGGTTCCAGTGCGGCTGTTCGGTTCGAACGCCATCGCCTGGGCAACGCCCGGGAAGATCAATGCCTGGACCTGCTGGAGCCCCGGCGGCGAGATCACGAACGGACCGATCGGCGCCCTGCCGGCGGCGGGCACATAAACCGCGAGCATTGGCCGATCGATCGTCACCGTCCGACCAGCGGCGGTGACATCGATGACGCCCGGCCGCACCCTGCCCTGAGTCCCGCGACCGGGGCCGCGCAGGATGATCAGCGAAGCGGTCGCCGGATCGCTGCGTACGCGCGGCCCCACTCCGGGCTCGCCGGCGGCGATCCGCGCCGCTTCCTCGCCGACCACGCCCTCGAAGATCGTCCCGCGTATACCGATCGAGGCGATCGGGGTGCGGACCGAGGTGCTGCCGGCGGCATCGGGCCGACCCGAGATGAATCGGAAGGCGCCCTTGGTCACCGAGGCCGCCAGCGAGCGCGTGCTGCGATTGGGATCATAGACGAAGCGATCGATCGTCAATCGCGCATTGGCGCCGACCGTGAAGGTCGTCTTGTCGAGCAGCAGCACCTGAAGCTGGCTCCGGCCGCCGGTCTGGACCTCATCGTTGAGCGCGACCCGCTGCCGCACCACCGCGGCATGTGCCTGGGGCGCCCCGGCGCTGCGGATGCGCACATTGTTCAAAACCGCTGCGTTGATGCCGACGATCTGCGGCTGCCCCGCCGCGATCGCCGTGCCCGCCAGCGATACCGCAATGGCGAGGGTGAGGAAGCGTGCCCGCGTGCCTGTGCTGTTGGTCATGATCAGTTCCCCCGCCCCGGACGGCCAATCGGCCCGCAGGCCGCATTCGCTTCAGCCCAGGCCGGCCCGGGGACCGACCGACCGCGCACTTCATCGATCTCGAGCCGCGCGCCATTGGGGTCATCGAGGCGGCAAAGCACACTCGCATGGAGCAGCAGGATCTCGCCGGCATCGGGATGATTGATCAGCACCCGCTCGAGCGTCGCAGCCGCACCGGTCAGGTCTCCGCTGCGGATCTGCTGGCGGGCAAGCGCTGCGCCCGGCCCGGTTCCCGTCGCTGCCTGAGAGAGCTGGTCGAGCGCCGCCGCCGGATCAGCCTGCGCCAGAGCCGGTGGTGCCGTCAGCCACGCCGCGCCCAACGCGAGGAGCAGGTAAAAGGGATATCGGGTGGCCATAGATGTCGCCTCCGCTGGGTCGCCGTCTTCGTGATCGAGTCGGCTCGCCTCATCCTACCACCCCGGGCTGGTGCCGGGAACTGGCACCGCTACGGACCCAAATGGCAGGGGCAAGCGCCCCGATGCGGGAGATACGGGCCGTCAGTCGGGAAAGATGCAGGCTGGCGTTCAGCGAGTCTTCGCACTCTTCAACCGCCGGGCATTGGCCTTCACCGTGGCGTCGATCGGCGCCAGCGCCAGACCTGCCAGTCCGGCGAGCCGTTCGACCGTCCGGGTCGTGAACGCCATGCTCCGCGTCGCCTGGGTAGCCCATTCAGCCGCGGTCGGCGGCCGGCCGCGCAAGGTCATCGCAGTCGCCACCTGCGCTTCGGCGATGAAGGCGGTCTGCATCGACAGCCATTCGTCGCCCACAACGCTCGCCGCCTTGCCGAACGCCACCATCTTCTCTGGCACCATCCGCCCCAGCTCGGCATAATCGCCCTGCAGCGGCGTGCGCATCGCGGTGCTGATCATGTCCGTCCGCGCTGTGGCGATCTGCCGCGACGTCTCCACCATGCGCGATGCCTTCACGCCCGTTTGGGCCATCTCGAACCATGCCGAGCTCAGCCGTGACCAGGTGGTGAAGGGATCAGTCATAGGGCAATTCCAGTGCGGCACGAGTTCGGTAGTGATGATTAGCACGGAATCGCGTCACGCCAGTGCCGAAACACAGAGGGCAACGAAAAAGCCGCCACCCTTTGCGAGGCAGCGGCCAGATCGTCGCGATAAGATATAGGGCTTTAGAAGCTGAACTTCGCCTCGCCGCCGATGATCCGCGGCTCGTTGATCATGCCCGTGAGGTTGTTGAAGTCGATCGCGCTGATGCTGCGGATCTGGTTGGTGATGTTGCGCGCAAACGCGGCAACCTCGATCCCGTTGTGCATCTTGTATCCGACCTTGAGCCCGCCCTCGAGCAGCGGACGGCCCCGGAATTCAAGCGCGTCGTACAGGAAATAGTTGATCGTGCTGCGATACGCCCAGTCGGTATAGACATAGGCCTCGCCGTCGCCGATCGGCACGCCGTAGCGGGCGGTGACGTTCGCCACCCATTTCGGCGCCTGGGGAAGCGGATTGCCATTGATCAGCGCGGTGCCCGCCGGCGTCAGCGGGTTGAGCACATGGCAGCCGACGGTGGCGCCGCACACGCCGACAGCGATCCTGGCGTCGTCGATCTTGGTGAAGTTGTAGCTTCCGCCGGCAGTCAGGGTCAGCTCGGGGATCGGCCGCGCGTCGAACTCGGCCTCGACGCCGGAGCCGATGGCATTGGTGTTGAAGAGATGCGCCGAGTTGGTCGCCCCGCCGACCGCGGTGATCTGCAGGTCCTTGGTGCTCCACAGATAGCCGTCGATGTCGAAATGGATCTTGCCGCCGGCAAAGCTGCCCTTGAAACCGGCCTCGCCGGAAATCGTGGTCTGCTTCTTGGCAACATTCTGGACGCTGCCGAAAGTCACGCGATCCTGGATCGCAGGGCCCTGGTAGCCAGTCGCAATGCGCTCGTAGAAGTTGATGTTCTTCGACAGCGCGATCGTAGCGCTGACATCCCAGGTGACGTCGCTCGCGTTTGCAACGGCACGCAGCGGCACGATCACACCGCCTACGTTGGGCACGCTGATCGCGAATCCAGGACCATAGCCAGTGATCCGGTCGTCCTTATGGTCATGCGAATAGCGCATGCCGGCGCGCAACGTGAGCCAGTCGATCGCCTTCCACTCGATCGAGCCGAACACGCCGTAATTCTCGTTGGTGTCGCGGTGCTCGATGTCCTGGTCCAGATTGGCCGCGCGGGTCGTCGGCGGATAGCTGTAGTCGAACTCGGAATAATTGAGCTTCTGGTGGAAATAATAAGCGCCGCCGAGCAGCCGCACACCGTTCATGTCGTCGCTGGCGAAGCGGATTTCCTGGCTGAACTCCTCGGGCCGCGTCACGCCGCCCGTATTGCTGGGGAACAGAGCATCGTTCAGCGCACCGGTCGGGAAATTATAGGTATTGCCGCCATCGATATCACCCGTGCTCTCGACCCGGGCCTTTTCGAACGCGGTCACTGAATAGAGCGTGCCGACGCCTTCGAAATGATAGTCGAGGCGCAGGTTGGTGCCCCATTGGGTCAGCGACTGGCTGGTATAGCCGTCGATCCCCACTTTGCTCGGGTCGAAGCCCGGGGTGAAATTATTGCTGCCCGACTTGATCAGGCCGGCGCGGAACACGCGCGGGGTGCCGTCGAGATCGCGGACATGCCCGTTGAGCAGCGCGTTGAAATCGCCGCTCGAATAGCCGAGCTGGAAGCGCCCGGCGATGTCGCGATAGCCTTCGAGCTTCTTGTCGGCTCCGCCGGTCGGTGCGGTGTTGGTCACCCAGTCGTCACGGTATTGGAGGATGCCTGAGGCGCGGAACGCCCAGCCACCGCCAAGCGGCAGGTTCAGCGCGGCTTCGGCGTTGATTGTGTCATGGGTCGCCCAGGATGCGCTGGCATAGCCGCCGGGCTTGCTATCGTCGGGCTTCGCTGAGTCGAGCTTGATCACGCCCGCCGGGGTGTTCCGACCGAACAGCGTGCCCTGCGGCCCGCGCAGCACTTCGACGCTCGCCAGGTCGAACACCGGGAAGGATTTGAGCATCGGGCTTTCGAGCGCGACATCGTCATAGACCACCGAGACCGGCTGCGCCGCATTGGGATCGAAATCGGTATTGCCGAGGCCGCGGATATAGAAGCGCGGGAAGGTGCGGCCGAACGAGGATTCGATCTGGAGGCTCGGCGTACGCGACGAAAGGAAGCGAATATCGAGGCCGCTCGCGTTCAGCACGGCGAGCTTCTCGCCCGAGATAGAGGTGACGGCGACCGGCACGTCCTTGCTCGATTCAGCGCGGCGCGTCGCGGTGACGATGATGTCGCCATTGTCCTGATCGAGCGCGGGCGCGGCCTCCTCGGTCGGCTCGGCGGCAGCGGCTGTAGCGGGAAGTGCGCCGGCGATCACCAGCAGCGAGGCCCCGGCGAGGAGCGGGTGGAGAAGCGTGGATACGCGACGCGACGAAACGAACATGGTCATCCCCAAAAAAGGTCGGGCATCCCACCTGCGCGATTCCGCGTGCCCCGGAATTCGCATCAAACCGTAACATGCGCGTAATCAGTATCAAGCCGCCGCGGCGTGAGTTTGGCCCGGTTCGGTCGCTTCGTCCGCTGACCGTTGCAGCAATGTCGCAGCCGCGCGGTCCGTCAGCTTTCAGCCATCGTCAGTGGCGCGGGGCTTCGGCACCGCCTTCTCATACCGATCCCAATGGGTCTCGATCTCGTCGATCACCCTGGATCCGACGATGTAGAGGCTCTCCAGCGCGGCGTGCAGGCCCGCATAGCCGCCATTCTCGCGCTGCAGATTTTCCGCCGCAGTCAGCCCCGGCGGCTGCATCGTGTAGTTGCTGCCCGCGCGCAGCACCATGAAGCGGTTCTTGTCCACGCGCCCGACCCGGTCGAGATAGAGGATCGACTGATAGGTCCCGGTCTCCTCCATCGCCGAGGTGACGAACTCGCCCTTCCCGCCCGTCCAGTATTTCGTCCAGTCGCGCGCCCATTCGGTGAGCAGTTTGCCATGCCAGTAGGTCGATCCCGCAAGCTGGTCGCCTTTCAGCACGAACGGCGGTCGCTGCGCCATCGGCGTATCGGTATAGCGCGCGCGTTCTGCCTGGATGCCCGCGTCATCAGGCAGTTTGATATCCTTGGTGAGCGCATAGGCCCATTGCTGGAGCGCCGGATTGATCTCGAACATCTCGCCTTCGAAGACCGGCGGGGCGGGGTCGTCGGGGCCGTTGCTATGCAGCGGGAAATAGCCAGATTTCCAGTCCTTCGGCATTTCTCGCGCATCGATCTCGTGGGAGAGATCGCCGTCGACGAGATAATGCGCCCATGCCGCTGATCCTACCGATCCCCGGGCCGGATCGATCCCTGCGATGCCGGCGACCAGCCAATAAGCGCGCCGCAGATCGAAGCGCTGGTCGAGCCCAAGCGCCAAGGTCGCGGTCGCCGATTTGATGTTGCCCATGCCCGTGACCATGCCGAGCGTTTGCGTCGCCGGATCGTACCAGAGATCATGATGCGATTGCGGAAACGGAATCCGCGTGTCGAGGTGGCGCCGTTCCTTCCACAGCTGGAATTCGCCGGCCATGTCACCAGTGTCCGCGCCGATCTCGAACATCGTGACGATAACGACACGCACCGGCAATGGATGCGTGCACGGGCCGCCGGGAACGCAGTTGCTCACGCTCCCGGCGATCGCCCGGTGACCCGGCGCCCCACGCGCCACGCTCTGGCCAGAGAGCGAAAAGCAGGCAAAGGCGAGCATCACGGCCCGGCTCAGAAAGCGCATCACGCATTCTTTCGATGTTGGAGGCGCGGCACCAGCTACGTGTCGCACCTCAGGGAAAGGGATGCGGGGCCTGCGAGGCCCCGCATCCGGAGCCGATCAGAACGAGTATTTGATCGTCGCCTGAACATTGCGCGGCAACTGCGGCAGGGCGATATCGGCACCGAAAAGGTCCTGCCCACCGGCGCGGAAATAGCGCGCATTGTTGACGTTCTTGACCACGACACGGAGTTGCCAGGGCCCGGTCTTGAACGACGCACCGAGGTTGAGCAGCCAGTAAGACGGCAGCTTCACCTTTTGCGCATAGCTCGAATAGGTCGAATCGACGTGCGAGAGATCGCCGTTGATCGCGATGCCGTTGTCGAAAGCATAGGTCGCGGTCGCCGACACGACGTCGTGCGGAATGCCCGGGCGGCGCGCCTGCGCGTTGGTCTTCGGATAGACAAAGCCGATCTCGCTGCCACCCAGGTACAGTGATGGCGTGGCGGCATTGACGAGATCGCCGATGCCGAAATAGTTGAAATACCCTGCCCCGCTCAGTCCCACATCCAGGGCTGCCTTGTTGACCACGTCGATGTACGTGTAGTTGGCGGTCACCAGCAGGTGCCGATCCACCGACCAGCGCAGTTCCGCCTCGACACCCCTCGTCTTGATGACCTGGTTTGTCAGCGGGCTATCGGAGACGACGTCGGTACGCTCCTGCTTGTAAACGGAAACCGCGGCATAGAGCCGTTTGTCGAGGAATTCGCCCTTCACGCCGGCCTCGTAGAGCGTGGATGCGGACAGGAACGTGCCCGAGGCGATGGCAGTCGGCTGAACCTCGGCGCCTTCGCCCGCGACGATCGTCGATTGTCGCGACGCGGTGAAATAGGGAATAAGCCCGATCGGCGTCTTGTACGAGATGCTGGTGTTCCAGGACCAGCCGCTGTCAGTGCCGCTGGCGCCCGCGGCAGGGCTGTTGGGAGCCGGCCTGCCGGTGGGGTCATATTTCGCCAGGTCAGCCACGGACTTGGCATAAACATGGTCCCAACGAAGGCCGCCGATGATATCGAGGCCGAAGCCAAAATCGACATCGACAAGTCCGGCAAGCCCGAAGTCGAGATAGTGCCCGTTCAGATAGTCCGAATAGTCGCAACCGCATTGTGACGACAGCAGGCGGGTGGATGCCGCAGTGTACCCGGTGGTGATGTCGGGGCGGTTCCAGAATTCGGCGCCGAAGTCATCGCCGAACTTGAAGTGGGTGAGCCGCAGCGACGGTGACGCCTGAAACGAGATTTTGGCGGCCGAGGTGTCGAAGCTGTCAGCCAGGACGATCTTGTCTTCCAGCACATAGGAATGGATGACCTGTGAGAAGCCATAAAGGTTCTCGTTCAGATTGCTCGTGCCGTCGTAGAATATCTGGTTCTTGATCTCCAGGTCGCCGCCGCCGCTCCAGATCAGGTCGAAATACGCCGTCTTCTGGTCGTTATCGAGCCTGTCGCCCACTCCTGTCAGCGTGTCCTTGGGGCTAAGCTTCGTCGTTCCGGGATTAATCAGCGCCAGATCCGGATAGTTCGTGGTGAGGCACGTATTGGTGTAGCCGGTCGGACCGGGATTGAACACGCCGCAACCGAATGAGCCGAAGATGGTGAGGCCTTTGCCGCCGTTCGCGGCATAGACTTCCTCGCGTGAGAGCTTGCCGTCGGGAGTGGTTCCCGGAATGATGCCATCTAGCCCCGTCCCAGCGTTGCCCGTGATGTAGGTGCCGTTGTCGACAAGATCCTGGGTAAGGCGGTTCCAGCCGCTGTTCTGCTGGCCCCTGAACCGCTGATACATACCGCCGAATTCGGCACGCAGGTTCGACGTGATGTCGGTGTCGAACGCCGCCGACAGCAGCACGTCATGGGTGTGGATGTTGCGATAATAGCTGCCCGAATCCTCGAACTCGCCGTAAAGGCTGTACCCGAATTCGTGATCGCCGACCTTGCCCGGACCGGTCACGCTCGCCTTGAGCAGGTTCCTGCTCCAGCTGCCGCCGTCGTAGCTGACGAACCCCGAAGGCTTGGCGGCATAGGTGCCGTTGGCCGCGCGCGCTGTCTTGGGCACGAAATTCATGTAGCCGCCGGTCTTGGACGGGCCGTAGATCGGCGAGGCCGGGCCGCGGACGATGTCGATACGGTCGGCCGCGCCGATCGGGGTCGGATAGTTGCCGGGATTCTCAAGGCGCAGCATGCCGCGGAAATAGACCTCGCCCGGCGTGCCTCGGATGTCGAGTGCGCCGCCGGTGCCGAAGAACGAGCTGGTGAAGGTGCCCGGCACCTGAGAGACCAGATCGTAGATCTGCGTGATGCCGAAGCGATCGAGCTGCTCGGAGCTGACGGTCGACGCCGAGCGCGGTGTCTCCACCAGCGTCTTGTTGAAGCCATAGACCGATCCGACGTCCTTGACCGGCAACGCGTCGAGCGACCCGGTGATGACGATGTCGTCCTCCGGCTTGGGCTCCTCGAGGGCGGGCTTGTCCTGCGCCCAGGCCGGCGCCGTCAGCGCGGTGCAGGCAAGCAAGCTGGCAGCGATCAGGCTGAGCGGGCTGCGAAGGTCTTTATGCTGCATCGCAGCACGAACCATGAGGTGAGTGGAGAGAATCTTTGCCATCGTCATATGCCCCCTTGGTGCCGATGGGAGCGCCCATTTTCCCCGCGCTCCATCGATCAATGATGTCAAATAATTGCCTCTCCAAGTTTCTTAATTGCTGCGTTGCACCATCGTAATGGTGCAGTCGCAGCATTGTAAAGGGAAACTTTATTGCGTGCCGATTTGTGAAGTGTGGCGCTTCAGCTGCTGTTATCGCGAGGTTTTTCAGTCGGACGATATGGCCGGGAAACGCTCGGATACCGGTACTCGGCCGGGCTTTCCCGCAAGCAAGCCTGTTCTGGCCTGGTCGCCGGGCGGTGCATGTGGGTACGGATCGTGATCGCTCAGGTGTCCGGGATGCTGGCGGATCTCGTGCTGGTCTGAGCTGCAGCTAAAGCTTGCGGTGGAGATAGACGAGGTCGAGCCAGCGGCCGAACTTGCGGGCGACAGCGGGGAGCCGCCCGACTTCAACGAATCCGAACTTTGCGTGAAGCGCCAGGGATGACGCGTTCTCGGCATCGATTCCGGCGATCATGACATGTTTCCCGGCGTCAACCGCGCGGTCCATCAGCGCTTGCACCAGGCGAGTGCCCGCGCCGTGGCGGCGGCGATCAGCGCGGATATGGACGCTGTGCTCGACGGTCGGCTCATAGCAAGGCCATGGCCGGAATTCGCCGTAGCTGCCGAAGCCGATGAGCTCTCCATCCTTGTACGCGGCCAGCACGGGGAAGCCGCGCTCCCGGCGCTCGGCAAACCAGCGCGCCCAATAGTCCGCGGTAACGGGCGTCTCGGAATAAACCGCCGTCGTCGTAGCGATCACGTCGTTATAGATGGCAAGGGCGGCCGGCAGATCGGACTCGCGCAGATCGGCGATCGACAGGCTTTCGCCCAAACTTTCCAGAGACTCCACCATATGATAGAATCATCTCATATGATGGATAATTTGACAAGAGCCCTTGCTGATCGGGTCAAGATCGAACGCAAGGCGCGGGCATGGTCCCTCGGCCAGCTCGCGGATCAATCCGGCGTCTCGCCCGCCATGATCAGCAAGATCGAGCGTGCCGAGGTCAACGCCACAGCAGTTGTTCTCGGCAAGCTTTCGGGCGCGTTCGGCATACCCCTGTCCGACCTTCTCAGCGGCGGCGGGCAAGACACCAGCCGACTGACGAGCCTTTCCGATCAGCCGCTTTGGACCGATCCGGAGAGTGGCTATTCGCGGCGCGCCCTGTCGCCCCGGTCGTCAGCTGTGCTCAGGCTGACCGAGGTCGAAATGCCGGCCGGCGCCCGTGTCGCCTATCCGGCTGCCGCATACGCCTTCCAGCATCAGCAACTCTGGATGCTGTCCGGAACCCTCAGGCTGCAGGAAGGCGATCTCATCCATAACCTCGCCGCCGGCGACTGCCTCGCTTTCGGCGAGCCCGCGGATTGCGTATTCGAGAATATCTCCCGCGAGCCGTGTCGATATCTGATCGCTATCGCACACCTCCAGCCATCCTCCGGAAGATAATCGCTAACCCCCCGTCCGCCACCCCGGCGGAAGTAGCGGAACGCTCGCGCAGGCGACGCCCCCATCGCGAGCGGTACCGGCAATATGCGCTTCCAGGCACCCGCCCGCTGGCAATGCATCGATCAACGCCCAGCTGATCCCGCCAAGCGGTACCTTGGCCCGTCGCCCATCGACGGCGCCGGGTGCACCGGCATAGGTCCCCGAATTCAGATAGACGAACCGCCCGCTCGGCGGCCCCTGGACGCAAGGGCCCAGGAGCCGCGGGCCGCCATCGGTCCCGGCCCCGCTCACCGTCACTGAGAAATCGAAGACCCGAGCGTCTTGCGAGATTGAAATCGGCGCGACCAGCACCGCCTTCCCGGTCGCGCCGCGTTGCAGAGCGACTGCGGCCCCCACGGGTGGGCTCTCCATCACGATGCGCAGCGGCAGCTCGAACGGATCAGTTCGCATGACGACCCGACTCCTTCAAACGCGTCTCCATCAGGTCCGCCGCCTCGTCCATGCCATTGGCGCGGGCCGCTTCGATAGCGGTCCGGCCCTGCTTGTCGCACATCATCGGGTCGGCCCCATAAGCCAGCAGAAGCCGGGCCATATCAGCGGCGGCGGATTCCTCATCGGGCAGGCAGAAGAGCGGCGTCGGCGCCTCCACCTCCGGCAGGACCTGATCGGCCAGGTCCGGCTCTACGCGCAGCACCTCTTCGAGCCGCGCCAGCCGCCCGAGCGATGCAAGCGCCCGCACATCACGACTCAACGGCGCCAGTCGCTCAGTCAGGTGCGGCTTGCCGAGCACCGCCGACCAGCTGAACGGTGTGCCCCGCCATTTCCGTTCGCGCAGCTCGACATCCGCACCCGCCGCGAGCAGCAAATCGACCGCTTCGAGCGATCCGGACTGAACCGCCCGGTGCAGCGGACTGATGCCGTCATGGCCGAGGCCGCCTACCGACGCGCCCAGCGAGAGCAGCAGGGCCACCGCGGGAGCGTTGCCGAACTCAGCGGCAGCGAGCAGCGGCGCCGGATTGCGCACCAGCATCGGGTCGGCCGCAAGCAAAGCTCGGGCGCCCGCCACATCGCCGCGCAGGCATGCCGCTCGAAACGCCTGTGCCCCCGCCAGTATCACTGGGCTGGCGCCGTGCCGCTCCAGGAGCCCGGCCATGTCGAGATAGCCCGAAAGCTGAGCCAGCGCATGGGCTGGCTGCCTGGTATAACCGTGCACCGCGTCAGCACTGGCTCCACGCGCCAGCAACCATTCCGCGCGCAGGAGATGGTTCTGTCCAACCGCATTGCCGAGCAAATAGTCGAGCGTATTCAGTCCCTGAAAGTCACCCAGCCGCCCCTCGCCAGCCACGCGCCATGCGTCGAGCGCGCCATGTGCCTCACAGTGCCGCCAGAACAGATCATACCAGTACACATCAGCGCCGACGATCGAGACATTGTAAAGCGCCTGAAGATCATAGGGGGCCGCACCCGCGGCGATCAGCAGCTCCACCAGCTCGAACGCCTGAGCATGGCTCGGCTTGGCCCCCTCGCCCAGCCCCACTGCACCTGTCAGGACTTTGAACGGGCTGCCCCAGCCATCGTCGAACTGGAAATTCGGGTCCGCGCCGGCGTCGAGCAACAAGCGCGCAATGGCGACTGCGTTGACTGCGTCGAGCCGGCCATAAGTGACATAGGCCAAGGCGGACCAGTTGCGAGGGCCGCCCGTCCGCTTCGCCCCCCGTGGATCGCGGGCAAGCCGCCGCTCGACCTCGGCCAGATCGCCACAGGTCGCCGCCGCAAACAAGCTGTCCTTCGCGATATCGGGATATCGTTTGAGGAGCCGCCGCGCCACGGCCAGATCACCGCCCCAGCCATGGCCAAGCACCTGGTCCACGCGGCCCTTGTGGCTCTTGCTGTCACCAGCGAGGTCACCGATCGCGGCCTTGAGCGCAGCCCAGCTCTCACAACCATGTTCAAGCGCCAGGGCATGCTGCGCATCCCGCAGTCCCGGCTCGGCCGGTGCCTTGGGCCAGGCCGCGAGCAGGCGCGATCGCGCCTCCGCATCGCCCGCGCGCAAGGCCTTCAGCCAGCGCTTGGCGTCCTTGCGCAGTGTATCGAGATTCGTCCTGGGGGTGAGCGTACGGCTCATTGGATACCATCCTTCCAATCGCCAGACGTCCGCTTACGAAAGGCCGGAAGAAGGGTTCGTAAGGATCAGATCGGACTGGATGGGAGCATCTCCCTTGCCGCGGACAGGCGGCGCTCCAGCAGCGCGCTGGCTGTAGGGATAATCTGGAGGGTTTTCGGTGTCAACGAGGGCGACCTCTGCATCGATCTGATGGAGGAGCGAGCGATGTGCCCGTCACTTGCTCATATAAGCGGCGAGCTCATCGGGCGTGCCCATCGGGAATGCCTGTTTCAGATAATCGAGGAACGCGGACACACGGGCACTCAACAGCCGGCGCGAGGGATAGAGTGCCCAAAGCGTGATCTCCGATCCGACGATATTGCCCCAGTCGACCAGCGTGCCACGGACAAGATCATTGCTGACCAGCGATATCGGCAGCCGAGCCGCGCCGACACCGGTGCGCACCGCATCCAGGACCATGATCAGCGAGGAAAGCGCGAGGACCGGCTCGATCGCAATGGTCGATCGGCCATCCGTCGTTTCAACGTCCCACGCCTGCCGGTCGCTCATCGTTCGAACGACGGCAGGAACCGCGATCTCGCCAGCGGGGCGCTCGAGGTCGGGGCTCGCCACGACCACCATATAGTCATGGAGAAAAGCACGGCCGATCAGGCTCTCGTCGCGCGCGGGATTGACCCGGATCACGAGATCATACCCCTCCTCCACCATATCGACCGCCCGATCCTCGGTCGTGACTTCAAGGCGAACCTCCGGGAATTTCATCGCAAAGCCGGCGGCGATCTTCCCCATCGCCGACTGCGAAAAGACCAAAGGCGCACTGACGCGGAGCCGGCCCCGCGGCCTCTCCCCGCCCGAGGCGATCGCTGCGGCCGTTTCTTCAAGCTCTGTGAGCAAATGGCCCGCCCGCTCGAATAGTGCCCGCCCTTCTTCGGTAAGCTTGAGCGCCCGCGCGCCACGCTCGAACAGGCGGAGGCCAAGGCTCGCTTCCAGGTCCGCCACGCGGCGCGACAGGGTCGCCTTGGGACGCCCGGCCGCGCGTGCGGCCTTACCGAACCCGCCATGGCGCGCAACCAGGTTGAAATCAGCAAGGGCTAGCAGGTCCATCTGTTCCACCAGTGAGACGTAGTGTCCATATATAGCGTCTATCGGCACGATTGTGGATCACTAATTTCCGGAGATGCCAATTGGCGCAACCCAGGAGTGACCCCAATGACCATCCTCGTTACCGCAGCGACCGGAAATGTCGGCCGCAATGTCGTCGAACAACTCGTGAAGCGCGGCGCCGATGTGCGTGCCCTGGTTCGGGATCCGTCAAAAGCCAGCTTTCCCGCCGGCGTGGAAGTCATGCAGGGCGACATGCTCGACGTCGATTCCCTGCGCAGCGCCGTCTCCGGCGTCTCCACGCTCTTCCTGCTCAACGCGGTTGTGGCGGATGAATTCACCCAGGCGCTGATCGCTCTGAACGTCGCCCGCGAAGCCGGGATCGAGCGGATCGTTTATCTGTCGGTGATCCACAGCGACCGCTATGTGAATGTGCCGCATTTCGCGGGCAAGTTCGGCGTCGAGCGCATGATCGAGCAGATGGGGTTCAACGCCACCATCCTCCGCCCCGCCTATTTCATGGACAATGAAATCACGATCAAGGACGTGGTGACCAGCTATGGCATCTATCC
This sequence comes from Sphingomonas sp. P3_C5, assembly GCF_056402635.1. NCBI lineage: Bacteria > Pseudomonadati > Pseudomonadota > Alphaproteobacteria > Sphingomonadales > Sphingomonadaceae > Sphingomonas > Sphingomonas sp. P3_C5. Next base: position 114,766 of record NZ_JBFUHA010000006.1, read on the forward strand.
GATGCCGATCGGCGACAAGGGCCTCGCGATGGTCGACGCGCGCGACGTCGGCGAGATCGCGGCGATCGAACTGATCCGCCGCGAGCAATCACCCGTGCCGTTGCCCCTCGACTATATCAACCTGGTCGGCCCCGACACGCTGACCGGCGCGGACGCAGCGGCTGTATGGACTGAAGTACTCGGCCGCACGATCGCCTACCCCGGCAGCGACACCGCTCAGTTCGAACAGAATCTTCGCCAGGCCATGCCGAGCTGGATGGCGTTCGACATGCGCCTGATGGCCGAGCGCTTCATCACTGAAGGCATGGTGCCGGAGAGCGGTGACGTCGAGCGTCTCACCCGCATGCTTGGACGCCCTCTCCGCTCCTATCGCGACTTTGTCGCGCAGATCACGGGCTGATCGCCCCCTCACCCACTCGATGCAAGGACCATCGTTATGATTTATTCGACCGCCACCGTCCCCGTGAACCCAGAGGGTGAGACCAGGCTCACCCGCGCCCAGGTGTGGCGGGGCCTGGAGCTCAAGGCCCGCGACGCCCGCCTGTTCCTGCCACCCGGTCTCTGCACGCGCTGCGACGTCGTCGAGGAGAGTGAAACGCACTTCGTGCGCGAAGCCACCATCGCTGGCGCCGACCTGCGCGAGATCATCGCCGTCGAGCCGGAGCGCAAGGTGACCTTCTTCCAGACAAGCGGCCCGCGCGAGGGCGCGATCATCAACGAGCTGTTCGAGGACGAAGCCGGTGAGCTCCAGCTCAAATTCTACTGCTATCTCGGCCTGCGCGGCAAAGAGCCGAACGGCCCCGAGGAGCAGGCCGAACAGGCGCAATTCGACAGCGACAATGGCTACAAGGCCGCCCTCCTGTCGACGCTGAAGCGCACCCGTGAGCTGCTGGCCGAGGGCCGGCTCTGATCTTTAGCGCTGGATAGCGAGGCTGCCCTTCCCCGGGGCAGCCTCAGGACCTTACCTCATCATCCGGCAGAAGCGCTGAGCCGGTCGCTTTCCGGGAGACCGCCCACTTTCGGCAGGGCTGATGTGACCATCCGTCTCCAGGCAACGATCGCGAGACCGACAATCAGCGCTGCGACCAGACTATGGGGCAGCAGATCGGCGGTGCCATGGAGTTCCCGATCCGTCAGGAACCCGAACACGGTATAGACGCCGAGCCCGCCCGCCATCAGCACGAAACGCTGGCTGTCACGCCACTGCCGGCCCCGCGTGAAATAAATCATCAGCGCGACGAACATGGCCTCGACCGCGATCAGCATCGCTAAGGAGACCTGCCAGGGCCAGCCGCGCAGTGCCGACCCGAAATGCTCGAGAAGCATCACGCCCGATCCGGCTGCGAAGGCGAACGCGAACAGCGTTGCAGGGTGCGGCGCGGCTCGCTCGGAGGGCGCCGCGCGGAAGCGGGGCCAGGCGAACGCAGCGGCGATCAGCATCGCCACGATCACGCCGGTGCCGATAAATTGCCCGGGCGATGCCATGAACGGCAATGATTTATAGGTGAAGTTCGCCACAGCCGCCGAGCCCGCCAGGAACAGCAACCCAAAGACACCGATCCCGACTGGCCCGAGCCAGCTTCTGTCACGCCGCGCCGGAAAGAGCGCCTCGACGAAACCGATCGGCACGGCGATGCTCCAGACCGCATGGATCGTCACGACGAACACGAGCCATGGCAAGCCAGTGCCAAGCGCGGCGACATAGCCGAAGTCGAGCAGGCGCAGATGGAGGTAATTGGGATTGAACAGGGACTGCGTGACGAACCCCTCCTCGACAAACCCATATGCGATGCCGAGCAGCGCGATCGTTACCCATCCCCCACCGCTGCGCCGTGCCGCTTCGCGGATCAGGAGCGCGCCCGATCCATACATCGCCGCCATCAGCGGCAGGATCGCGATCAGCGACACCGGCAAAGAGCCAAGCAGATATTCGGCCACCAGCGGGGCCAGCAGCCACAACGAAATCACAGGAAGCAATCGACGCATCATGTCACATCTCCAGCTTGATGTGCCATATTAGTCTAATATTAGATGATCTGCAATTAGATAATCTAATCACCCTTGCTACCCCCTGCGCGGCCCGCTAAGCCCGCCCTGGAGGAGAGTTCGGAAGTGACACTGCCCCGCGGCCAGCACGATGAGATCCACGACTTTCATGCGCAGAGCTTCGGCTATGCGCTGGCGCGGCTCAACCAGCTTTTCCGCGACAGCCTCGCCAGAACGCTGGACGGCACCGGGCTGCATATGGGCCAGGTGCTGGTGCTCGCCACGCTGCGCGCTCAACGCGAGCTGCACGGCGAGAGCACGCTGACCCAGACACGGTTGGCCGAAAGCACGGGAATCGAGAAATCCTCGCTGGTGCTGTTTCTCGACGCGCTGGAGCGTGACGGCTGGGTCGAGCGCTGCCGCCACCCACGCGACCGCCGCGCCCACATCATCCATCTGACCGACGAGGGCGCCCGCCGTTTCGAACAGGTCGGGCTCGGCCTCTACCAGCAGCAGCAGGCAAACCTGGCCGTGCTCAGCGACACCGAGAAGACCGCGATGCTCGACATGATGAACCGCCTGACCGAGCACCTCTCCGCCGCCGAATGAGGAAGCGGCGGCCGCCTGTGCACACCGGCACCGAAATCAGTTGGGATCAGGCACCGGCCCTCTGAGCGACGGTCAGCGCACGACCCATGCCGGCCGGCCATTCGATGTCGTGACTCTTGACGACCACAGGAGAGGGTTTCCCGAAATAATATCCCTGGAACAGGTCGATACCCATCGCCGAAAGCCGCTCGAACTGCTCCTGAGTCTCCACCCCTTCGGCCACGACTGAAATACCCAGCCGCCGGGCGATGAGCAGCGTGCTTTCGATCACGGCACCACCATTGCCGTCAATCGCAGACACGAACGAGCGGTCGATTTTCACCGCCGTCACCGGCAAACTCAACAGGCGCGAAAGCGATGAATATCCAGTCCCGAAATCGTCGATCGACAGGGAAACGCCGATCGCCCGCAAGCTCTCGATCGATGATCTGGTCGCGTCGATATGCTCTTCGGCAAAGACTGACTCGGTCACTTCGAGTTCGAGACGACCCGCCGGCAAGCCGGTTTGTGCGAGTATCTGCGCTACGCGAAGTGGAAAATCGCCTTCGCGCAATTGCTTGACTGACACGTTGACCGCCACGATCGGTGCATGATCGGGTGTCGCCCAGCCTGCGGCATCGGCGCACGCCCCCCGCAGAACCAGATCGCCCAGGGCGATGATCCCGTCGGATTCCTCGGCGATCGGGATGAATTCATTGGGGCCGACCGAGCCGAGGATCGGATGATTCCAGCGCGCAAGCGCCTCATAGCCATGGATAGTGCCGGCGCGCGCATTGAAGATCGGCTGATAATGAAGGACGAGTTGCTCGATTTGTACTGCCTCGGCCAGCGCCCGCGAAACGTCGAAGCGGCGCTTTTGCGTGGCGGCATAGGACACGCAGAAGGAAAGAACCTTGCCGCGCCCCTGGCGTTTGACCTCGGCGACGGCAAGATCGGCCGCCAGAATGAGCGCTTCGTGCGTGGCCGCATCAGTCGGAAACATCGCAAGACCGGCTGACAGGCCGAGCGAAACACTCTGTCCCTGAATCTCGAAAGGCTCATTGACCGCTTCGATCAGCGCATTCGCGATTCGTTCTGCCCGGGGGAGAAGGTTGTCGCCATGCCCCAGCACCATGACGAACTCGTCCCCGCCCCACCGCGCAAGCAACGCGCCGTCGGGCACCAGCCTGTTCAGTCGGCCAACGACAGCCTGAAGGATGCGATCTCCAACATCATGGCCCATCGCATCGTTGATCTGCTTGAATCGGTCGAGATCAAGGAACAGTGCCGCCGCTTCGCGCCCATCATCGGGGTGAACATTCGCGTGCATCCAGGACAAGAGGCGCCGGCGATTGGGCAGGCCGGTCAGGCTGTCTGAATTTGCTGCACTGGCGAGTGCCTCGGTGCGCTCTTCGATCCGCTGCTCAAGGTCCCTGTTGAGTGCCTGCAGGTCGCGAACCAGATCGACATTCTCGTTCTTCAACTCGATGCCGCGACGAATGGTGAGATGGTTGCGGTGGTGCACGACAAGCATGACAACCACAAACACCAGGCCCAGAAATGTCATGATCAGACCCTGGCGATCATGGTTGAAGAGCAGCAGGGATGCCGGCCCAACCATTGCCGCGATATAGATACGCCCTTCGCGCAGCGTCGCTGCCAGGATGGCCGTCCCGCCGGCCGCCATTGCCGAAAGAATCATCGAGACCATGAACTGGTCGGCGCTAACCGATCGGCTCACTGATCGGCTCACAAGCAGCGACAGCGCCGCCCATGATGCGGCAGACGCATATACGCCAATGGCGAACTGGCGGCGCCAGCGCGCCAGCTGAACTGGCGAGCCGTTGAGGATGATGTCGCGCGTGAGATGTGCGCCAAAGCCGAATCGACCGGCGCATAAAATCGCCACCGCCGCAAACCAGACCAGAGCCCAATCGGCCCCGCCCAGCCACAATACCGTCGATACGCCGCCGCTGGCGACCACATTCATGCCGACCATCGGCTTCAGGTTTTCGTAGGAGATCGCAAGCAGTTCGCGGTCGACGCCCCCGATGCCTTCTGATTTCATCAGGCCCATTTCCCCCTGCGTACCGCTACTATGGCGCATTGGTTAAATATTGGCCCAAGGGAGAACGCCCCCGGCGCCCGCCGGTCACCGCTTGCCGAGCGCCCGCATCGACCCGCTCGACGCACGTAATAAATCGCCGCAAGATCCGGCGATGAAAAAGCTCTCGGACGGACTGGCTGCGTTGCAGCCCAAGACGGAAGGCAACCAGGCGGCGATGGTGCAGCTTGCGGGTCTGATGCGCAAAGCCGGACAGGTCGAGCAAGCGGCTGCCTTGTGCCGTCGGGCATTGGCGCTGGCGCCCCACGATGCGGAACTGGCGGCGCAGGCGCGCGCCTTGCTAAGCGAGGATGTGCCTAACTGGCATTTCACGATCGTGGCCGATGCGGCGCGCAACGCGGCGTATGACACGGCGCTGCGCCGCGCGATCAAACCCGGCATGCGAGTACTCGAAATCGGCACCGGCACCGGCATCCTCGCAATGATGGCGGCGCGCGCCGGCGCTGCTGAAGTGGTCACCTGCGAAATGAACCCGGCAATCGCTGACGCGGCACGCGGCATCATCGAAAGCAACGGCTATGGTGGCGTGGTGCGCGTGTTTTCCGGTCACTCGGACAAGCTCACCCTCGCGGAGCTGGGTGGACCCGTGGACCTCCTGGTTTCGGAGATCGTCAGCAACAATCTGCTGGGCGAAGGCGTGCTTCCGGCGCACGAAAAGGCCATGCGCGACCTGATGAAGCCCGGGGCGCAGGTGATCCCCGCACGCGGGCGGGTGCGCGTCGCACTGGCGGAGGATTTGCGCGGCGAGACCGGGCGGATGCGCATGGTGGACGGCTTCGACCTGTCCCTCTTCAACGACCTGCGCGCGCCTGCCCGGTCGCATCCGGTGGGCAGCGAACGGATAGAATTACGCAGCGACCCTGGCGACCTCTTCGACTTTGACCTCGGCTCCGAGCGCGTTTGCACCCCAGCGAAAGCCAGAATGGCCGTCCGCGCCGCGGGTGGACGCGTCAACGGCATCGCGCAATGGATCGCGCTCGATATGGATGAGGACACGCACTACGAGAACCGGCCTATGCCCGGGGCCACATCTTGCTGGGCCATGATGGTCCATGCCTTGCCCGCCCCGATAGAAGCCACGCCGGGGCAAGCGATAACAATCGCCGGATCACACGATCGTCGCAGCCTCACGATCTGGATGGAGACACTGTAGGGGACCGCTGCCGGCAACGGAGATTATTCGTTTCCGCGTTCGACCCAGCGGATGAACTGCCCGACATGAACGGCGCGGTCCATCGCCAGGCGATAGGCGGTCATATGGTCCTCGGCGTCGCGCGCATCTTGCGGCCAATCAGCGATCAGCCGTTTCAGGCGCGGTAGGTCCAACAGCCTGTCAGCCAGCCGCGAGGCCTCCAGCCGCTCGACCTCCGCTTCGATCAGCGGGCGGCGCGCATTCAACGATTCGAACCAGTTGGGAGCCTGTTCGCCCGTTCTGGTTTCGTCGAGAATTTCTCGCGGCAGGCGATCGGCGAACAGCTGGCGCGCGTACCAGCGGGGCACGCCGTCGCGCAGGAACAGGGTTTCGGGAATGGTGAGGGAAAATTCTATCAGCTCGCGGTCGCTATAAGGGTCGCGCGTTTCGAGACTGTCGCCCTGCATCGCGAGCTGATCGCGGGAAATCTGCAACTGGTCGAAGATCTGATGCGCGCGCATCTGGGCGCTGGTGCCGCGCGTGCTGTAGGTCGGATCGAACCCGTCCTCGCGCCATTGCCTGCGCAGATCGAGCGATTCCATGACATCGGGGTTGAGCAGGCTGAACTGGCTGATGTCCTCCGGCGCGCGCCCGCGCAGGCGGCGGAAGGCGCGGTGCAGGCCCGGCGGCAGCAGCGGGGTCAGCCCCTGCCCCACCAGGGTGCGCGGCAGGCTGCCGCCAGCGCTGCGCGCCAATGCACGCGTCTGCCGGATCAATTCCAGCCAGCGTCCCTGGCGCGCCAGCGCTGACAGGCAAAACCGCCCGTCCCAACTGAACGTCAGATTGCCCATGACCCCCATCAGCGCCACACGATGACCGTCCTGGACGAGCGCATCGCGGATGCCACTGAACCAGCCCAGATTGTCCACGTTTCGGCAGGGCATGGGCATGATGGTCTGGAAGAAGCGCGCGGGATCGGCCTGCATCGGATGGGCGACCTGCGGCGTTACCAGCTTCAGCCGCAGCGCGGGATGCATGCGCTCCAGCGCCCGCACCTTGTCGCTTTCGTCGAGGTAGCGGTGGGAACGCACCGACCTGTCGAGCCCGGGCGGTGGGACGCCGCAATAGCAATCGAGCTCGGCCAGGCCGAGCCGCGCGGCGGTGGCAGCCATCGCGCTGGAGTCGAAGCCACCGCTCACGCAGATGGCGGCGCGCGGCATGTCGCGAAGAACCCGCGCCACCGCGCCGTCCATGAGTTCGCGACCCCGCGCGATATAGTCTTCGTCGCGCGCATAGGGCGGCGGCGCGTCCAGCCGCGGACTCCAATAATGGCATTGGTCGACACGGTCCGGCGCAATGCGCACTACGGTGCGTGACGGCACCCGACAGACGCCGCGATAGAATGTGCCTTCTCGTTCGCGGTGATTGAGCGCCAGGAAATTTGCCAGCAGTCGCTCGTCGAGCTCGCTCGGCACGTTGGGCAAGGCCAACAACGTCCCCAGATGCGAGGCAAAGGCCACGAAGTCCTTGCCCGCATGGTAAAACAGGGCGCGTCCACCCGTGCAGTCGCGGGCAAGGGTGAGTGTCCGGCGGGCTTCATCCCAATGCGCAAAGGCGAATGTGCCCAGCAACTGTGCGATCCCGGCATCGCCACGCTGCTCGAAGATCGCGCCTATACACGCCGCTTCGCCGCTGCGCGACGACATACCAGCGGTGGCGGCGATATCGGCAATATTGTCGAGCCGGCTGTCCGCCGCGAACAATGCTCCCGGCGACCATTCGCCCGCTGGGAGGGCCTGAGCGAAAACGGCGTGCGCCGCGCGTTGGAAATGGATTCGCCCGCGCTGTCGCTGACCGAGCGCAGAGGCGAGCGCCGCTTCCTGCCGATCCGAGATGGAGGCGCCATCAAATCGAATGAGGCCGGCAAAGTTCGTCATGCAGGTTCTGGCAAGCCCCTACCGCTGGCCGGCAACGACACCCATTGAAGGGGCTATGGTGAGCAGCCTGAACCGCCGATGCCAGGTGTCGGGCGAGCTAGTCCAATTCAAAAGGTCCGAGGGACGTTTAAGGCAGAGACCCTACGAATTGGCAGAAGCGTAGATATCGCCGCCGCTATGGGAGACCCCTTGCGTCTCCTCGAATTCCACAATGACCGCACGTGGCGTTTGCCAGGGCGCGCGCGCCGGAGCATCGATCCCGATCGGCTCTTGCTCATCAGTGGTCGGCACGAAATTCTCCCAACGACGGCTTGATCGGGCAGTCGGATTCCAGCGATGAAATGCGATCCGGCTTCGCCCGACCCTATCGCCTCGAGCACCTACCATGCGGCTTTGGGTGGAACAAGCGCGCGGTCAGGTTATGGAAATGGCGTCCTGGCGAACGAGGATGTCGAGGAAATCCTGGGTCTCGGCGCGGCAGATTTCGGGCGTCACGTCGAAGTCGCGGACCAGCGTTGCACACAGCGCGTCCAGCTCATGCGGCTCTGCCAGCAGGTCCCAGATCCGCGCGCCCATCGCGTTGAGACCCACATAGGTTCCGGTCTCCACGCACATCATCACGGTTTCGCCGTCCGCCTCGGCGGAGATCCATTCGCCTGGTCCGCGTATCATCATCAGAATTGCCCGAACTTCTGCTGCGGCGGAGGAAGGAAGCTCAGATCATAGCCGATGGTCGCCATCATCGGCCTGTGGGCCAGTTCGGTATCGCGCGTCTGACAAGGGGTCAATTCGTCCCGCCACGCGCCGGCCCGGCCGCGTCCCGGTTCGTCACTTGAGCAGCCCATGTTCGTGCCAATGCCGTTCCAGTCCGCCGATCATTTCCGAAATGCTCGCAAATTCCTTTGGCCGGGTAAGCACGAATACGCCCGCGCTTTTGGAGATCGCCATTGCGGCCTGCAGATAAAGCGATTGCTGATTCATCGCGGTCACCAGGAGCGGGCGATAGGCATTGCCGGTGACCGCGCGCGCGGCGTCCGCGATATTGAGCCTTGCGATGCCGCTTTTCCGCGGCGCGCGCGCTTCGCGGAGCACGTAAACGGCGCCGATCGGCAGGGTTTCACCGATCGAGGATCGCGGCGTGACATAATGTTTGGACAGGCCGTCGCGGACCGGATTCCCAAGGCGGTCGATCAATCCCAGCGCATCGGCAGCCTCTTGCCAGAGCTTAAGCTGCCGACCATCGCTATGGGTGACCGGAGCATCCTTGTCATCGCGCCCGATGACGCTGATGTCATCGTTGAGCAGCGGGTAGCCGGCATTGCCAAGTGCCGCCGCCATGGTGGATTTGCCGGCCCCTGACCTTCCGCAGAACAATATGGCCTTGCCGCCGACCATGACCGCGCTGGCATGCAGCACGGCCTGGCGGCGCTGGTGCAGCAGAATGCCGAATACCGTGCCGGTCACGAAGATCGCAATGTCCGAGGACTGTCCGTGGTCGCATGGTTCGAAAACGATGTCGCGTCCCGCCTGAAGCAGGAAACGCGCGACGCCGGGGATGCGGAGAAGGAGCTGATCGCCGGCAATCTCCCAGGTCGGGCCAGAGGAGACAGGACACGCCAATGTCAGCGGCACCTGCCCGCGTCGGATATGAATATCGGGCGCAGATGCGCTTTTCGCCATGGCGGCCATGTGTGGTGGCGAAAGCTCGCTGCCGACCGTCAGTCCGGCAATCCTGAAATATTGCACGGCGGCTTTCTTTGTAGATTTTTTCTGGCGACCCGTCGTCGAATAGCCGAGGCAGGCCCCAACGCATAGCTACGCCTTCAGCGCGGGCTGAACGCTGCTTTCAGGTGTCGGTCGGCCACAGCGAATGGGCGCTCGCCAGTCACCGCTTGCCAAGCGGCCGCATATACAGCGCGCGCATATCCGCTTCCATCCGCGCCCGATCGACCTCGAACACCACGGTCTGCGCCCGCTCGCCGAGATGCGGGCGATAGGCCTCGGTCCAGGACAGGGTGTCGCCATAAGCGGCGGTCTGGCTGGTCTCGAAATCCACATAAAGGCTCTCGGACCGGGTCACGATCTTCGGGTCGAGCCACACCATCGCCGCCAGTTCGTCCCACATAGGAAAGCCAGGCTCGAGCGCTGTCTGGAACATGTCGGTGAGCGGCGTGCCCGCCGGCTTCAGGCTGGTCAGGAAGTCGCGCGTCCACTGCGTGCCTGTCGAGGGATCGACCGGGATCATCGTTATTTTGGGCCAGGCCGCATGGGCGACGATCCGCGCTGCCTCAGGGTCCCAGCGGATGTTGAACTCGCGGCGCGGCGCATTGACGAATTCGCGCGCGAACTGCTCAGCCGATGCGCCTGAAAGCGCCTGACGCGGGAGCAGGCTGCCGCCCATATAGACCAGCTCCTTCACATTGGCCGCAAAGCTTGGGTCGAGGCTCTGCGCGATCGCGATATTGGTCATCGGCCCGGTTGCGAACAGCGTGATCTCATGCGGATGCGCGCGGACCATCCGCACCAGGAAATCCGCGGCGATTTCGGTCGAGGCCTTGCTGGTCGGATTGCCCATGGGCAGCTTCGGCACGAACTCGGGCGATGGGTTGCCGGGGTGCGATTGCAGCGTGTCCCCCGGCCAATAGTCAGTCCACGGCCCCTTGAACACGAGCCGGCCATATATGCCCTCCCAGCGCTTCGTCGCCTCCTGGCTGTTGAGCAGCGGATAGGTCGCTCCGGGCACGACCGGGATATCCGTCCGGCCGAGGATCTCGAGGGTGCGCAGCCCATAAGCGGTCGCGGTATCGCGCCATACCGATCCGCTGGTGGTGGTGAGGCCGAGCACCTCGACACCCGGCGCCTGCAGCAACAGCACCGGCACGCCGTTCAGCCCGATCAGATCGTCGTCGATCAGGACGAGGCGTTTGGGCGCCGGGCTCGCGGCAACCAGCAATGCGCCGCCGAACAGGAGGGCAAAGGCACGGATCGCGCGACGGCATTGGAGAAAAAGGCCAGGCATCGGGCAGGGTCCCCTTGGGCGGGTATGGGAAAACCTCTCCCCGGATGGCGCATGGCGGCGCTTCTTGAGCCCAGAATGGTTCCGAGCCGAAGCGGCGTCAATATACCCTATTTCTAACGCAGGGCGCTCACTCGAGCGGCGGCTAGGCGGCCAGCCTCACAAGATTTCGCCCATCCTTCTTCGCCATATAAAGCGCGATATCCGTCCGCGACAGAAGATGGGTCGAATCCTCACCTTTGGCCCGCACTGCGAGCCCCGCGCTCAGCGTCACCTCGATGACTTTCCCCGACGGAAGCACGAACGGCGTATTGGCAACCGCGAGGCGCAGCCTCTCGGAGACCGTCTCGGCCTGAGCCCGCGTGGTTCGTGGCATCAGGACCCCGAATTCCTCGCCGCCGATACGACCGACCAGGTCGCTGCCGCGGAGCGCCTGACGGATGATCGCGGCAACCGCGCGCAGCACCTCGTCACCCGCGGGATGGCCATAATTATCGTTGATCCGCTTGAACCGGTCGATATCGAGGATCGTCACCCAGAGCTGCGCACCGCTTCGCTCGGAGAGTTCCGCCTCCGCTTCCAGCGCTTCGAAAAAGCAGCGGCGATTGGCGAGACCAGTCAGCGCATCGGTGTTGGCGATCCGATGGAGGGCAGCGGCGGCCCTAGTCGCCCGCGCCTGGGCGCGGATGGCGAGAATACCGACCATCCCCATGCTGGAAAGCACAAGGAAACCGATCGCGATCAGCCCATAGCCATGGGCCGCCATTCGCTGGTCGGCGATATTCATATCGAGTTTGCGCGTGGCGAGGAGACTTCGCTCCCGTTCCTCGATCGAGCCAATCGATCTGAGCACCGCGTCAAACCCTGCGCCCCTATCCTTACGGACCATCGCGATGACGTCGCCGTGTCGGCCCTGCGTTTCGAGGTCGGAGGCTCGGCCGAGCAAGGCATAGTAATTGGCCAGATCGCGATTCAGCGCTACGAGGTTTTCGCGTTGTCTGGGATCGTCGGCAGTCAATCCGCCGAGGTTCGCGACAGCTGCCCGCGTCTGGCGTTTCCCGTCCGCGAAATCGCGCAGCAAAGCGCGATCGCCGGTCAGCAGATAGTTGCGCTGGCCGCGCTGCGCCGAATAGACCGAAGTGCGAAGATCGCCGGCCGCGATCAGCACGTTGAGCGTATGCACGTACCAGCGCTCTGCCTGCTGATGCTGGGAGGTCGAGCGCACCCGGTTGATGACAAGCGCCGCGGTCAACGAGGTCATCAGCGCGAGCGCGAGCGCGAGCAGAATCCACAGACGACGCGTCGTGAAGTTGAAATGCCTCGCGAACAGGAAGAGCGCTTCGATCGGCCTTGGGCCGCGATCGGAACTTCGTCGCTCTTTCATCCCCCCGCCCTACGAGGGCTGGGTTGACGAATGCTGAAGATGTCGACCGAATTAACCAAACCGCCTTAATATATATCAAGTCGATATCGCGCGCCGCGCTGCGCCGATCGCCTCAGGCAGCGACGAACATCTCCGGCGGCAGCGCCATCACCGCCTCGGCCCCGCCCTCGATCTTGCGGCGGAAGGCGCCGGCATCGGGCATGATCCGCTCGGCATAATAGCGCGCGGTCGTCAGTTTGGCGTCGAGGAACGCGGCGTCGCCCTCCCCCGCCGCCTTCAGCTTCGAAGCGGCCATCGCCATGCGCAGCCACATCAGCCCGACCGCGACGATCCCCATCAGATGCAGATAGGGCTGAGCGCCCGCGCCCACATTCTCGGGGTTCTTCATGCCGTTCTGCAGGAACCAGAGCGTCGCCTGCTGCAGCTCGCCATTGGCCTTTTCGAGGCGTGCGGCAAAATCGGCGGTGACGGGATCGGCCTTGCCGGCCGCGACATCCTCGGCGACGACCTTGAAGAAAGCCTGCACTGCCCGGCCGCCGTTCATCGCGAGCTTGCGCCCGACCAGATCCATTGCCTGAACGCCGTTGGTGCCCTCGTAAATCATCGAGATGCGAGCATCGCGGACATATTGCTCCATGCCCCATTCGGCGATGTAGCCATGGCCGCCATAGACCTGCTGCGCATTGGTCGCGATCTCATAGCCCTTGTCCGTGCCATAGCCCTTGATCACCGGCGTCAGCAGCCCGATCAGGTCCCCAGCAAGCTGACGCTCTTCCTCGCTCGCAGCGGCGTGCTCGAGATCGACCTGGAGCGCGCCCCACAGGCACAAAGCGCGGATACCCTCAGTCAACGCCTTGGCGTCCATCAACATCCGGCGGACGTCAGGATGGACAAACAGCGTGTCGGCCTTTTCCTGCGGGTCCTTCGCCCCGGTCAACGCCCGGCCCTGGCGGCGGTCATGCGCGTACTGGACTGCGTTCTGATAGGCGGTTTCAGCGACGCCGAGACCCTGCAGCCCAACACCGAGCCGGGCCGCGTTCATCATGATGAACATCGCGGCGAGGCCCTTCATCTCCTCACCGACCAGCCAGCCGGTCGCGCCGTCATAGTTCATCACGCAGGTCGAATTGGCGTGGATGCCCATCTTGTGCTCGATCGATCCGCAGGTGACGGCATTGCGCTCGCCGAGCGAACCGTCCTCATTGACCAGGAACTTCGGCACCACGAACAGCGAGATGCCCTTCGAGCTGTCCGGCGCGCCCGGCGTCTTCGCAAGCACGAGATGGATGATGTTCTCGGTCAGGTCATGTTCGCCCGACGAGATGAAAATCTTCGTCCCGGTGATCGCATAGCTGCCCCCAGGCTGCGGCTCGGCGCGGGTGCGGATCAGCCCGAGATCGGTGCCGCATTGCGGCTCGGTCAGGTTCATCGTCCCGCCCCATTTGCCCGAGACCATGTTGGGGACGTATTTCGTCTTCTGCTCTTCGGTGCCCTTCACCAGCAAAGCCGCGATCGCGCCGTGGGTCAGCCCCGGATACATGGCGAATGCCATGTTCGACGAGATCATATATTCCTGGAACGCAGTCGAGACGACGTGCGGCATCTCCTGCCCGCCGAACTCGGACGGTGCGGAAAGCGTGCCCCAGCCCGATTCAACGAACTTGTCATACGCTTCCTTGAAGCCCTTGGGCGTCGAGACCGATCCATCGTCGTGCCGCGTACAGCCTTCGAGGTCGCCGCTATGGTTCAGCGGGAACAGCACTTCGGCCACGAACCTGCCGCCCTCGTCGAGCACCGCATCGACCACATCGGGCGTCGCATTGGCGAAGCCGGGCAGGTTCGCATAGCGATCGAGCCCAACGACATGCTCGAGGATGAAGCGGGTGTCGCGCACGGGCGGGGTATATTGCGGCATTGGATCAGTCCTTCAGGCGGCCTTGCGCGCCATTGGTTTCGAGCAAGGTGATGAAATCGTTCAGCTCTTCGATCGCGGCATCGATATCGCGCTTCTGCGATTCGAGGAGCGCGACCCGTTCGTGGCAACGCTCGATCGTCACGGCGCGTTGCACCTGCCGACCATCGCCGATGTCATAAAGGTCGATCATCTCGCGAATCTCGGCGAGGCTGAAACCGACGCGCTTGCCGCGCAATATCCAGGCGAGCCGCGCCCGGTCGCGCTGCGAATAGATCCGCGCAGTGCCGCGCCGCTCGGGCGCGATCAGCTGCTCGTCTTCATAGAAGCGCAGGGCCCTGGCCGTCACGCCGAACTCGGCTGACAGATCGGAAATCGAGAAGTGGTCGCGATCGGGATGGCGGTCGATCGCAGCATAGGCAGCGACTGTGGACATGGGCGGAAACTACCTGCCCTTTACGTGAACGTCAAGTGCAGCCATTGTGCACCCGCCTTCCTTCGTCATGCCGGACTTGTTCCGGCATCCACCGTACCGCTTCATCATCAACCTGTTGGTTTGCGGCCCGGTGGACCCCGGAACAAGTCCGGGGTGACGGGGACAGATGACTATTCCCCACTGCTACAAAGCAACCGCCCCTTCGAATCCCGCAAGGTAGACGCCTCGGAAACCGACTCGCTCAGCCGGCTCACGTCGAGCCCAGCCAGCGAAGCGCGGCGCAGGCAAAGCTTCTGGCACGCCTCGGGCAGCCGCCCAGGAAACACGATCCGGTCGCCCTCGAAACGCGCATCGAAGCTGCAGCCGTCGATCTGGTCGAACTCGACATGGAGATGCTCGCCGACTCGGGTGACCACGCCCGATCCGCCGCAATTCTGCTGGTCGCCATAATCGACGAACACGCCGATCCGGTACGCCGTCGCGCTCGGCACGACGCAGACGCGGTCCGTATCGCGCGCATAAAGGCCGGTGATGTCGCTGTTCTTGGGGTCGGGAATCACCCCCGCCTCGATCGCCGCCGCCTCCAGCCCGATCGGCGCCGCCGTGTTAGTGCCGGAGTCCGCCTGTTTCCCGGAACCCCAGCAGCCAACGAGGAGCAGTGGCAGAAGGATCGCAAGCGCCCGCTTCATTCCGCCGCCACCAGCCGATCGCCCTCGATTCGCCGGTAGAAGCAGCTCCGCTCGCCGGTGTGGCAGGCGGGGCCTGCGGCATCGACGATCAGCCACACCGCATCCTGGTCGCAGTCGATCCGGATATCGGCGACGCGCAACACATGCCCCGACGATTCGCCCTTCTTCCAGAGCGCACCGCGACTCCGCGACCAGAAATGCGCCTCTCCGGTGGCGACGGTCGCCTTCAGCGCCTCGGCGTTCATATGAGCCAGCATCAGCACCTCACCTGAGACGCGGTCGGTGGCGACCGCGGTGATCAGGCCGGCGGCGTCATATTTCGGGTCCAGCACAAGGCCGGTGTCACGGGAATCGGGCATGGAATCTCCCTTAGCCGCTCTCCCCGCCCACAGGGAGGGAGATAAAAATACGATCTGTGTTACAAAAGCGCGACAAGCCCGGATCGCGTCCCTATATGGCGGGCGAAGCAACCCCCAAAGGGCACCATGCTGACAACCAATCCGTTCGATGACGACAAGCTGCGCGAAGAGTGCGGCATCTTTGGCATATCCGGCAGCGATGGCGCCGCCGCACTTGTCGCTCTGGGCCTGCATGCGCTCCAGCATCGCGGGCAGGAAGCCGCCGGCATCACCAGCTTTGACGGGTGTGAGTTCCACACCCACCGCGCAATGGGCCATGTCGCTGGCAATTTCGACCGCGACGACATCATCCAGGCGTTACGCGGCAACGTCGCCTGCGGCCATGTCCGCTACTCGACGACGGGCGAGACGGCGCTCCGCAACGTCCAGCCGCTCTATGCCGATCTCGCCTCGGGCGGCTTCGCCATCGCGCATAACGGCAATATTTCCAACGCGATGCGCCTCAGGCGCGATCTCGTCCAGCGCGGCTCGATCTTCCAGTCGACCTCGGACACCGAGACGATCATCCATCTGGTCGCGACCTCGACCTATCGGACCTTCGTCGACAAGTTCATCGATGCGCTGAAGCGCGTCGAAGGCGCCTATTCGCTGATCGTGATGACGCCCGAGGGCATGATCGCCTGCCGCGATCCGCTCGGCATCAGGCCCCTCGTCATGGGCAAGCTAGACGGCGCGATAATCTTCGCCTCGGAGACGGTCGCGCTCGACGTGGTCGGTGCCGAGTTCGTCCGCTCGATCGAGCCAGGCGAACTCCTCATCGTGCGCGGCAACGAGATCAGCTCTCATCACCCGTTCGTGCCGGTCTCACCCCGCCCCTGCATCTTCGAATATGTCTATTTTTCACGCCCCGATTCGATCTCGGAGGACCGCAGCGTCTATACCGTCCGCAAGGCGATCGGCGCCCAGCTTGCGATCGAAAGCCCGGTCGAAGCTGACCTGATCATCCCGGTCCCCGATTCGGGCACCCCCGCCGCGATCGGCTATGCGCAGGAATCGGGCATCCCGTTCGAGCTCGGCATCATCCGCTCGCATTATGTCGGCCGCACCTTCATCCAGCCCGGCGACAAGGTCCGCCATCTCGGCGTGAAGCTGAAACACAATGCCAACCGCGCGCTCATCAAGGGCAAGCGCGTAGTCCTGATCGACGACTCGATCGTGCGCGGCACCACCTCCCTGAAGATCGTCCAGATGATGCGTGAGGCCGGCGCCGCCGAAGTCCATATGCGCATCGCCAGCCCGCCGACCCGGCACAGCTGCTTCTACGGCGTCGACACGCCAGAGCGCGCCAAGCTGCTCGCCTCGAGCAAGAACGTCGCCGAGATGAACGCCTATATCCAGGCCGACAGCCTCGCCTTCGTCTCGATCGACGGCCTGTACAAGGCACTCGGCGAGCCGCAGCGCGCGGACATCCGCCCGAGCCACTGCGACGCCTGCTTCACCGGCGAATATCCAACGACACTGACCGACCAGGACGATGTCGCCACCGTCGACCAGTTCGCCCTCCTCGCAGAGCGGGTGAGCTAACCTCCGCCGTCATGCCGGACTTGTTCCGGCATCCACCGTGGTGCAAGCGCCGCCGCGTCCGTGTTTGCGGGCCGGTGGACCCCGGAACTAGTCCGGGTGACGAAGAGAGAAGAGAATGACCGACCTCCCACTCGCCAACCAGATCGCCCTCGTCACCGGCGCCAGCCGCGGCATCGGCGCGGCCACCGCCAAGGCACTCGCGGCGGCAGGCGCGCACGTCGTCCTCACCGCGCGCACCGCGAAGGACCTCGAAGCCGTCGAGACCGCGATCTTCGAGGCCGGCGGTAGCGCCACCATCGCGCCACTCGACCTGACCGAAGCCGACAGCATCGCCCGGCTCGGTGCCGCGATCGGCGAGCGCTGGCCGGCGCTCGACATCATGGTGCTGAATGCAGCCACGCTCGGCAGCCTCGCTGCGGTGCCCGCGATCGACTCGAAGGAGCTGGCCGCGGTCCTGACCCTCAACGTCAGCGCCCAGGCCGCGCTGATCGCCGCGTTCGATCCCATGCTGCGCAAATCGAAGCGCGCCCGGGTGATCGGCATCACCTCGAGTGTCGGCCGCAACCCGCGCGCCTATTGGGGCCTGTACGGCGCCTCCAAGGCCGCGTTCGAGACGCTGGTTGCTGCCTATGGCGACGAGATGCAGCACATCAGCAGCATCCGCACCGCCATCCTCGATCCCGGCGCGACCCGCACCAAGATGCGCGAGCGCGCCTATCCCGGCGAAGATCCCGCCTCGGTGAAGGCGCCCGAAGTGGTGGGGGCACGCATCGTCGAGCTGATCGCCGGTGATTTCGAGACCGGGCATTTCGAACGGGTCGACTAAGATCGAATTCGATCGAGAATATTCAGCCCCTCCCCTTCAGGGGAGGGGTTGGGGTGGGGCAGCGTCGGGCGAGGCTCGATGCCTCGCTCGACGCTTCGACCTTGGCGATGTGTCTTTTGAGCGCGCAGACGCGCGCCCCCACCCCTTTCCCCTCCCCTGAAGGGGAGGGGCAGAAGTCTTCCATCCATACCTGGCCAAAATTCAACTCATCCCCTTCACCTGCGCCATGATCGCCAACGGCCTGTCCTCATTATCAGCAAAGAAGGCCATCCACTCCTCGGTCCCGTCGTCGTGTCGGTGGATCATATGCGCCGCATTGGTGAACACCACGCCGCGCGATTCAAGCGCAGCCTGCGCAGCGCCAATATCCTCCACCCGAAAATAGAGGATCGAGTCGGCTGACTCCTTCTCCCCTTCGGAAAGAAACAGCCGCACCCCGCCACAATCGAAAAAGGCGAGGTTCCCGAAGGAATAGAGATGCTCGAGCCCGAGCACCTCGCCATACCATAGGCGCGCCGCCGCCACGTCCTTCACGGTGCGGGCGATCTGGCCGAGACGGCCGAGCTTCAGTTKGTCAGTCATGGCAGACTCCCTGGCAAAGAGATTGCTGTCGCGCCGCACCCCATTCCAGCGGCGAAGCTCGGCGCGCTTTGAAAAACCGAGCTTCAGCAAGGCGTTGGCGACATGATATTTGACCGCGTCGAGGCTTATGCCCCGCCGTTTCGCGATCTCGCTATTGGTCATGCCATGTCGCACCGCCTCGACCACGCGCCACTCGGCGGGCGTGAGGATATCCGGATGCGGCGGCCGGCCACGGTCTCTCGGCGCTGTCATGAAGGGACTTTATCGCGGGTGAGGACGATTTACCCTCCCCCCTATTCTTCTCCCCTCCCGCTTGCGGGAGGGACTGGGAGAGGGCGTGTCAAATGCGCTGACTCCCATGAACAGGCCCTCCCCTAACCCCTCCCGCAAGCGAGAGGGGGATAAGAAGGCGCTACTTCGCCGCCGCGATCAACCTCTGCCCGAACGCCAGCCGCTGAGCACTCGCCACCCGATCACTCGCCTTGGGCGCCGCACTCACCATCGCAACCACCGTCTTCGTCGCCGGATCAATCAGAATGCCCTGCCCAAAAATCCCCACCGCGCCAAAGCGCCCGCCCGGATAGGTCCACCACTGATAGCCATAACCAAACCCACCAGGCGCGACCGTCGCATGCGGGCTGGTCGCGGCTGCGAACCACCCCTTCGCCGTCACCCCATGCCCACCTTCGAGCACGAACTGGCCGAACCGCGCATAATCACGCAGCGACACCGAGAGACAGCACCCACTGACCTCGGCACGCGTCTGGTCCGTCATCCAGAAGCCGTCGCGCTCCATCCCGGCCGGCTTCCAGATCTTCTCCTCGGCATAGGCCACGAGCGACTTGCCCGTCGCGCGCCGCACCAGCACGCCGATCAGATTGGTCTCGCCGGTCTTGTAGACCCATTTCGTCCCCGGCGCGGTGTCGCGCGGCAGCTTGCGCATGAAATAGACGGTCGGGTCGACCCCGGCCGGCACCGGCTCGAGGAACATCCGCGCCACGTCGGATTTGGGATCGGTATAATCCTCGTTCCATTTGACGCCCGAAGTCATGGTCAGCAGCTGGCCGACCGTCACGCCGTCATAGCCACTGCCCGCCAGCTCGGGGACGTAGCGCGTCACCGGATCATCGACCGATTTGATATAGCCGTCCTTGAGCGCAGCGCCGACCAGCGTCGAGGTGAAGGATTTGGCGACTGAAAAGCTCGTCCACCGCCCTTGCTCAGTCAGCCCCCGCGCATAGCGTTCGAGCCGGACCTTGCCGTTCTGGAGCACGATCAGCCCGGCGACATTCATCGAGCTCATAAAGGCGTCGACATCAGCCGCCGGTATCGGCAGCGGCACCCCTGCCGGCAGAACGCGCGCATGCGCGGACGCCTTGATCGTGTTGCCTGGGAACAGCTTCTCCATCGCCGGGAAATTCGCGTCGCGCTTCTCCTGCGACCAGAACAGGATCTCGGCACCGACCTGGCGTTGCTGCGCTTCGCTGGTGGCAACCTGCCCACTGCCCTGCACCGGCATCAGCGCCGCGCCCGCCAGCGCGAGCGTGCCGATCATCAACCGTATCCGCATCAGTCCCCCCTCATCAGCGTGACCTGGACGACGTCGATCCCGCCGCCTCTGAATCCGCCTTCGCAATACATCAGATAATAGCGCCACAGATCGACGAAATGACGGTCGAATTCCGGCGGCAATTGCCTCGCCGCCACCGCCGCGTCGAAGCGCTCCCGCCAGCGCAGCAGCGTCTCGGCATAATGCTGCCCGAACCGCACCGGATCGCGCCAGGTCAGACCCTTGGACTCCGCGATCGCGCGGAAGCGCTTCTCCGAGATCAGCAGCCCGCCCGGAAAAACGAAGCGCTGGATGAAGTCGACATTGCTCGCATAGGTCTCGAAAATCGCGTCATCGATCGAGATCAGCTGGATCGCCGCCCGCCCGCCGGGCTTGAGCGAACGCGCGATCGTGGCGAGATAGTCGGGCCAATATTCCTGCCCGACCGCCTCGACCATCTCGATGCTGACGATCGCATCATATTCACCCGTCACGTCGCGGTAGTCGGTGAGCGAGACCGTGACGCCCCCAAGCCCATCACGCGTCATCCGCGCCTCGACCGCCGCCTTTTGCTCCTTCGACAGCGTGATGCCATGGACCTTGCGCCCCTGCTCCGCCGCGATCTCGGCAAAGGAGCCCCAGCCGCAGCCGATCTCGAGGATGGTGTCGCCTGGCCGGGTGCCTGTGCGATCGAGCATCGCCTGCAGCTTGCGGTGCTGCGCGCTTTCGAGCGACTGTGGCGGCGAGATCGGCTCGGCGAACCACGCGCTCGAATAGGTCATGCCCGGGTCGAGCCACAGGCTGTAGAAATCATTCCCCAGATCATAATGATATTCGATATTGCGCCGCGCGCCCTTGCGGTGATTGCTGCGCAGCCGATGCCACGCGAGTCTCACCAATCTCACGACCCCTCCAGCCCTTGCCGCTTCCCCGAGCGAGATACGGTTGCGCATGAATAGGTCGAACAGCGGCACCGGATCGGGGCTGCGCCATTCGCCGAGCGACCAGGCGATATACCAGCCGGCCGATCCGCCCATCGCCAGCCGCGCCAGCGCGCGCCAGCTCACAATATCCACAATGGCGACGGGCCCCTCGCCCCGCCCGCCGAGCAGCCGCCTCGTGCCGTCCGGCAAGCTGGTCTCGATCATGCCCTCTTCCAGGCCCTGGTCGATCCGGTCGAGCAGCCGGTGGAGAAGCCCGGTAAAGGGGGCAAGCAGCCGATCCCCGACGCCGGCCATGCTCGCCCGCGCTGTGAAACGACGCCCGCGGTTTGGCGTGGATGCATTCATATCGGCGGCGTCATGCACCGCCGCGCGGCGCTGGAAAAGAGAATTCCTTAACCCTCACCGCAGCTTTCTCGCTGCCTCCAGCGCCCGTTCCCTGCCCTCGCGGTGCCCGATGATCTTCGCCGGATAGCCTTCGGGCCGGCACCCCATGGCATCCGAATCATGGATCGCGGCATCCCCGAGCCCGGCCAGTTCCGGCACCCAGGTGCGGATATAGGCTCCCGCGTCGAACTTCTCCGACTGGACGAGCGGCGCCATGATCCGGACGAACATGTTCGAATCCACGCCGGTCCCCGCCACCCATTGCCAGTTGACGCTGTTGCTGCCGTAATCGGCATCGACCAGCGTATCCCAGAACCACGCCTCGCCGGCGCGCCAGTCGATCAGCAGATGCTTGATCAGGAAACTCGCCGCGATCATCCGCACCCGATTGTGCATCCAGCCCGTCGCCCAGAGCTGGCGCATGCCGGCGTCGACGATCGGATAGCCGGTGCGCCCCTGCTGCCATGCGCGCAGATCGGCGTCGGCGGCGGAACCGGTCCGCCAGGGCAACCCGTCGAGCGCGGCACGACCGTTCTTCGCGCCATAATCCGGGAATTGCACGATGACGCTCTGGGCATAATCGCGCCAGGCGATCTCCTTGAGGAAGGTCGTCGCATCGCCCTTCCCGCGCGCGACATGGTGCCAGATCGTCGCGGGCGAAATCTCGCCGAAATGCAGATGCGGCGACAGCCGCGAACTTCCCTCTTCCGAAGGCAGGTTGCGCGCGATGTCATAAGCCGCGGCCTTGAGCACGAAGTCATCGAGCCGCTCCTGCGCGCCAGCCTCGCCCGGCATCCATTCCGCGCGGAAGCCCGCAGCCCAGTCGGGCTGTTCGGGCAACAGCTTCCAATCCTCCAGCCGATCACTCTCCGGCCACGCGTCAGGCGCCGGAATGTTGTGAGGCGCCGGCAGTGGCTCGGGTGGCGCCATCTGTTCCAGCAGCGCGCGCCAGAAAGGCGTGTAGATCTTGTAGGGCTGGCCAGCGCCCGTAGTGATCGATCCGGGCGGCGCGAGATAATTGCCGTCGTGGCAAACCAGGTCGAGCCTCTTCGCAACCGCGCGCTCAGCATTGCGCCACCAGGGTTCGTAGTGGCGCAGGCAATGCACCCGCGTCGCGCCGGTTTCTTCAGCGAGCGCGGCGAGGATGTCCTCGCACTTGCCCCGCTTCAGGATCAGCCGCGACCCCTTTTTCCTCAAGCTCGCATCGAGGGCGGCAAGGCTGTGATGCAGCCACCAGCGAGACGCAGCACCCATCCGCCGGTGCTTCGGCGTCTCGTCGTCGAGGATATAGACCGGGATGACCGGGCCCTCGGCCGCAGCGGCAACGAGGGCCGCCTGATCCGCCAACCGCAAGTCGCGACGAAGCCAGAGAAGGGTCGTCACTTAACTCCCCTCCCACTTGTGAGTTTCAGGTCGGTCAGGCTCCCAGCCTGACCTGAACGATGCGGGGCATCGTTCACCTGAAACTGGGCTGGGGGAGGGCCTGTCAACAAATCAGCAGTCGTGAGGAGGACACGCCCTCCCCTAACCGCTCCCGCAAGCGGGAGGGGAAAAAGAAGGAACCATTCCCGTCCGACGCTCAATCGCCCTTGCCGGGCTCAGCCGAGAAATAGGCCTCAAACTTCCCCGCCACGCCCTTGAACGCCTCGGCGTCGCGGGGTTTCTGGCCAGCATTGGTAGTCTCCACCGGCCAGAGCGCGGCATACTTCTTGTTCAGCTCGATCCACGGCGCCGCGGCGTCCTCCATATCCGGCAGAATCGCTTCAGCCGGGCATTCGGGCAGGCACATATTGCAATCGATGCACTCGTTTGGGTCGATGACGAGCATGTTCTCGCCCTCGCAGAACGCGTCCACGGGGCACACGCTGACGCAATCCATGAACTTGCACCGGATGCAGGCATCCGTGACCACGAACGTCATGACCGCCTCCCGGCGTGAATTAAATAACGTGCGGCTGCTTCTCGACCTGCCAGGTCTGGCCCTGCGACAGCAGCTTCTGCAGATCGGGCTTCTTGCCCGCGCTCGCCTGAGCGTTCTGCGCAACAACCGCGCTCTCGAAGGTTGGCGCCGGATCGTCATAAAGCACGCCAAGCGCCATCGGGAACGGCCCGAACGGCATCTCGACCAGCATATGCGCGATCGCCTTATTGGTCTGATCGTGCACGATGACATGCGCCGCAGCCCAGTCGCCATCGACCACATCGACCACCTTCAGCACCAGCTTCTCGGTGTCGAGGCTCAGCCCCTTGGTGCCGCCCGCGAACAGCAACGGCTTGCCCTGCTCGACCCAGAGCTGGCTGCCGGGCGCATTCGCCTTCTCCGTGAACGGCGCGAACACATCGTCATTATAGACGATACAGTTCTGGAAGATCTCGACGAACCCGGTGCCCTTATGGGCATAAGCCGCCTTCAGCACTGCCGGCAGATTCTTGTTCACGTCGATCGCCCGCGCCACGAACCGCGCGCCCGATCCGAGCACGAAGGCGCAAGGCGTCAGCGGCCGGTCAAGCGAACCGAAGGGCGTCGAGGGGCTGCGCGTGCCGACATGGCTGGTCGGTGAGTACTGCCCCTTGGTCAGGCCGTAGATCTCGTTGTTGAACAGCAGCACCTGGCAATCCAGGTTGCGGCGGATCAGATGCATGGTGTGATTGCCGCCGATCGACAGCGCATCGCCGTCGCCGGTGATGATCCACACATCGAGATCGGGATTGGCCAGCTTCACGCCCGTAGCCACCGCCGGCGCGCGGCCATGGATGGTGTGGAAGCCGTAGGTTTCCATATAATAAGGGAAGCGCGACGAGCAGCCGATGCCGCTGACGAACACGGTATTCTCAGGGCGCGCGCCGATCTCCGGCATGGTGCGCTGCACCGCCTTCAGGATCGCGTAATCGCCGCAGCCCGGGCACCAGCGCACCTCCTGGTCGGTCTCCCAATCCTTGGGGAGCGTCTTCGCGACTGGGGTCATGTCGTTCATGCGAGTGCCTCCTCGATCGCCGCTTCGATCTCGGAGATCATGAAGGGCTGACCGGAAATCTTGTTGAGCGGCTTGGCGTCGACCAGATACTGGTCGCGCAGCACCGTCTTGAGCTGGCCGGTGTTCATCTCCGGAACGATGACCTTCTCATATCCCTTGAGCAACGCACCGAGATTGCCCGGCATCGGCCAGATATGGCGGATATGGATATGGCTGACATCCAGCCCCTTCTTCCGCGCCCGCCGCACCGCCTGATGGATCGGCCCGAAGGTCGAACCCCAGCCGACGATCGCCAGCTTGCCGCCGGCCTCGCCGAGCTCGACCTCCTGGTCGGGCACGTCCACGCCGAGCACCTTGTCACGGCGCATCTCGGTCATCGCCTGATGGTTGGCCGCGCCATATTCGATATTGCCGGTGCCGAGCTGCTTCTCGATCCCGCCGATGCGGTGGAGCAGGCCGGGCGTGCCGGGCTTCACCCAGGGCCGCGCCCGCTTCTCGTCGCGCGCATAAGGGAAGAACCCGCCTTCCGGCACTTCCTCGAGATAGGTCACCGGGAACGGCGCGTAATCGTCCATGTTCGGCACGAGCCAGGGCTCGGCGGCATTGGCGATATAGCCGTCGGTCAGCAGCATCACCGGCGTCATATATTGCACCGCGATCCGCACCGCTTCGATCGCGCAATCGAACGCATCGGCCGGCGAGCGCGCCGCGATCACCGGCATCGGCGCATCGCCGTTGCGGCCGTAGACCGCCTGGTAGAGATCCGATTGCTCGGTCTTGGTCGGCAGCCCCGTCGAAGGCCCACCACGCTGCGAATTGACGATGACGAGCGGCAGTTCCGTCATGATCGCCAGTCCCATCGCCTCGCCCTTGAGCGCGATGCCCGGGCCAGAGGAGGAGGTAACGCCAAGCTGCCCGGCATAGGACGCACCGATCGCCGAGGCGATTGCGGCAATCTCGTCCTCAGCCTGGAAGGTCGTGATCCCGAACTCTTTCAGGCGCGAGAGGTGATGCAGGATCGCCGACGCCGGCGTGATCGGATAGCCGCCGAAGAACATCTTCACGCCAGCGAGCTGAACGCCGGCGACCAGCCCGAGCGAAATCGACTCGGCACCCGTCACCGTGCGGTACAGGCCCGGCTCAGCCGGTGCCGCCGCAACATGATGCTGCTTCATCGGGCCCGCCAGCTCAGCGGTCTCGCCATAAGCGTGACCCGCGTTGAGCGCAGCGATATTGGCCTCGGCCAGCACCGGCGCCTTGGCGAACTTCGCCTTCAGCCAGTCGACGATCGGCTGACGGTCGCGATCGAACATCCAGAGCGCGAGCCCCAAAGTCCACATATTCTTGCAGCGCAGCGCCTCCTTGTTGCCGAGCCCGAACGGCTTCACGGCATCAAGCGTCAGCTGCGAGATATTGAACGCGAGCAGCTGCCACTTGGCGAGGCTGCCGTCGTGCAGCGGATTGGCGGCGTATTTCGCCTTGGCGAGGTTACGCTCACCAAACTCGCCTTCGTCAGCGATGATCAGCCCGCCGGCCTTCAGCGCATCGACATTGGTCTTGAGCGCGGCCGGGTTCATCGCGACCAGCACGTCGGGCACGTCACCCGCGGTATCGATCGCGGTCGACCCGAAATTGATCTGGAAGGCGGAGACGCCGAACAACGTTCCCTGCGGCGCCCGGATCTCGGCCGGGAAATCGGGGAAGGTCGCAAGATCATTGCCTGCCAGCGCGGTCGAGAGCGTGAACTGCCCGCCGGTCAGCTGCATGCCGTCGCCGGAATCACCCGCGAAGCGGACGACGATCGATTCTGCGGGTGGGTGCGCCGATGCCTCGGCGGGGGTCAATTCGTGAACGGCGGATGCCATCAAGCACTTTCCTAGGAATATATAATGCCCCGCCCTTTATGCCCCGGGCGCTCGATGGCCAAGGTAGTTCGATCGTGGGCGCGTGCAAATGCTTCTTTTCAAGAGGTCCTGCTCATAACGGGCCATAGCTGCGATAGCTGCTGTAGAAATCATTGTCCCAGGCAAAGCGGGTGAAGGACATGCCGATCGTCTGGTCGAGCCCGTCGACATGGTGCCACCAGCCGATCGGCAGGAACACGGCATCCCCCGGGCCGATCTCGCATTCGAGCACCGCCGGCTTGCCGTCCCGCGCCGGGCCGGGGAGCAGATCGTCGCTGCCCCACGCGCTGAAGCAATGGCGGTGGTTGCGCATCAGCGGCGTATCATGGCTCGCCGCCATCCGCACCCGCTTGCGCCCGCGGATCTGGAGCAGCAGATTGTTGGTCAGGTCATGGTGCCACGGCGTTACCGTGCCCTTGGGCCCGATCCAGATGAACCCCTGGCGTGCCCCGCCAGGCTCGAGGATTCCGGGCATCTCCCCCACCTCAGCGAACAACGGCGCGAACGCAGCGCGATTGGCGTCGCTGTTATTGGCGGTGATATAGAAGTCGTTGCTCGGCTCGTCCGAGCGCAGCCGCCGCGCCAGCTCGGAAAAGGGCTGGAAGCTTCCATGCGCATCGGCATTGCCCTCATAATCCCGGTCGCGCTCGCGCTCCCATTGCACCCGCACCGGCCGGTCGCCGAGCGTCGTGGCGAGATGATCGAGCGTCCACTTCTCCCGCGCCGGCCAATGATCGATCAGCCCGCGCAGCACCACCGGCCGGTGCGCCCGGTAATGGTCGCGGTAGAAAAGCTCCGCATCGGGCCGCTCGAGCACCGGGATTTCCTGCCCCGAAGGATCATTGGCGGCGAGCCGGGCGCGGTTCTGCAGCACCCATTCCCATTTGCCGAGCCGATCCTGCAGCTTGCGCGCACCAAGCAGATACGGGCTCTTCGCCGCGCGGCTCACCTCGGCTTGAACCAGCGCGAGCGGCTTGCCCGCGATCGCCGCGAGCTGCTCGGCAAGAAATGCCGGATCGGCGCCGTCGAGCAGCCGCTCGGCGATCACCCGCCGGAAATCATCGTCGATCGCGATGCCCTGAAGCGCTGCCTTGCGCCGGTTCTGCTTTGCCATTCAGCCCATTCCAATCGGCACCAACGCCGCCCATCTGGATTATGGACGACCACGGCCATCCTGCCTAGGGAGGCGCAGCACCGGCCACGCGCAAGCACCGGAAAATGGGAGAATCATGTGACCGAGCCCTTTGTCCGCCCCGATGTTCTCGCTTTTCTCGGCTTCCTGAATTCCATGCCCGGCCCGAAGATGCACGAGCTCGACGCACCCGCCGCGCGGGCGGTCTATGCCGCGATGAAGGATGTCGCGGATCTGCCGATGGGTTCGCTGGCGACCGTCACCGATCTCGCGATCCCCGGCCCCGCCGGCGACATTCCCGCGCGGCTGTTCGATACCAGGGTCGATCGCGAGCCTGGTCCGGCGATGCTCTTCTATCATGGCGGCGGCTTCGTGATCGGCGACATCGCGACTCATGCGAGCTTCTGCGCCGAGATCGCCCGCGTGCTCGATGTGCCGGTCGTCTCGGTCGATTACCGCCTCGCACCGGAAAATCCCTGGCCCGCCGCCCCCGATGATTGCGAGGCAGCGGCGCGCTGGGTCGCGGGCAGCCTGGCACCACTCGGCCGCAAGGTGACGAGCCTGATCGTCTGCGGCGACAGCGCCGGCGGCAACCTCGCCATCATCACGGCAATGGCGCTCCGCGACACGCCCGCGGCGGTGCCGGTGGTCGCGCAATTCGCCATCTATCCCGCCACGGATATGGCGAAGGAATATCCCTCCTACAGTCAGTTCGCGGAAGGTTATCTCCTCACCCGCGACAGCATGGACTGGTTCAACGTCAATTATCAGGCCGAGGCCTCGCATATCCGCACCTCGCCACTGGTCGGCGATCTCGCCGGCATGCCGCCCGCGGTGGTGCTGACCGCCAGCCTCGATCCGATCCGCGACCAGGGCCGCGCCTATGCCGCCGGGCTGGCCGAGGCCGGCGTGCCGGTCATATTCCGCGAGGCCAAGGGCAATATCCACGGCTTCGTCACGATCCGCCAGGCGATTCCCTCGTCACAGGGCGATGTGGCGGGCGCGCTCGCGGCGCTGAGAAGCGTGATTGCGGAAGCCGAGGGCGATCGCGTAATGGCGCAGGCAGCTTAGCCCGACCCGTAACGGGAAGAGCTCATGGAGGAGCAGATATGACTGACCCGACCACTCTCCCCTACCGGCCCGGTGCCGGAATCATGCTCCTCAACCGCGAGGGCAAGGTCTTTGTCGGCCAGCGGCTCGATTCCGCCGTCGAAGCCTGGCAAATGCCGCAGGGCGGGATCGACGATGGCGAGGCCCCCCAGGACGCCGCGCTCCGCGAACTCGGCGAGGAAATCGGCGTCGCACCCGACAAGGTCGAGTTGATCGCCAGCGCCCCGGAAGAGATTTTCTACGATCTCCCGCCTGAGCTCGTCGGCCAGGTCTGGAAGGGCAAATGGCGCGGGCAGCGCCATAGCTGGTTCCTCTATCGTTTCCTCGGTGAAGACAGCGACATCGACATCGTCACCGCCCACCCTGAATTCCACACCTGGCGCTGGGTCGATCCCGCAGAACTGCCCGGCCTCATCGTGCCGTTCAAGAAAGAGCTGTACGAGAATGTGCTCGCAGCGTTCGCGGAGCATCTGAACTAGCCAAGCCCACCTCCTTACCCCTTCCCCGGCGAAGGCCGGGGCCCAGTTGGGGGACATTAGTGGTGAACGCTGCCCTTCGTTACTTCGGCCTTCCCAACTGGGTCCCGGCCTCCGCCGGGAAAGAACAGGGAAGAAGGATCAGCTCAATGATTGCGGTAACAGCACCCCCGCGCTAATCCCCCGAGATGCTCGTGCCCCTAGCCCTGCTCGCCGCCCCAATGGCCCCCGCCACCGTCGCAGCCACCGCCGAGCCGGCCCCAATTCCTCCACCCGTCAAGGCAATGCTCGACGCAGCCATCGCCTCAGGCAACGACGCCGAAATCGCGACCGTCGCCAAATACGCCCGCACCGCAGCCCCCCAATCCGCCGATGCAATCGCCGCCCTCGTCGATAGCTGGCGCCACGAGCAAACGGCAAAGCGCGAGGCCAGGATCCGCGACGCCGGCCCGCTCGATCTCTGGCGCGGCAAGGCAGAACTCGGCGGCTATTTCACCACCGGCAACACCCGCGACGTCGGCGCAAGCGCAGCGCTCGACCTCAGCCGCGAGACGCTCCGATGGCGCCACAAGCTCCACTTCGCCGCCGATTATCAGGAGAGCGCCGGCGTCGTCAGCCGCGAGCATTATCTCGCCTCCTACGAGCCCAACTTCAAATTCTCCCCACGCGGCTATGTCTATGGCGCCGCGCAATATGAGAGCGACCGCTTCCTCGGCTATACCAGCCGCTATTCAGCCTCGTTCGGCGCCGGCTACAGCGCGATCAAGCAGCCCGACGTGAAGCTCGATCTCGAACTCGGCCCGGCTTACCGCGACACCGATTTCACTGACGGCAGCCTGGAAAGCAGCGTCGCCGCGCGCGGCTCGGTCGCGTTCGATTGGAAGCTCTCGCGCGCCATCTCGCTCACCCAGAATGCCTCGGCCTATATGCAGAAGGTCAACAGCACGGTGAGCAGCACCACCGCCCTCAATGCAAAGCTGATCGGCCCCCTCGCCGCCAAGCTCTCCTACGCCGTGCAATATGAAAGCATGCCGCCCGTGGGCCGCGTCGGCACCGACACGACGAGCCGCGCGTCGCTGGTCTACAGTTTTTAGAAGCGGATCGATCGACATAAATCAGCCCCTCCCCTTCAGGGGAGGGGGAAGGGGTGGGGGCGCGCGTCTGCGCGCTCAAAAAGACTCTTCGCCCAGCTCGAAGCGCCGAGCGAGGCATCGAGCCTCGCCCGACGCTGCCCCACCCCTACCCCTCCCCTGAAGGGGAGGGGCTGAACTCCACCGACCAACGTCGTAGTTCCCACCCTCGCCGCAGAGGTATACGCTAAGGCGCCAGCGCAAAGACTGGCCGAACACCACAGGAGAGACCTGAATGGAACTGGGCCGCCGCGATCTCATCCTCGCCGCCGCGTCGAGCGCGCTCCTCGCGAGCGGCGCCGCACACGCAGCCCCGGACCGCCCGCTCGGCTACGCAATCGTCGGCCTGGGCGGTTACGGCCTCGGCGTGATCATCCCGCAATTCGCCAATTGCGCGCACAGCAAGCTTGTGGCGGTGGTCAGCGGAGACCCGGCCAAGGCCCACCGCGTCGCCGCCGAGCATGGCCTGCCGGACCGCTCGATCTATTCCTACGAAAGCTTCGACCAGATCCGAAACAATCCGGACGTCGACATCGTCTATGTCTGCCTCCCCAATTCGATGCACGCCGAGTTCGTCATCCGCGCCGCCCGCGCCGGCAAGCATGTCATGTGCGAAAAGCCGATGGCGATGTCGGCGGCCGAATGCGTCAAGATGATCGCCGCCTGCAAGACCGCCAACCGCAAGCTGATGATCGGCTATCGCTGCCATTTCGAGCCCTTCAACCTCGAGGCGATGCGCCTCGCGCGCAGCGGCGCGGCCGGCAAGATCCGCTATGTCCGCTCCGAACACGGCTTCATCCAGGGCGACCCGTCGCGGTGGCGCCTCAAGCGCGCGCTCGCCGGCGGCGGCTCGCTGATGGACATGGGCATCTACGCGCTCCAGGCCGCCCGCTACATGACCGGCGAGGAGCCCATCGCCGTCCAGGCGATCGAATCGACTGACCGCACCGATCCGCGTTTCCACGAGGTGGAGGACCAGATCGACTGGCAGCTCCTCTTCCCCTCGGGCGCGGTGGGCGCGTGCAAATCCATGTACAGCGCCAACCAGAACCACATCATCGCGATGGGCGACAAGGGCCGGATCGAACTCGAGCCCGCCACCCGTTACGACGGCAACCATATGTGGACCGGCCGCGACGGCCGCGAGCACGAGATCACCCCGCCCCCCGGCCCGGCCAAAACCCAGTTCGCCGGCCAGCTCGATCACCTCGCCGAGTGCATCGTCAGCGGCCGCGAGCCGATCGTCTCCGGCGAGGAAGGCCTGCGCGACATGCGCATCATCGACGCGATCTACCGCTCGGCCCGCGAAGGCCGGAGGATCCAGCTGTGAAGCGCCTCCTCCCCGCCACCCTCCTGTCCGCCACCCTCCTGTCCGCCGCGCTTATCCTCTCCTCGGCGGCCCCCGCGCAAACCACGACCGACCCCACCGGATACGCCACGGCGGCCGAGATCCCGGCCCAGGTCGAGGCAATGCGCCAGGCCATGAAACCCGGCCAGGGCTTCATGTGGCGCCCCCTGGTCCGCGGCGGCGATGCAGTGGCGGCGCTCGAATATTGGACCAAGCCCGGCAAGCCAGCCGTCCACCCCGACCAGGCCGAATATGTCCTGGTCGTAGCCGGCGAAGGTACGATGGTGTCGGGCGGCAAGATGGTCGATCCAGCCACCAAAAACCCCACCCTGATCGAAGGCAGCCGCATCGAAGGCGGCACCACCCGCACGCTCCACGTCGGCGACGTCTTCCTGATCCCCTCGGGCACGCCCCACTGGTTCGGCATCACCGGAGACCGCCTCGTCCTGCTCGGCACCAAGATCGCCCAAGCGGCGCACTGATCGCAGCGCGCTGCTCTCGCGGGCAATAAAGCTCGCGGCCGGCCGAGTGCCGGCCCCGTAACAAATTCTGGCGGGCCCTGCCCCCGCCTGATATCGTCCCCCAACGTTTTCCCGGGGGCAAGCGACATGGCGACAGCATTTGGCGGCGGCACAAAGGATGGCGGGCTGACCAGCCCGGCCGGGCGGGACCGCGGCTTCTTCCTGATCATGGCGATGGTGATCGCGGCGACGGTGGTGAGCGGCTTCACGCTCAACTTCGTCACCGGCCGATCAAGCCTCGCCTCGCCCTGGTGGGTGCATGTCCACGGCCTCACCTTCATGGGCTGGCTGTTGATCTACCTCACGCAGAACCTGCTGGTCTGGCGCGGCGACCTGGCGCTGCACCGCAAGCTCGGCCGGTTCGCCGCCTTTTATGTCGGCTGGATGGTGCTGGTCGGGCTGGGCGTGAACGTGCTGAGTGCGATCAACCACCGCATCCCGCCCGTGTTCGAGCCCAATGTCTTCCTGGTGATGGACTGGCTGACAGTGCTGACCTTCGCGGGGCTGACCTGGGCCGGCGTGCGCAACCGCAACCGGACCGACTGGCACCGCCGGCTGATGCTGTGCGGCGCGATCCTGGTGATGACGCCCGGCGTCGGTCGGCTGTTGCCGCTGCCGCTGCTGGGGACGTGGATCATCTGGACGATCTGGCTGGTGATGCTCGTCTATATAAGCGCCGCGATGATCTATGACCTGGCGACGCGCGGCAGGGTCCACCCGGCCTATGTCTGGGGGTTCGGCACGATCACCGTGGCGATCGCGCTGATGCGCCCGCTCGCCTTCACCCCGCCGATGCTGGCGCTGACGGCCAGGCTGCTGGGGTGAGTCGGGTCTGTTTCGGGGACACTATTGGAGTGCACCCCTGCGTTGAGACACAGCTAATTGAGTGACACAGCGATATTGCCATAGTTTTGATGGTTGGTGGAGTGGCCGAGTTCGGCTTCGAACTCGACCGGCGGCTTGTACCCGAGCGCTGAGTGAAGGCGCTGGGTGTTGTAGACGGTGTCGATGAACCGGCCGATGTCGCGGCGGGCGTGATCGAGGGTCGCGTAGGCCTTGCCGTTCACCTCTTCGGCTTTCAGGGTTTTCATGAAGCTCTCGGCCTTGGCGTTGTCGTAAGGGTTGGCGACGCGGCTCATGCTGATGGCGATGCCGTGCGCTTCGAGGCGTCGGCCATAGTCGATACTGGCATATTGCACGCCACGGTCGCTGTGATGGATGAGCGTGTCGGGAGCGGGATCGCGTGCGGTGATCGCCATGTCCAACGCCTCGATCGCCAGCCTTGCCTCGAGGTGGTCGTCGATCGCCCAGCCGATCACCTTGCGACTGAACGCGTCGAGCACGACCGCGAGATAGATGAAGGCTTCGCCGAGCCGGACATAGGTGATGTCGGCGACCCAGATCTGATCGAGGCCGGTCGGCACCAGGTAACGGATCAGGTTGGGCACGATCGCAAAGCCGTGTCGGCTGTCGGTGGTGCGCGGGACGAACGGGCTCTTGCGCAGACACAGCAGATTATCCTCGCGCATCAGCCTGAGCACCCGCTTGGCGTTGACGATGTGCCCCTCACGCCGCAGCTGGGCGGTGATCCGGCGATAGCCATAATGCCGATGCGCCAGGCTCAACCGCTGGATCGCATCTCGCAGATCGGCATCCGCGCGCGCCGGCGCATGCTCCTCGAAGTGACGGTAATAGCCGGCGCGCGACACACAGCCGAGCTGGCACAGCCGATGGATAGTGGGACCGCCTTGCGTCTCCTGCGCGGTCATGGCTTCGATGATCGCGTAGATGTGGGCACGGTGCCGCTCGGGCTGTCCGCGTCCGTGAGTCGCAAGGCTCTGCGAAAAAAATCCAGGTCAACCTGCTGGCGACCGACGAGGCGCTCAAGCTCGGCGACCCGTGCCTGAGCCTGCGCCAGCGGGTCGATCGGCGTCGCGCGCTCAGGTGGTGGACTCAAACGACGGCCTCCGGGCTTGGGGCCGCGCTTGCGATTAAACCCTGCTACGCCCTGCTCGCGGTAAGCCTTGGCCCAAGCGTAAAGCAGCTTGCGACGCACACCCAACTCGGCAGCCAGCGCCGTAGCCTGCTCGCCAGCTTCCAGGCGCAACACCGCCCGTTCCTTGAACTCAGTCGTGAATATCCTTGGCGTTCGGTTCGACACGTTACCTCCTCGGCTACCGTGTCACCCAATTACCGTGTCTCACTCAAGGGGTGCAGTCCACTATACTAAATAGATTAGTATAGTGTCCCCGAAACTGGGCTGCCGGTTCGTCACGGCTCTGGCCATCAACGCGCACTCGCGATAAGGCCCGGAAATCATGACATCCAGCCGCCTGCGCCGCGCCACCATGGTCGGGCTTCTTCTCCTTGCAGGCTGCACGCCGTTTTCGGACATGGTGCATGATGAGACCCTGGATGGCCCGTATCGACTGTCGGCCATAGATGCGGATGAAGACATGTCCATCTGCTGGTCGGGGCCAGACGGCATATGCATCGGAGACGGCCTTCCCGGCCCCACGGTGTTCGCAGCGGGCTATGATAAGGGCTATCTCGTCGCCGCCGTCCATCCGCAAAAATCCCCGGCCCCGCCGGATCGCTCAGTGACTCACTATTATTATGTGATCCGGTCTCCGGACGAAGCGCAGAGATTGCCGTACAGCGGCATCAGGGGACCGTTCGACGAGGCCACCTACACTGCAGAAAAGGCGCGGCTGCACCTTCCCGAATTCACCCGGGTGTTCGAGAACTTACGATAGCTCACCGGGAGGCGGGTCACCCGCCAACCGGCCGAAACTCCCGCCGAAACACGGCCGCGCGGATCCGCGTATAATGCTCGCCTTGGAAATCATAGAAGACGAAGCTGTTGAGATAATAGCGGTCGCCGAGCGCCATTGGCCGAGCCGCGAAATCCGGCGCATCGCATGTCGCGAGGAACTCGGATTCGATCTCGGCCGCAAGCGTGTTTCCGCTCGCGAAGCACTGGACGATCTCGATCGTGCGGCTGACCTGCTGCTTCACCTCGCGGTAGAAATCGATGATCGCCTCGCGCCCGATAAGCTCAGTGCCGTTGCCGATCACCAGCCGGACATCGGGCGCATAAAAGCCGCGCAACGCATCCCAGTCACTGCCGTTGAAGGCGTGCAGATAGGCGCGAAACCGCGCTTCGGCCGTCATGCCGCGCATGCCCGCGACATCAGCGAGCCTCACCCTGGCCGCGAATGTCCCGCCAATATTCGTCTTTCACATCGGCATCGATCTCGATCGGCACGGTGCTGCGGTCATAAAGCCGGTCACGGCCATCCTTGCGCGGCCCGGAAATCCAGAACTGCGCGCGGGTCTCTGCGTCGAAATAATTGGCTTTGAAGCCCTGCCCTCCGAGCCGCTGGAAGGTCCGCCCTGAATAATGAAGCGACAGGCCAGATTTCGACAGCGTGACGCGGCCAATCCGCGCGGGCCCATTGAGGCCCTCTGACTTGTCCTCAATGTACATGATGCGCGTCTTTTTGGCGGTCATTGGGGATGCCTTTCAGCCGCATTTCTAGCTGATTTCAAGCGTTACTTTGGGTTTCGCTGATACACGCAACAACCCTGTTCGCGCACAATCCCTTTGCTGTCAGGCAATCCCTCTCGGCTAGCTGATAAAGTCCGCGCTCAATCCCGTGCGCGCTGCTCGGTCACCTCGATTGCGGTGTCGACCATGCAATTGTCGACAAAGTCGTTGAGGAACACGAGCAGATGATCCGGCGACAGCCGCTTGGCGGCGTTGGCGCGCAGCCAGGGATTGGTCGCGGCATCCATCATCGCCTTGGTCGCCAGCAGGGGTGAGGAGGCGTCGCTCGACGTGGCGATCGAGGCCGCGACGACCTTACCGATATTGGTCGCTGTCGCCTGCATCTGCATCATGACATAGTCGGTGGTCGGCGGCATTTCCCGCTTCATCCCCTCAAAGGCCTTGATGATCGGGCCGGGCGTCAACGTGGCATAGGCCCCGCTCCAGCTGTTGTAGAAGCGCGTCTCGT
This sequence comes from Sphingomonas sp. P3_C5, assembly GCF_056402635.1. Classification (NCBI taxonomy): domain Bacteria; kingdom Pseudomonadati; phylum Pseudomonadota; class Alphaproteobacteria; order Sphingomonadales; family Sphingomonadaceae; genus Sphingomonas; species Sphingomonas sp. P3_C5. The sequence continues at coordinate 150,814 of NZ_JBFUHA010000006.1, forward strand.
CTTCGATCTGGTTGAGGAAGATCAGGCGGGTGTTGTCGCGGATCAGCGCCTCATAGCTGCTTGCCAGATCCCTCACGCCGCCGATACCGATCGGTTTCGAGAGCTTTGCCCTGGGGATCGCAGTCTCCAGAGCCTGATCGACAGCCTCCGCGGTCGGCTTCATCGCGTTGGTGGCGAAGCCCTGGGTATTCGCGCTGACCACCACGATCTCGCCGGGGTTCTCGTCGAGCCAGCGCAGCACGTCCACGAGAAATTCTACATAGGGATAGCCGGGGATCAAGCCGTGCTGGTGATAGAGCTCCTTCGGCGTGATGCCGCTGATCGTATGGTGCATCCAGCCCGGGCGGAAATCGAAAAAGCGGGTGCCGATGTCGAGCTGCGTCCGGATATTGTCCTTCTGCGTCATCGAGAGATTGGCGATGGCGCGCGGCCCCAGGGCGGCCGCGACTATGCCCAGGCCAAATGCTGCGGTCGTCGCGAGCAGGAACGCGGGATGGCTGATGACCCTCCTGACCATGCGCATGTCGAACATGCCGGCATCATGGGAGCCGGGCAGCGCGAACCGGGCGAAGGGCCCGCGCGCGACGCGCGGATTGCGCTTCGCGAGATCGCCCATCCAGCGGCGCTGATCGCGCGTCGCATAGATGTAGAGCTGATGTTGGTTGGTCATCCCCGAGACCTTGCCCGATCCCGCGTCGTACAGGCCCCAGCAGACGGTAGGATTACCGATCCGCGGCGGCGTGTTGAACATATTGTGCATCGTGCCCCTTTTGAGGTTGCCGTCCCACGAGCTGATGTCCTCCCACTGCCTGAACATCTCCTTGCCGCGATCGGTCGTGACCCATTCGAGCCTGCCGGTATATCTGGTCAGACCGCGGATGTTTTTCGACTGGATCTGGAAGTTGTTGTGCTTGAAATTGGCTTCGGGGCCGTGGGAGCGATGAATCGCCGGCACGGCCAGATCGGTCCGGAGACTTTCCGAATCCGAGTAAAGATAATAATCGACTCCTTTCGCGTACATGATCTTTTCCTTTCGCCGATGCGGATCGTTTCGCACGCGAAATATGACCCCGAAAGTCGGTTACAGCGTTATCGAAGAATTATGCCGATAAAGTGGAACCAAAGTTGTGGCATCGCTCTCTAATTCGGTGGACATTGGGGGATTTCGGTGACACGTGTCCCCATATCTCCCCACACATCAAATCCACACCGCGGAGCGGCTGCGCTCCTCCGCGCCGTCGGCAACGAAGGACGCGATCGCCGCCGCGATCTTGTCGCCACCCTGTTCGGAGGGTTCGATCGGATTGGCGAAGTCCGCCAGATTGGTGCACACCACGCGCAGATCGATCAGGCCAACGCCGCGCGCGAAAGCCAGACGGGTTATCGCATCGTTGAACAAGGCCAGCGCCGCGTTCACCCGCCGCCCCTGCGGCTCGGGATAATGGGTGTCGTAAATCGTGCAGACCGCCGTCGGCAGGCGCCGCGCGGCGACCGCGTCCAGCATCACCCGATAGGCGGTGGCGAAAACCGCCTGCGCATCGGCAAGCCGCTCGAGCGCCTCGCCGATCGAACGGGTGGGCGCGTTCAACAGGCTGGCATGGCCGAGCGCGTCATTGCCGCCCACCGAGACGACCAGATGGGTCGCATCGCCGGGCAGGCGCTGCAACTGCCGGGCCGCGACATCCCTGGTGACGTTGCCGTCCACCGCCAGCAACGTCGCCGTGCCACTGTCGCCCAGCCGGCGCCGGAGTTGATGGACGACATCGGGTGCCGGGGTGACATAGGCGCGATTATCGAAGACTGAGTCTCCGAGGAGGACAACATGGGTCATGTGCGTGCGCCTTCCATGCGAGGGCGCCGAAGCGTGGGGACGGCAAAAACCGCCGCCGCAACGGGAAGGCGCAGATTGCCCTGGTGAGAAGGCAGCAAAGTCTCCTGCATCGCCTCGCTACTCTTCCCCGTTCTGGCCCGTGCCGGGACTGTCCGGCGCCTGTCGCTTACGCGCTTTTTTATTGGAGTGCATGATATGAAAACTGCGGGCAAGGACATCCGCGGAACCGGAAGCGTGCAACGCTCGACAATCGATCGCAGCAAGCAGCCGGAGTTACGAGTTAGGGGGTTTTGCCACGTGGCGTCGTAGTTGGCAGCGCAGTATGTGCTGGGGTTGCTGGGCAGGCGATTGGTCTAGGGGGCGCTTCAGGAGCTCTGGGCACTTCCGCTACGAGCGGCCTTAGAGTTGTATGAAACAGCGTTATTTCGTCCGTGCCCGCCAAGTACAAAATCGCTAATAGAGAGAATGTAATATAAATTTGCGGCCCGATGGCCCAATTTGTAAAAACATTGGTTTTGCTGGCCGCTAAATTTGAATTGTCCTTTGGAGATTCTATCCCGCACCGAGCCAGGGCCTTTTGACCTTCCCGAACGTAGTGCCACGCAAGTTGGCTGTCAGCTGCTGTGCGCTTGAACGCACCATAGACGTACCAGCCGTATATTAAGATAAGGACTAAGCCTGCTAACCAGCTTAAATGAGTAAAACCGCGGTAAGTTGCGGCGACGAGGAGAGCCCAAATACTCAGACTCATTCGTAATTCATTCGTTCTACGAGCGTCCAAGCGCGCGGAAGCGAACCTTGCTAAGGTATCGCAAGCTGCGACAAGCTCTAGGTCATCGGACATTTTTTTTATGGCCATCGGTCACCCCTTTTGATCAGACACGCCACTTTGCACGTCGTGATTCCAAACTGAGTAGCATGAGGCCAATTTGGCCGCCCGATGATATATATCCATATTTAGCAGGATTTCGGATTTCGGGAAGTCGAGGAATTACGGAACCCTCGTAACTCTGGTTTCAAATTAATACTTCGTCCCTTATTTGAACCAGATTGAGCATCCTCGCAGATGCCAAGTTAGCGATGGGTATATCAGTCAAAATGGATCATATTCGTCATAGAAATGATCGCAACAATCTGTCGTCTGCCAGCCTGGCATGTTAGCAGCTCTATAATATTTAGGAGTGTGGAATGGCTTGGTCAGACGGTCTCAATCCCTTATCGCCGGCATATGGCATCGCGGCGAGCGCCAATGCCCGCGTTCGGGTAATCGCGGGGCCGGGGACGGGCAAATCCTTTGCGATGAAGCGGCGCGTGGCGCGCCTTCTCGAAGAGGGCGTCGACCCTAGGTCAATCCTGCCAGTGACCTTCACCCGTGTCGCCGCGGAAGATCTTCACCGCGAACTTGTCGGCATGAACGTGCCCGGTTGCGAGGCGCTGAACGGTGTCACGCTGCATAGCCTTGCCTTACGAATCCTGATGCGTAACCATGTGCTTGGCGCCACCGGTCGTATTCCGCGACCGCTGAACGATTTCGAGTTGAAACCGCTCGAAGCTGATTTGGCCGAGGCTCACGGCGGCGTCAGGGAACTGCGCAAGAAGACTAAGGCATTCGAGTCAGCGTGGGCACGCCTTCAGCACGATGAGCCGGGTTATGTGCAGCATCCGGACGACCTTGCCTTCGAGCGCGATCTCTACGGCTGGTTGATCTTCCATCGGGCAATGTTGATCGGGGAAGTGATCCCCCAGCTTTATTCTTACCTGCATGCCAATCCGCTTGCCCACGAGCGGTCCGAGTTTCACCACATCCTCGTCGACGAGTTTCAAGATCTGAATCGAGCCGAGCAAGGGGTCATCGCCCTGCTATCCAATGCGGCTAATGTCTGCGTCGTCGGTGACGACGATCAATCGATATACAGCTTCAAGCATGCCCATCCGGAAGGCATTCGCACTTGGCTTGCGGAAAATGCGGGTGCCGACGATCTGACTTTGGACGATTGCCGGAGGTGCCCGACGCGAGTGGTCGCGATGGCGAACGCCCTAATCGCCTGCAACGTAAACCGACCCAATCCCCGTGCCCTGACCCCCCTGGCAGCAAATGGCCAAGGCGATGTACGGATTCTGCAATATGTTACACTTGACGATGAAATTACCGGCGTGACCAACCTGATCGTCAACATGGTCGCGAATGGTGTGCCGCCCGGCGATATTCTCGTCCTTGCGCAGCGCGGCGTGATCGGAACACCGATCTACAATGCGCTTCATGCACAGGCTGTTCCCGTGCGCTCCTATTACGCCGAGGCAGAGCTAGACGCGCAAGGGGCTCAGGAACGGTTCGCCTACCTTAAGCTTCTAGTTGATCGTGAAGACCGCGTCGCGTTGCGTTGGCTAGTGGGTTTGAACAGTGCGAACTGGCTCTGCGGCGGCTATCGGCGATTGCGGGGATTTGCGGACGCGCAGGCGATCTCGCCGTGGCAAGCGCTTTGCGCACTCGCCGATGGTCTTGTACGAGTCCCCCACACCGGCCCTCTCGTCAGCCGGTTTCGCGTTATCCGGGCCGAGATCGACCGCCTAGCGGCGTTGCATATCGATGCCGGCACAGGCGGCATCGTGGAAGAGTTTTTTCCTGACGGCGACGATGGCGTGCGCGATCTTCGTGCACTGGCACTTGGGTTGGTGGAGGGCGATCCCGCGATTGCCTTGGATCAGTTTCTGTCTGACCTTTCCGACGCGATTACCAAGCCTGAAATCCCGACAGAAATTGAGGATGTCCGGATTATGAGCTTACACAAAAGCAAGGGCCTTTCCGCGCCCGTCACAATAATTGCTGGTTGTATCGAGGGTCTCTTGCCAAAGCAGCCGCGCGATGGTCTGACCGCTGCCGAAACGCTGGCGGAGATCGAGGAGCAGCGCCGCCTCTTTTATGTCGGCATATCGCGCGTGAAATCCTTGCCTACCGCCGGCAAGCCGGGAACGCTTATTCTGACTAATTCACGCATGATGCCGTTGGCTACCGCCATGGGCGCAGGTATCGCGCCGGCGCAGGTCAACTATGGCGATGCCCATATGATCGCTTCGCGATTCATCCGCGAAATGGGTGCCTCGGCGCCGGCACCGGTCGCCGGCTGAGCGTGAGCGTACGGACTGCTCGCTCCATCGGCGCACGCTTATTCGGATTTCACCTTAATCGTCTTCATGCGTGGGAGATGCGCTACGCTCTTAATGCTTCCCCAGATTCGACTGAATAGTCTCGGCTCCGCCCCAATTTCGACACCACGCCTCACAATCGCTTCCCTGCGAAGGTGGACAAACCTTAACGACCGCGCCGCTAAACCCACTGTCGCAGGCCCCGAAGATGCACACGATACCATGCGGACGAGCCGTCCATATGTCCGCACGGCAAGGGAGATTATATGGCTACCGATGACAAGCTGTCGGCCACCGGCAATAACATGCGTGCGCTCATCATCCAGATCATCAATTCGAGCGATATGCCCGTCATCATCAACTACGGACAGCTGACGGGCGGTGAATGGGATGGCCCCGATCCCATGCCGGGGAACATGATCGACGCGGGCGAGGTGTCTTTCGTCAATGGCGGGAACCGTGACTCACTCGGCGGTACCATCCAGCTGTCGCCCATATCCGGCGGGACGATCACCATCACCTGGTCATGGCCGTTCGGCGGGGCTGTGACCGGCAGCGCCAGCGGCACCTCGCTCATGGACCTCTCGCTGAAAACCGGCATCGTCAACAAGCAAAGCATGACTCCAACGCAGCAGATATTCATCGGCAACGCCACATAGCTGGCCCAGGCGCCGGGATTGACGGCGAAGCTAACGGACTGCTTGGCCGCGCCTGCTACAGGCTGCGGGGCCTTTGTGACAGTTTGCTTGCATTGTACATATAATATTGATTTATAACGATAATTATTATGAACACGCCCCACAAAACCCCTGTCAGAACCCTACTGACATTTTGTCCGCCCCCACCTTGATTCAACCCCAACCCCACCCGCGCTATCCCAGCGCCATGATCTACAAACCAGAATTCGCCGAACAGGCCAGCCACATGTGTCGCCTCGGCGCCACCGACGAAGAGCTCGCCGAGTATTTCGAGGTCTGCGTCCGCACCATTTATCGCTGGCGCAACACGCATGAGGAATTTGCCGACGCGGTCGTGGTCGGCAAGCACCATGCCGATGCCCGGGTCGAGCGCGCGCTCTATTCGCGGGCCGTGGGGTGCAGCGTCGAGCGCACCAGGGTCTTCAGAAACGCCGGCGACGAAAAGCCGGTCTGCGTGACCTATCAGCACCATTACCCGCCCGATGCCAACGCCGCGCGGCACTGGCTCAGCGTGCGCCAAGCCGAGACATGGGCTGCCCGGAAAGAGGAAGAGGCGGAGGACACCGAGCAGGACGAGAGAATCTGGAAGGCTCTTGCCCGTTCAGACGCGTATGAGGATGCCCTTTCCGCGCCCCGTGACGCCGAATATGAGCAACCCCGCCCCATGGCGCCATACGAGGCGCCACCAGAGGCCGATGTACCGCCGCCTCGGCCGGGGCCGGAGCCCGAGCGGGATCCGGAGCGAGACACCACATGGGAGCGCCCCACCCGCGAATGGAACGGCCCAAGCCCCATATGGGACCCAAAGCCCATCCCGCAGCCATCGCCCTGGGGTTCCGAGGACAGCAGGAATCGCCCGCCATGAACACCGCGCCGCCAGCGCGGATTCCGGCAGCGCCGCCCGTCCCCGCCCGCGCACCGCTTTTCCGCCCCGCCATGGTTCCCGAGCCACCAGAATGCAGCTACCACTTGCCCGCATGACCGGACTCACCCCCGCGGAACGAGACGCGATCGACCGACTCGCTGATGCCCCGATGCTCGCCCAGGTCCAGTCATGGGCCGCGATCAACAGCGGCACGCGCAATCTCGATGGCGTCGCGACAATGGCCGGAATGCTCGCCGACGCCTTCGCCGCCCTGCCCGGCGACATCGCGCTGGTCGATCCCGCGCCCGTCACCAGCGTCGGGGCGGACGGCACCACAGCCAATCTCCAGCACGGCCGCCACCTCCACCTCAGGGTCCGCCCCAACGCGCATGTCCAGATGCTGTTCACCGGCCATATGGACACCGTCTATCCCGCCGATCATCCCTTCCAGGCGCTGACCTTCCGCGACGATGGCACGCTGAACGGCCCCGGCGTCGCCGACATGAAGAGCGGCCTTTCGCTGATGCTCGCCGCGCTCAAATCGGTCGAGGCGTCCCCCCTCGCCTCGCGGATCGGCTATGAGATCGTGATCAATTCGGACGAGGAAACCGGCTCCTTCTCCTCGGCCGCGCTCCTCGCCGAGGCGGCCCACGGCAAGGTCGCCGCGCTCACTTATGAGCCGGCCTTGCCAGACGGCACGCTGGCGGGCGCGCGCGGCGGCACCGGCAATTTCTCGATTCTGGTGCGCGGCCGAAGCGCCCATGCCGGCCGCAACCCGGAAGAGGGCCGCAACGCGATAGTCGCCGCCGCCGATCTCGCGCTCCGGCTGAGCAAGGCGGGCGGCCCCGGCCTCGCGGTCAATCCGGCGCGGATCGAAGGCGGCGGCCCCAACAATGTCGTGCCGGATCTCGCCATCCTCCGCGTCAATTTCCGCCCCGCCGCCCAAGCGGATATCGACCGCGCCCGCGCCCAGATCGACGCAGCGGTCGCCACGGTTGCCGCCGAGCATGACGTGGCGATCGAAGTCGATGGCAGCTTCAACCGCCCGCCCAAGCCGATCGACCCCGGCGCCGCGAAGCTGTTCGATCTCGTGAAGCACGCCGGCGCCGATCTGGGCCTGGCGATCGGCTGGCGCGCGACCGGCGGCGTGTGCGACGGCAACAATATCGCTGCCTGCGGCGTGCCGGTGGTCGATACCATGGGCGCGCGCGGCGGCGCGATCCACTCGCCCGACGAATTCCTGATCGTCGACAGCCTCGCGGAACGCGCGGGCCTGTCGGCGCTCACCATCATGCGCATTGCCGAAAAGGGGGGCTTGTGACGTTTCGTATCCGCGCCGCGCGCGACGAGGATCTTCAGCCGCTCTACGAGATGGCCAAACTGACCGGCGGCGGCTTCACCAACCTCCCGCCCGATCGCGGCGCGCTGAAGGCCAAGCTCGATCGCAGCCATGAAGCCTTCGCGCGCACCAACGACGATATCTCCGACGATCTGTTCGTGCTCGTTCTCGAAAACGCGGCGACCGGCGATGTTCGCGGCACCTGCCAGATCTTCACCCAGGTCGGCCAGCGCTACCCATTCTACAGCTACCGCATCGGCACCCTCACCCAGCACAGCGCCGAGCTCGGCCGCACCTTCCGCGCCGATATGCTCTCGCTCACCACCGATCTCGAGGGCTGCAGCGAAGTCGGCGGCCTGTTCCTGCATCCCGGCGAGCGCGCCGGCGGCCTCGGCATGCTGCTCGCGCGCAGCCGCTACCTCTTCATCGCCCAGCACCGCGCCCGCTTCGCCGATCGCATCCTCGCCGAGCTGCGCGGCATCATCGACGAAGCCGGCGGATCGCCCTTCTGGGATGGCCTTGCCGGCCGCTTCTTCGGCATGAATTTCCAGGACGCCGACCAGTTCAACGCAGTCCGCGGCCACCAGTTCATCGCCGATCTCTTCCCCAAGCACCCGATCTACATCGCCATGCTGACCGAAACCGCCCGCGCCGCGATCGGCCTCCCCCACCCCTCGGGCCGCGCCGCGATGCGCATGCTCGAAAATGAGGGCTTCGCCTTCGAGAATTATGTCGACATCTTCGACGGCGGCCCAACCATGACCGCCCGCACCGACACCGTCCGCACGATCCGCGACGTCCGCCCGGCGCGCATCTTCGCGGTAGATGACGATGGCGGCGCCCAGTCCCTGATCGCGACCGGAAGGCTGGCGGAGTTCCGCTGCGCCTATGGCCGCGTCCGAGACTGCGGCAACGGAATCGCGATCGACAAGGCCTGCGCCGCAGCACTGGCGGTAAAGGAGGATGACAATGTCAGCCACGTCGGACGGCTGTGAGCTTCTTCTAAAAGCCCCTCCCCTTCAGGGGAGGGGTTGGGGTGGGGGAGTGCCTCAAGTGACGCCTCGGCGGGGGATAGAGTCCCCCACCCCCAACCCAGTGTCAGGTCGGACATGCTCCCAGCATGTCCTGAACAGCGCGGGGCGCTGTTCACCTGACACTCCTGAAGGGGAGGGGCTTAGATGATCCAGGAAATCAACTTCGACGGCCTCATCGGCCCCAGCCACAACTATGCCGGCCTCAGCCCCGGCAACCTCGCCGCCACAAACAACGCCGGCAAGATCGCCGCCCCGCGCCGCGCAGCACTGGAGGGCATCGCCAAGATGCGCGCCAACCTCGCGCTCGGCCTCCCCCAGGGCATCCTCGTCCCCCTCGCCCGCCCCGATCACATCTGGCTCGAAAGCCTCGCAACCACCTATGCCGAGGCAAGCGACCATCTCCAGGCCCAGGCCCTCTCCGCCTCGGCGATGTGGGCGGCGAACGCAGCCACCGTCTCCCCCGCGCCCGACACAGCGGACGGCCGCTGCCACCTCACCGTCGCCAATCTCGCAACCATGCCGCACCGCAGCCACGAATGGCCCGGCACCCTCGCCCAGCTCCGCCTCGCCTTCGCCGATCCAGCCTTCGCGGTCCATGCGCCCGTCCCGCCACCGTTCGGCGACGAGGGCGCGGCCAATCACATGCGGCTCTGCGCGGCGCACGGCCAGCCGGGCGTCGAGGTGTTCGTCTATGGCGTCGCCGGCGGCCCCTTCCCCGCCCGCCAGCACCGCGAGGCGAGCCTCGCCGTCGCCCGCCGCCACCGGCTCGATCTCGGCTACACCCTGTTCGTCGAGCAATCCGAAGCGGCCATCGCAGCCGGCGCCTTCCACAATGACGTGGTCGCCGTCGCAAACGAGCGCGTCCTGTTCGCCCACGAACAGGCCTTCGCCGACAAGGATCGCTTCTACGCCGATCTGCGGGATCGCCTGCCAGAGGTCGAGATCGTCGAAGTCCCCGCCTCCCGCGTCAGCCTCGCCGACGCGGTCTCCTCCTATCTGTTCAACGCCCAGCTCGTCACGCTCGCGGACGGCGGGATGGCGCTGATCCTCCCGGAGGAAGCCCGCGAGAACCGCAATGTCTGGGCCTGGCTGCAGGAGATGGTCGCCGGCAACGGCCCGATCCGCCGGCTCGAAATGGTCGATGTCCGCCAGTCCATGGCCAATGGCGGCGGCCCCGCCTGTCTGCGCCTGCGCGTCGTCGCCGATCCCGCCTCGGTCGATCCGCGCTTCCTCGTCGACGATGCGAAGCTCGATCTGATCGCGGGCATCGTCGAGCAATATTGGCCCGAGCAGATCGCCCCCGAAACGATCGCCGATCCATCGCTGATCGGCGCGATCGAGCGCGCCCGCGACGCCCTGTTGGAAGCGCTCAATACTGTCGAATTAATTGACAATTAACCCTTTTCTTTAAACCGGAATCGCGGGAATCCGGGATTGGCCCGCCTATTGCTTAACATCCAGGCATGTGGACCAAATTCGCCCGCCTCTTCGTGATCAAGTCCAGGTTCGAGGCCTTCGCCGTGATCTACGGCCTCGGCACGGGCGCGGTGGAGCGCGGTGTCCATTACCTCCAGCAATATCCCGGCTTCGGCGGCTGGATGCTCTTCTCGGTCTGCCCGATCGCCGTGTTCATGGCCGGCGGCCGCATCCTCGATTCGCTCGACCGCGGGTGACGCGCTCCCCCGCCGGAACGACATGGTTGGCAGCCCGGGAAGCAGATTGTTTCGGTACCGCATTCACGCTACCCCAAAGGCCGGCGGCGTTGCCGCCGAGACGGGGAGAATTCTAAGTGCGGTTGTTCGCCGGACTGTTCCTGCTGCTGGCGGGTCAGGCATTGCTCGCGGCTGTCCTGCCGGGAGCCGTCCTCGTCTGGAATCTCGATCGCGGTAACGAGGCCTATCTCGATGGCCAGGATCGCCAGCTCCTCACCGCCTACACCGCGCTGACCGCAACCGAGATTCGCGCCGGCGCAACCCCCGCCCAGGCGCTCCAGCAAACCGAGCAGGCGCTGAAGGACGCTCAGGCCGCGGGCGACTCCGCCCCGCCCCTGGTCGGCCGCGTCGCGCTCTACACGCCCACCGGCGCCCTGATCGCGGGCCCAGCGCCCGATCAGGAAGGAGTCCGCGCCGAGCGCCAGGTCACCGTCAACGGCGCGGTCGCCGCCATCGCCAAGATCGTCCGCGCACCAGCCTCCAACGCCGCAAGCTACGCCTTTGCCCGCGATCAGGTCGTCGGCATCGTCGCGGTGATGAGCCTCATCTTCCTCATCCTGCTCATCGCCGGCTATGTCATCGCCAGCCGCTGGACCGGCCCGCAGCTCGCCCTGTTCCGCGCCAGCCGCGCGATCGCCCAGGGCGATTACGACGCCGACGTCACCGAGACCGGCCCGTCCGAAACCCAGTCGACGATGCGCAACCTCGGCCGCATCGCCCGCTCCTTCGACCGGCTCGAAACCGCGCGCCGCACGTGGCTCGTCTCGGTCTCGGAGGAGCTCCGCAAGCCGGTCCATGCCCTCGCCGACAGGCTCGCCTGGATCAACACCAACGCCCCGCCGGCTCACCCCGAGAGCTTCGAGGAAGTGGTCGAGGGCGTCCGGCGGCTCGGCGAGATGGCCGAGGATCTCCACGCGGTCGCCCTCGCCGATCTCGGCCGCCTGCCGGTCACCTTTACAACCGTCGATCCCCGCGCGCTGATCCACAACGCCATCTGGACGAGCGGCAAGCGCGCCCAGGCCCAGCGCGTCACGCTCGAGCCCGGCAACCTGCCCCAGATGACGGTGCCGGTGAAATGGGACGGCGCCCGGATCGAACAGCTCTTCACCGCCCTGATCGAGAACAGCCTGCGCTACACGCCCGCCGGCGGCCGGATCATGCTCGGCCTCGAAGGCCATGGGAACGCGTGGCGGCTGATCATCGACGACAGCGCCCCCGGCGTGGATACCGAGCTGGCCCAGCGCCTGTTCGAGCCCTTCTACCGCAGCTCGACCGAGCCCGGGGAGTCCGTGATGACCTCAGGCCTGGGCCTCGCAACCGCCCAGGCGATCGTCGAGGCGCATCACGGCCGTATCGAGGCCGGTCCCTCGCCGATCGGTGGCTTGCGGATCATGGTGATCCTCCCCGCCGCGCCGCCGACCGCGTAGCTATCCGTTGATGCGTACCCCGATCCACAGGGTACGCGGCGTGCCGAGGTCCATCGACCCCGCCTGATTGCGGGTGATGATCGTCGCATCGAACAGGTTCTCCGCCCGCGCGACGATCGCGAAGTGCTTCCCGATCGGCATCCGTGCAACGGCATCGACCGTCCAGACATCGGGCAGCACGTCGGTCTGCTTGTCGTCCTCATATTGCTTGCCGACATAGCGCACCGTCGTCGACAACCCAGGCCCCTCTTTCGGCGCCCACGCCAAAGTCGCGCTCGCCGTATGCCGCGGACTTTGCGCCGGGATGAAGCCGTTCAGCCCCGATTGAAGACTCGAGGCACGCACATGCGAGTCACTGAACGCATAGGACCCGTCCAGCGAGAAGGCCCCATGCCGCGCCTCCGCCGTCACCTCGATGCCCTTGGCCACGATCGCATCCACATTCTGGCGCTGGCGCACATTAGTGCCAGTCGTGACATTGGCGATCGCCCCATCGAGCCGGTTGTAGAACCCCGTGACGCCGATCGACACACCCGGCAGCGGGGTAAGATCAATGCCGCCCTCGACGCCCTTGAGCTTCTCCAACCCCAGCTTCTCGTTCGCATTGGTGGTGACGGGAAAGACGACGAAGGGCCGGTACAGCTCGTTGAGCGTCGGCAGCCGAAATCCGGTATAGCCCGCCACCCGAAGCGCAATCGCCTCACTGGCATGAAACAGCGCGCCAACCCGCCCGGTGCCCTCAAAGCCATCACGATCGGCAAAATGCTGGTCCTTTCCAACCGAGCCGCTCGCCGCCACCTCGCGGATGAAGCCGTTGGTGATGGTCCACCGATCCCCACGCACGCCGCCGGTCAGCACCAGCCTGCCGATCGTCCAGTCATCCTCGACGAACGCCCCGATCGTGCTGGTATCCCCGCCCGCATTCCGCCGCGTGCTGACCGCGCCGGCCGTATAGGCATCCTCGAACAGCTCGCCGTCAGCATAGCGCGCATCGACGCCGATACGGAGAACATGGTCCCCACCCACTGGCGGGCGAACCTCGATCTTCCCACCAAGCCCCGTCGACGGCGTATTGCGCTGGTCGAGCGTCAGCTTGAAGCTGGTCGCGCTGATCACCTTGTTGGTGAAGTTGCGCGCCTGGACATAGGCAAGCGCATCGATCGCCCAGTCGCCGCGGTGGATCAGCCTGATGCTGGCGTCCTCGCCCTCCGAGCTGCTGTCGGCGCCCTGAAAGCGCAAGGTGCGGTTGTCGCGAAAGACGAGGCCCCGCGCCTGGATCTCTGTCTGGCTGTCGATGGGCGCCACCACGCGGATGCTGCCGGACCAGTCCCTGAACCTTGCCCTCGCATCGGCGCGCGTGCTCTGCGAGGCCGGCGTGGTGAAATAGCCATCGCTCCGCTCCCATTTGCCCGAAGCCGAGACGAAGCCGCTCCCCACATCGGGCGAGTAGCTCCCCGACACCACTTCCGAGTTGAAGCTGCCATAATCGGCACTGCCCGAAAACACCGGCAGATCGGCCCGCGTCGCGCTGGCAAGCTCGATCGTGCCAGCGACGGCACCTGCACCGAACGCCCCCGCCCCGCCGCCCCGGGTGATCCGCACGCCTGCCAATCGATCGGCAGCCAAAGCGTTGAACGGGATGTACCCGAAGAACGGATCAGCGATCGGCACGCCATCGAGCAGCACCAGCGCCCGGCTGGATGCATTGCCTCCAAGCGACCTGAGCGTGACACCCTGCGCCGACGGATTGGCCGATCGGCTGTCCGAACGGCGAAACTGCTGCAGCCCCGCGACATCGGCCAGCACGTCCTCGACCCGCCCCGATGCGTCGCCCGTCAACCGCTCGCGCTCGATCACCACCGATCCATAAGCCGGCGTGCCGGGCGGCAGCGGCAGGCTGCTGCCGAGCACGACAATATCCTCCGCCTGAGGCCCGTGCGCCGGTGCGGCATCCTGAGCGAAAACGGGGAACGGCGACACAAGCGCAACAAGCGGCAAACCGTAGAGTAAACGCACCGATCTGATCCCGTCCGAAAGCGAAGCGCGCATCCTATATGATTCGGAAGCGGCGTTTTGATGCCACTAGGCATTTCAGCCCACGTCGTCTCGCCCAATCGTGCGGCCTGCGAGGCCAACATCCGGCGGGGCGGTTGAGGCCCCGCCGGGGAATGGCGGACTGTCTGGAAAAAATTGGCGCACCCGGAGCGATTCGAACGCCCGACCCTCAGATTCGTAGTCTGATGCTCTATCCAGCTGAGCTACGGGTGCGCGGGAAGCGAGGCCATAGAGGCGTCTTTGCCGGGACGCAAGTGCGTTGCGCACTGCTTCTCCACCGCATAGAGCCTTGGAGCATGAAGCGCCTCACCCCCCTCGCCTGCGCCACCTTGTCCCTTGGCCTGTTCATGACCGGGTGCGCGGCGGACGATGCGGTGCATTATCCCTCGCTTCTGCCGAGACCGATCGAATCGCGCAGCGATGCCGAGCCGGTCGCACCCCCGCCGCCGGTCGCGACCCCCGATGCGCCGACTGACGCGAAACTCGCCACGCTACGAACCGCACTAGGCGAATCGGCCACCGCCTTCGCCCCCGCTGCTGATCGCGCCGAACAGGCCGCAGTGGCCGCCAAGGGACAGGCGGCGGGCAGCGAAGCCTGGATCACAGCCCAGACCGCGCTGGCCGAACTCGACGGCTACCGCGCGACAACCTCCGCGACCCTGACCGACATCGAGGAGATGGCGATCGAGCGCGCCGCCACCCTGCAGCCCGCCTATCCAGCCATCGAAGCGCTCCGCACCGTCGCCGAAGCCCAGCTCACCGCACAGTCAGCGCGCATCGCTGCGATCCAGGCGATGCTGCCGGCCGCCTGAGCACCGCGAGGCTGGCTGTTATTGAATGACGGCCAGCTATCAGCCAGCAAAACAACCAATGGCAGCCAGCCGAACAGCCAGGTAACAGCCAGCACACCGGCCGGAACAGCCAGCCGGGCATGCACATCATCGACAATGCGAAAGAGCGAAAAGCGCGAATGACGGGCGCGCCTCGACGCTCGACTCCGGCCAGTGGGCTCCTGCGCCATTATCCCGGAGGTTTGAATCAGCGCCACTCACGACAGGCGGCGAAAAAAGGTGGGCAGCGGTCGGTGACGCTCTCCAGTGGCCCGGACAAGCGCCGGCAGGCACCTTGCCTGAGGCAGTCCCTAGGACATCTCCAACCAACGCTCGAGCCTGACGATGCGGTCACCTTCGAAGAATATGTTCCATTGTTCGAAGCGAGGATAATAGCCGGCGTCGTAGTGCAGCGGGATGGGCACCATATGGACATCCTCGACACTGTTGTCGTCCGAGGCGTCCATCCAGACCGAGCGCGAGACCGCCGCACCGAAGATCGATCGCGGAGCGGGCGGACGCTTGTAGCCGAAACTGCCGTGATTGAGCCACGCAGGCTTCTCATCCGGCTTGCCGTTGAAATTGCGCAGCGACTCGAAAAACGCCGGCAGCGCATCGCGCGTGACCGGCTTGCCGTGATCGATCAACAGCGGCGGCCCATAAGCGAGAAAGCCGGGAACGTCGGCCGTATTGAACATGGCGAGGATCTTGAGAAATTCGCTACGCGCCGCCCTCTTGCCGATCGTGCGCGTGGCCGGCGCGGCCCCCGCCATGAACGGCGCGACGAGCGTCAGGGCGAACAAGGTCCGGCGATCGATCATTCCTAGGTTACCTCCTCCTGTGAGCAGGTTGCGCCATTGTCTGCGCTTGGTCGAGGGTGGTCGTTGCGCATTTGATGGTTTGCGATAGGTGCTACCCGGAAGGACCTGAGAGTGGCGAGCGCGATTATCGAGGTAATGGGCGCACTTTTTGCCGACGGGCCGGTCTCCGAAAATGCGGAAGGTCGTCGCTCACGTTGGATCGCTCTCCTGCTGATTTTGGGACCCATCCTCGTATTTGCCTGGATTGCGTGATGGCCTTCGAGGTCATCATCGGCCTGGGGCTGGCATGGTTCGCGTTCGCCATCCCCTACAACATCCGAAAAATTTGGGGCTATATGGACGGCGTCAAAACAGACGCTTCAGAGCGGGCGGTTCGCAAATCACGCGGGTTCTGGAAGAAGCGGACCAAGCTACGCGACTAGCCTAGTCTCGTTCACGCCCTAATGAAACGCCTTCACCAGCGGCAGGATGGTCGAATAATCATCGCTCCACGGCGTGAACCCCGGATAGCGCGATAACGGCTTCCAGCCCGCATCCCGCGCCTTCAGCGTCGTCAGCACCGCCGGATCGCGCGACAGTGCGACCCAGAAGGACACCGCGCGTGGCGGCTCGACCTCGGCACCGGGGAAATAGAGCAATTTGGCCGAATGCCAGCCGCCCGCCCTTGCCGCCGCGGAGACGACCGGTTCCAGATCGAGGAACTTGTTCGAGATATGCACCAGCAGCACGCCGTGTGGCGCGAGGACGCGGCCATAGGTGTTGAACGCCTCGCGCGTCATCAGATGCATCGGCACCGCGTCCGACGAGAAGGCGTCGAGCGTCAGCAGGTCGAGCGAGGCAGTCGGCTCGACCGCGAGATTGAGCCGGGCATCGCCGACCTCGATCGTCGCGCCAGGCAGGCAGTCGCTGAGGAAATGGAATTGCCCGGTGTCGCGCGCGATCCGCACCACGGCCGGGTCGATCTCGTAGAAGCGCCATATCTGGCCGGGCTTCGCGTAACAGGCGAGCGTCCCCGCCCCCAGCCCGACCACGCCAATCCGGGCATGATCGCCGTACAGCGCCGGCACTGCCTGCATTGCCTGGCCGACGCCCGATCCGGGAACATAATAGGCGGTCGTCGTGCGCTCGCGTGCCGCGCTGCCGAGCAGTTCGGTGCCGTGAACTGTGGTGCCATGCTTCAGCTGCCGGATCGAGGGATCGCCGAGCACGGTATAGACCCCGAAATAGCTGCGCGTCCGCGCGCCCGGCTCCATCGAGAGCAGCAGCGATCGATAGCCACCGAACGCCACCAGAGCGCCTGCCAGCACCACCAGAAAGGCACCCCGCGCGCCAACTACGCCCAGGCCAATCACAACAACAATCAGGAAGACCACGCCCTGCAATGGGCTTGCGCTGTCGACGCTCGCGCCGGGCACATTGAGGACCGCCAGCACCAATAAAGCCATCAGGAAGGCGACGCCAAGAGTCGCAATCCGGCGACGCTGCGCATCATGCGCCCATAGCTGCGAAACCCGCTCGGCGAGGAAATTCTGAGGCACCAGCGCGCCCGCCGCGAGGATCAGGATCGGGAACTCCCAGGTCCAGTCGAACACCAAAGGCGCGATCAAAGCCGCAAATATGCCGCCGAGGACGCCCCCTACCGACATCGCGAGATAGAAGCCGGTGAGCCGGTCAGGCTCTGGCCGCAGCCGGTACATCGCTGTGTGGAGCGCGACCGAGGCCATGAACAACAGCAGCAACGCAAGCCCGGCGTTGAGATAGGGCCTGCCCTGATTGCCGCCGACGAGCACGCCGCCGACCAGCAGGATGACGACCGGCGCGATCCGCGTCAGCAGATCGGCAGGCGCCCGGTTCGCCGCGAAGGCGATGGTGAAGCTCAGCAGATAAAGGCCGAGCGGCAACACCCACAGCAGCGGCATCGCGACGACATCAGTGGTGATATAGGTCGAGGTCGCAAGCATCAGGCCCGAGGGAACGAAGGCGAGCAGTATCCAGAGCGCGACACGCCGGCCCCTCGGCGGCGGACTCGCGGCAATCGGCCCCTCGACGACCGCCATCTTCATCTTCGGCAACATCATCGAGCAGACCGCGACGAGCAGTGCCACGATGATATAGCCGAAGGTCCACAACCGGCTCTGTCCGTTCAGCGCGAGGCCGGGTTCGACCAGCAACGGATAGGCGATCAGCCCGGCAAAGCTGCCGAAATTGGACGCGGCATAGAGCGCATAAGGGTCCTGCCCCTTGCTCGCCACGCTGAACCAGCGTTGCAGCAGCGGCGCCTGTGCCGAGATCGCGAAAAACAAGGGCCCGATTGAGGCGCCGAGCAACCAGGGCACCCAGATCGCGGGCTGTGCATTCACCGGCAATTGAGTCGCCATCAGCCCGATCGGCAGCCAGAAGGCAGCGACGATAAGCACGGCGAGGTGGATCGCCGCCTGAAGCCGCACCGTCACCCGGCCAAGCAGATGCGCATAGGCGTAACCGCCAAGCAGCAGCGCCTGATAGACCAGCATCGCCGAGTTCCACACGGCCGGCGCGCCGCCGAGCCTGGGCAGCGCCATCCGCGCGACCATCGGCTGGACGAGGAACAGCAGGAACGATCCGGCAAGGATCGTCACCACGAACAGCAATCGCCCGAACCGCGCGGGCACCGCGATGCGCGCCATCAGGCGGGCCGGGCGATGCGATACAGGATATGGCGCCTCAACGGGCTGCCCTCGGCCACCAGCGGATGATCGAACTCGCCCCCCACGTCACGCTTCATCCCGATCCGCTCCATCAATCCCCAACTCGCAGCATTAGCTTGCACGGTAATTGCTACTATTTCGCGAGCATCGGTATTGGCCCAGGCCCAGTCGAGGCTCGCCTGCGCGGCTTCGCGGGCATAGCCCTGCCCCCAATGGTCGCGCCCGAGCCGCCAGCCGATCTCGACCATATTCTCGATCGGCGTGTCGGGCGCGCCGCCCTTCAGGCCACATATGCCGAGCACGGCACCGTCCTCACGGCGCTCGATCACCCAGAAAGTATAGCCGAGTGTCTCCTGCCAGTTCGCCAACCGCCCAAGCATCGCCTCGAACGCGGCATCGTCCTCGACCGGGAGCAGATAGCGCATGACTTCAGGGTCGTTGCACTGCGCACGCAAGGTCGCGCGGTCGCGATCCTCCCACTGACGCAGGATCAGGCGCTCGGTCTCGATCACGCGTTCAGCAGCCTTGCAGCATGCGCCGCATGATAGGTGAGGACGCCGGAGCAGCCCGCGCGCTTGAAGGCCATCAGCGTCTCGAGCACGACCGCGTCGCGCTCCGCCGCGCCGGCGGCAACGGCTGCCTCGATCATCGCATATTCGCCGGACACCTGGTACGCGAACACCGGCACCTGAAACTCGCTCTTCACCCTGAGGATGATGTCGAGATAGGGCAGCCCCGGCTTGACCATCACGCTGTCGGCGCCCTCGGCGAGATCGAGCGCAACCTCGCGCAGCGCCTCCTCGGCATTGGCCGAATCCATCTGATAGGTCTTCTTGTCGCCCTTGAGCAGCCCGCGCGACCCAACCGCATCGCGGAACGGACCGTAGAAGCCGCTCGCATATTTGGCGGCATAGGACATGATCTGGACGTTGACGTGAGCCTCGGCCTCGAGCGCCTCGCGGATCAGCCCGACCCGGCCGTCCATCATGTCGCTCGGCGCGATGATGTCGGCGCCGGCCGCAGCCTGGTTGAGCGCCTGGCCGACCAGTACCTCGGCGGTCCGGTCGTTCAGGACATAGCCGCCCTCGTCGAGCAGCCCGTCATGGCCATGCGCGGTATAGGGATCGAGCGCGACATCAGTCAGCACGCCGACCTCCGGCACCGCGTCCTTGAGCGCGCGGATGGCCCGGCACATCAGATTGTCCGGATTGAGCGCCTCGCCGCCATCGTCAGTCCGCAGATGCGGCGGCGTGTTGGGGAACAGCGCGACGCAGGGAATGCCCAGCCCGCGCGCTTCCTTAGCACGCGAGACGATCCCGTCGACCGACCAGCGCGACACGCCTGGCAGGCTGGCGATCGGATCCTCCACGCCCTCCCCTTCAGTGATGAACAGCGGCCAGATCAGATCGGCGGGCGTGAGCACGGTCTCGGCGTGCATGCGCCGGCTCCACGCGGAGGCGCGGGTACGACGAAGGCGAAGGGCTGGATAGGCGGCGGACATGCGTGGCTTTTGACCCCTCCCGCCCCTACGCGCAAGCCTGAGGCGTGGCGGGCGCCGTCCAAGCCAGCGAGCCCGATAGGCCAGGACGCCCCGCGGTTGAATCGCGGGAACGCCGATCAGATCATTGTTGGAAATGTCATGCGGGTGCTGACAGTTTCAGCCCCGGCCCCGAGAGGGTCATTCGACCCAGACCCCATACATTAAATCGTTAATTATCAACGATTTATATCGCATCAGCCGGTCGGGTGCAGCCTTCCAGCGGGTTCGCCGGTGGTATGGGCATGCTCTCCGGCCTCTTCGGGGTCGGGCGGCACGACCAGTGACTGCGCACGCCAGCGGCCGCTGCGGAAGTACAGGATCGCAAGCGAGAGCGACACGACTGACCCGAGCGGGAAGGAATACCACAGGGCGTCCTGGCCGAAGAACCGCGGGCCGAGGAGCGCGAACCCAATGCGCACCGGATAGAAAGCGATCGCCAGAATGATCAGCGGCGCGATCGTCGCGCCATTGGCGCGTACGGTCGAGAACAGCACCATGGTCGCGCCGAACATCAGGAAGGTCCAGCTGGCGATGAGCTGGATATGCCGCGCAATCGGAATCGCCGGGCTGGCACTCCCCACGAACAATGCCATCACCTGCCGGTCGAACAGGATGATCGCGACGATCACGACGAGCGTGATGACGGTATTGAACAGAATCCCGGCGCGCGTGATGGCATTCACCCGATCCCATTTGCCGGCGCCGATATTCTGCGCCGCCATGCTGCTGACCGCGACGCCGATCGCCATCGCCGGCATCTGGATATAGGTCCAGAGCTGCTGCGACACGGCATAGGCAGCAGCCGTATCGACGCCGAGCCGGTTGACCAGCCCGACCATCGTCAGCCCGGCGGTCGACATCACCAGCATCTGGGCGCCCATCGGCAGGCCCTTGGCGACGATCGTCTTCACCAGCGCCATCTCGGGGATCATGTAGCGCAGCTCATGGCCGCGCAGCCGGATCGGCAGATCCCGCCAATAGACATAGACGAGCAAGCCGGCCGAAGAGACGAACCCGGCCAACAGGGTCGCGGTCGCCGAGCCGGCGATCCCCATGCGCGGGAACGGCCCGATGCCTTGGATGAGGAGCGGGTTGAAGCTGCTGTCGATCAGCACGCTGAGCAGCATGAACCACAAGGGCGTCAGCGAATCACCGGTGCCGCGAAGACTCATCTGGATCAGCACGCCGAGCATCGAGAAGGGCAGGCCGAGAAAGATCACGCGCAGATAGTCGCGCGCCATATTCTGCGCCTCGCCGGGCGTGGCGAGCAGGCGGAGTATCTGCGGCGTGAACAGCCAGCCGAGAATCGAGATCACCACCGCACCACCGATCACCAGCCCGATCGTCGACCCAAAGGCGCGCCGCGCTGCATTGATGTCGCGACGCCCGACCGACTGGCCGATGATGACGGTGGCCGCCATGCCGAAGCCGAACACCGCCGAGAACATCAGGAACATGATGATATTGGCGTTCGACGTCGCCGCGAGCGCGCTTTCACCGAGGAAGCGCCCGACCCAGATCGAGTTGATCGAGCCGTTGAGCGACTGGAGAATGTTCGAGCCGAGCGTCGGAAGCGCGAAGGCAAGCAGGGTCGATGTGATCGGCCCTGTGGTGAGGTCGCGCTGGCCTGGCCGGGCTGATTTCATTTCCGTCATGCCGGATTCATTCCGGCATCCACCGGCCCGCAAAGGCGCCGGTCGCCCGCATGCGGAACAGTGGACCCCGGAACAAGTCCGGGGTGACGAAATGCTGGTGATGGCTCAACCCAGCCGCCCCAGCGCCGCGCTCAGTCGCTCAGCCTCAGCGGCCTTGTCGGCATGGTCAGCCCGCGCCTTCTCCACCGCTTCGGGCTTGGCCCGCTCGATAAAGCTGGCATTGCCGAGCCTGCCGGCGAGCGAATCCCGCTCCTTCTCCGCCGCCGCGATTGCCTTGGACAGGCGCGCTCGCTCGGCATCGAGGTCGATCACACCTTCGAGCGGCAGGACGAAGGTCGCCTCGTCGATCACGACCTGGACCGCACCACCTGCGGGCGCTTCGCCCTCGCTACGGTCGATCCGCGCCAGCCGCGCGAGTGCCGGCCCCTGCCGGGTCAGGCGCTCAAGTGTCGTCGCGTCGGCGTCGCGCACGAGGAACGGCATCCGCACGCCGGGCGACACGTTCAGCTCGTTCCGCGCCGCTCGCACTTCGCTGACCAGCCGGATCAGCCAGTCGATCTCCTTGCTCGCCTCGGGATCGATCGCGCGCGCATCGGCCACCGGCCATTTCGAGACGATCAGCTCATTCTCGCGCGGCCCCATCTTCGACCACAGCTCTTCGGTGATGAAGGGCATGAACGGGTGGAGCAGTACCAGGATCTGGTCGAGCACCCAGCCGGCGACCTTGCGCGTCTCTTCTGCTTCCTTAAGCCCCTCCCCTTCAGGGGAGGGGTTGGGGGTGGGGGACTCTGCCTCACCCGCGACGTTGCTTGAGGCACTGCCCCACCCCAACCCAGTGGCGTCCGCCGATGGGGTCGGGATTGCCCCCGGCAATCCCTCAATCATGCCGGGGGCATGATTGACCCCATCGGCGGGCGCCACTCCTGAAGGGGAGGGGCTTTTAGACAAGACCGGCTTGATCAGCTCGAGATACCAGTCGCAGAACCGGCTCCAGACGAACTGGTAGATCGCGTTCGCAGCGCCATCGAAGCGATAGTCCGCCAGTGCGAGATCGACTGCCTGCACCGTCTGGATCGTCTCGGCGATGATCCAGCGGTTGACCGCGAGGCTCGCCTCGGGCGCCTCGAGCGCAGTGCTCGCGCCGATCCCGTTCGACTGACAGAAGCGCGCCGCGTTCCAGAGCTTGGTCGCGAAGTTGCGGTAACCCTTAACCCGCTCCTCATCCATCTTGATGTCACGGCCCTGGCTTTCCATTGCCGCCATGAAGAAGCGCAGCGCGTCGGCGCCATACTCGTCGATCAGCCCGAGCGGATCGACCGTGTTGCCCTTGGACTTGGACATCTTCGCGCCGTCCGCCGCGCGGACCAGCCCATGCAGATAGAGCGTGCGGAACGGCACATCCTTCATGAGGTGAATGCCCTGCATCATCATGCGGGCGTCCCAGAAGAACAGGATGTCGAAGCCCGAGACGAGCACATCATTGGGGTAGCGGCCGTGAAGCGTTGGACCACCCTCGTCGGGCCAACCCATCGTCGCGAACGGCCAGAGCGCCGAGGAAAACCACGTATCCAGCACGTCATTATCCTGACGCAGTGCAACGCCCTCGCCCGCCTGCGCCTGCGCACCAGCCTCGTCCATCGCGACGAAGATCCGTCCGTCCTCAGCGAACCAAGCCGGAATCCGGTGCCCCCACCACAGCTGCCGCGACACGCACCAGGGCTGGATATTCTCCATCCAGTTGAAGAAGGTCTTCTCCCAGGTCTTGGGCACGATCTTGATGGCACCTGACTTCACCGCCTCGATCGCCGGCTTCGCCAAAGTCGCCGCGTCGACATACCATTGGTCGGTCAGCCACGGCTCGATCACCACGCCTGAGCGATCGCCAAAAGGCGTCTGGATCACGCGATCCTCAACGCGTTCCAGCAGTCCCGCCTCATCGAGCAGCGCCACCACGCGCTTGCGCGCGTCGGCGGTGGTGAGCCCGATCAGATCCGCCGGGATCAGCCCGTCCGAGGTCTGGACGACCTGCGCCTTGGCATCGAGCATGTTGAGCATCTCGCCAGCGGCGAAGCCCGCGCGCTTGCCCACCTCGAAATCGTTGAAATCATGCCCCGGCGTGATCTTCACCGCGCCCGAGCCGAGCTCGGGATCGGCATGCTCGTCGGCGACGATCGGGATGAGGCGCCCAGTGATCGGAAGCTTCACATGTTTGCCGATCAGCGCGGTATAGCGCTCGTCGGTCGGGTTCACCGCGACCGCCATATCGGCGAGCATCGTCTCCGGCCGCGTCGTCGCGACCGAGATGAAACCGGACCCATCCTCGAGCGGATAGCGAAGATGCCAGAACTGCCCGTTGATCTCGCGCGTCTCGACCTCGAGATCGGAGATCGCGGTGCCAAGGCCCGGATCCCAGTTCACCAGGCGCTTGTCGCGGTAGATCAGGCCCTCATTGTACAGATCGACGAACACCTTCAGCACTGCCTTGCTGAAGCCCTCGTCCATCGTGAAGCGCTCGTTCGCCCAGTCCATCGAACAGCCGAGCCGGCGCAGCTGCTGGGTGATGATCCCGCCGCTCTCGGCCTTCCACTCCCACACCTTGGCGACGAATTCCTCGCGGGTGAAATCAGTGCGCTTCTGCTGATGCAGCGCCATGTTGCGCTCCACCACCATCTGCGTCGCGATGCCGGCATGATCGGTGCCGACCACCCAGAGCGCATCCTTGCCCTTCAGCCGTGCATGGCGGGCGAGGATATCCTGCAGCGTATTGTCCAGCGCATGGCCGATATGGAGGTTGCCCGTCACATTGGGCGGCGGGTTGACCATCGTCCACGGCTCCGCGCCCGGGCGTTCGGGGTGGAACAGGCCGTGCGATTCCCAATGGGCGTACCAGCGGGATTCGAGTTCGGCGGGGTCGAAGGTTTTCGGGAGCTCGGTCATGGTGCCGGGGCTTTAGCCTTGGACGGCCCTGAAACGCCACCCTGTGATTTAAACGCCAGTCGACTTCCCGCAGGCGGTGGGTACATTGAACGTCACAAGCGAGTGTGCGGCAGGCGCCAAAGACCGACTCACAGCTTGAACGATCTGGGGAGGGACGCGCGATGAATCGCTTTTCCTGTGCTGCGCTGCTCGCCGTTCTGCTCGGGGCATGTTCGGGCGGAAATTCCGGGAGCGACAATGCGACTCCGCCCGTGTCGATGGCGCCGGGGTCCTCAATCGAAAAGGCGCCCGCAGCAACCATCGGCATGACGGTTTCCGGTGAGACCCTGCAAGAAGGCCAAAGCAATTTCTATCGCTTCGACAACCCCGCAAAACTGCGCGATCTGATAACCGTGCGGCTGGAGAATAAATCGGCGACGCTCCGTCCCGAGATCAAGATCTACAACGCCCACCGCGCGGAGCTACTGAACATTTATAACGGCACCCCCGGCGCCAGTATCGACCAGGGGATCAGCCTCGATCCCGGCCAGGCCATCTATGTCGCGATAGGCCCATCCGACTCAGCCGGCGCCTATCAACTCTCCGTGCTCGGCCAAAAGGCTTATGACGCGAACGAGCCCAATGACGATCAGCTGACCCCGACACCGCTCAATTGGGGCGTCCCGATCGACGGCGACATCATGGACGCCAAGGATACCGACTGGTTCCGTCTCAGGGGCGCGAGGGGCGGCACGGTGCAGGTGGTGCTCGAAAACCAGTCCGCCACGCTAGTGCCTCATATCAAGATCTACTCGGCGACCAAATCGCAGCTCTCGGAGAAATATGACAGCACTGGGCGCACCATCCCTGATATCATGCTCGACGTGGAACCCGGCAAGGATCTCTATGTCCAGATCGTACCGAACGGCAGCATCGGCCGCTATCGCCTGATGGTCCGGGCTTTGGGTTAGACCTTGCCATCAGCGGCGGTTAAAACCCTAACGCAGCACTGAGATCCGGGGCAAAAACAGCCCAACGAAACAACCGACCATCGATCTTCTCAGCGATCATTTCCGGTTCCCCCGTGGAGTTATCAAAAATATAGCATTCATCGACGCGCTCGCTGAACCATCGCAACTCGGCGAACGACCGCCGTCGCCGATCGACGATCTTGTCCACTGGAACGTCATGTCCGCCTTCCGACACCCTTATCCTGACTCGTTCGATCTGCAGCTCGGCTGACCGCAGCAGCACATAGATCATCTTCACGCGAAACCCTCGCGACTGGGCTTTCAGTACCAGATCACGATACTTCGGCGACGAAAGGACAGTCTCGACGCCGATCGTTTGATAGGTTTCGATCGAGGCTTCGAGCCATCGCTGGATGCGTTGCACGGCAGCCAGGTTTGCCTGATTGATCGCCAAGCGCTCTTGTTCGACGATCTGCTGGGTCAGGAGGTCCGGATTGATAATCCAGACCGAGCCGCCCCACCCCTCAATGTCAGTGCGATTGTAGAAGGAACTCTTGCCACTGCCGTTCGGCCCGGCAACGATCCAAAGAACAGGCCGATCAGGCTTCCGGGGAGTTTTGAGCGGCACGGTGCCGGTCTCTCCGCTCGTCCCTGATCCGCCGCACGTTGGAGCGGAAGGCAGCCAGCAAATCCGAGCCTAGAGTAGGGCTCTCTGCCTGCACGACCTTCATCTGGATGACCGATCCGTCCGGCGCGGTTACCCGTTTCGTCGGAAGGTCGCTGGGACGGGTTTTCCTGATGTCGGTCATCGTGAACTCCTCACCCTACAATCTATGTACGGGAAGCAATCAAGGAAAGCCCTCATTGGGCTTTCCCGGTCCATTTCCCCAGCCAGCCGAGCACCTCGCCATACCATTGGCGGCTCTCCTTCGGCTTCAGCACCCAGTGGCTGCCGCCGGGGAACACCACCAGCCGCGAGGGGATGTCGCGCCGCTGCAGCGCCGTGAAAGCCGCCACGCCCTGGGTATAGGGAATCCGGTAATCGCCCTCGCTGGTGATGACGAGCTGCGGCGTCTGCCACTTCGTCACGAAATTGACCGGGTTCCATTTCTCGAACTCGGCCGGCGCCTCATAATAAGGGTGGCCGCCATGCTCCCATTCGTCGAACCACAGCTCCTCGGTCTCATAGGCCATCGCGCGCGCATCGAAGACGCCGTCATGCTGGACGATGCATTTGAACCGGTCCGGCCAATTGCCCTCGATCCAGTTCATCATATAGCCGCCATAGGAGGCGCCGAGCGCGCAGGCATTGTCGGCATCGAGCCAGCCGAACTTGCTCGTAGCCGCCTTCAGTCCCTTTTGCAGATCCTCGAGCGGCCATCCGCCCCAATTGCTGCGGATCGCGTCGCTGAAGCCCTGGCCGTAACCGGTCGAGCCATGGAAATCGACCGCGACCAGGCCGTAACCGGCGCCGGCGAACACCGCCGGGTTCCAGCGATACGACCAGCTGTTGTTGCTTGAGCCCTGCGGCCCGCCATGGACCATGAACGCGATCGGCGCCTTGGCCCCCGCGGCAAGCCCGGCAGGCTTCACCGCATAGCCCCACACGGTGTCGTTGTTCGCGCCGGCAAAGCTGAACCGGGTCACCTCAGGCATGTCGATGCCGGCGAGCTTGTCGGCATTGACCGAGGTCAGCCGCACCGTCTTCTTGCCCGAGAGCATATAGAAATCATCAGGCGCGGTCAGGCTGTTCATCGAGAAGACCAGGCCCTTCGCGGTCGGCACCACCGCGGTGACATTGCCCGCCAGGGTCAGCCGGGTGATCTTGCCGCTGGCGGCATCGATCGACCAGATCGGGTTCTCCTGCGTGTCTTCAGCGGTGACGATGATGGCCTTGCTGTCGGGTGACCAGGCGATCGAGCCGACCGAGCGATCCCAGCTCTCGGTCAGCGCGCGGACGTTGCCGCTGGCGAGATCGCGGACCATCAGTACCTGCCGATCAGCCTCATAGCCCGGCCGCTTCATGGCGAACCAGGCAAGCGACTTGCCGTCAGGCGACGCCGTCGGGAGATTGTCCATGCCGTCATTGGCGTCGGTCAGGTTGACCGGCGCGGACGACCCATCAGCCGGTGCCGCCCAGATATCGAGATTCACCGAGAGCGGCTCCATCGGCAGATCCGATTTCACCCCCGGCACCGGCGACTGGCGCAGCGCGAAATAGACCGTCTTGCCGTCCGGGCTCCACGATATCTCCTCGCCCCCACCCATTGGCTTGGACGGGGAATCGCCGACCAGCCCATGCTCGATCGCGACGCCATTGCCTGGCGCACTGTCGGCGGTCAGCGGCAGGACGAATATCTGCGAGCGCGTATAATCATACCAGCTCGCCCAGTGGCGGATGAACATCTGATCGTACGCGCGGCCATTGCCCGCGTTCGGGTCCTTCTTCGCCATCGGCGGCTCGAGGCTCGGCGCTCCGACCGTGCGATCGGCAAAGACGAGCAGCTTGTCCCCGGTCGGGGCGACCTTGAAACCGCCCATGCCGCCCTTGAAGCTGGTCAGCTGCTTCGCCGCCCCGCCCGCGATCGGCACTGACCAGACTTCGTCGTCACCGCCTTTGTCCGACTGGAAATAGACCGCCCTGCCATCAGCGGAGAATTGCGGCGCGGTTTCGTTGACATCGGCTTCGGCGACCAGCTTTTCAGGCGTAGCGCCCTTTTTGGTCAGATCGAGCTTCCACAGATCGAAGCGACCGCCATCGATCGAAAGATCGGTCTCGCGCTGCTGCCAGACGAGCCAGTGGCCGTCCTTCGAGACATCAGGCGCGCCGACGCGCGCGAGCATCGTCACGTCGTCGATAGTGAGTTGGCGGGCGCCGGCAGGAGCAGCGGCGGCGACAAGCGCGAGCATGCTCGCGGAGAGGAGTATTTTCATGCGCCCGATCTGGCAGATGCCAGCGCAAGCCGCAATCTCGTGCGAAGGGTTAAAGCGAAACGCACCAGCGGTGAACCACGATGCGCGTTAGCGGCCCCTTCTTGCTGCCTTCCCCAGCCTTCGCTGGGGAAGTAAAGAGGGCTAGTGAAGATCAGATCTAGCGCGCGCCGGTGATCCGGGCGATCTCGCGCGAAACCATGGTTTCGACCATCGCCGGCAAATGGGAATCGAGCCACTCGCGCAGCATCGGCCGGAGCATCTCGCGCACCAGGCCCTCGAGCGAATCGCTGCCCGCAACCTCGGGCTTCACGATCAGCCGCGACAGCGCGTCGAGCGAACCACGACTCGCATCGGCGGTACGCGGCGACAGGATGGTATCGGCGGCGCGGGCCTCGGGGGCCGGCTCAGCAGCAGGTGCCGCCTGGACTGTTTCAGCGACTTCAGCGACCGGCTCAGGCTCAGGCTCAGGCTCCGCTGCGGGCTCGGGGGTGACAGACGGAGTCAGGATCGCCTTCGAAGAAGGGGCGACGCGCTGCCTCAGGATCGACTCCACGGGAGTGGCGAGAGGGCGCGAGAAGGGCGAAGGCAGTTCATCGGCCGGCTGGGCGCCAGCGTTTCGGTCCATGGCGGCGTTTTGGTCCATAGCCACAGGGGCCTCCTCATCCGACGCCCGCACCGGATCGCTCAATTCCAGGATTTCGTCGTGCCCGAAAGCGCCGGGCTGGGCCTGGGGGCTCATGATGCGCGCCGCGCGGCGCGCCCTGCTGGCTGCGGTCGCAGTCTCGCCCTCCTCGGCGATGATGCGTTTGATCGACGAGAGGATATCCTCCATCGACGGTTCAGCGCTGATATCTCCCATCAAAACTACCCCGTAACCCGAAAAACCGTCACCCAGCGATTCTTACTTAACGCCAGTTGCGGGATTCGGGCTGCCCGTGTCAACTACGGGTTCTACAGGAGCATCGAGGATCGGATCGAGCGGCCGTGTGACCTCCGATCCCTGTGCGGGCGTCTTGGCGGTGCTGGTTGCGATCGGCTTCGGATCGGGATCCGAACCGAAATCCCATATCTGGTGGTGTACGCGCTTGTAGTTAATCGTCGGATCGTAGAGCGCGCCGCCATCGAGCCCAAGGTCGCGAGCCTCGGCCTTGCCCATTGCCGCGAGCAGCGCGAAGCCGGCGACATAGGCGTCGCGCTGCGCCGTCACCAGGGTGACCTGCGAGTTGAGCAGTTCCTGCTCGGCGTTGAGGATGTCGAGGATGGTACGATTGCCGACGCTGTTCTCCGCGCGCACGCCTTCGAGCGAAAGCTTGTTGGCATTCACCGCGGTTTCCGAAGAGGCGATCACCTCGAGCGACGATTTCCAGATCGCATAGGCCGAGCGCGCCTGCGAGATCACGCCGCGCTCGGTCTCGGTGACCTGCTCGATCGCCTGGCTGCGTCGCGCCTGGGCCTGACGGACCTGTGCCGCCGGGCGGCCACCCTGAAACAGCGGAACGCTCAGCGAAAGGCCAACCGTTGCCGACGTGCCGGTCTGGCCGACCGGAATCCCGGTTCCCGAGCCGAGCGTGCCGAGATAATTATAGTAATTGCCGCCAACCACGCCGTTCAGCCGCGGCAGGCGCCCGGCCCGGGCGACCTCGATATCGTACCGTGTCGCATCGCGCGATTTCTGGGCGGCGAGCAGCGTCGGGTTGTCGCGCAACGCCACATCGACAGCGCTGTCGGGATCGTTCGGCAGATTGGGCAAGGCCGGCGGTGTCTCAAGCGTGCCGGGCGCATCGCCGACCAGGCGGATGTAATTTTCGCGGCTCGAGATCAGCCGCGCCTGGGCGGATTGCAGCTGGCTGCGCGCCAGCGCGAGTCGCGCTTCCGATTGGGCGACGTCGGTGCGGGTCAGGTCGCCGACCTGGAACCGGTCCCGGCTCGCCTGCAGATTGACTTCGAGCACGTGCACATTCTGCGCGTTGAGCGAGGCGATCGCCTCGTCGCGGATCACGTCCATATAAGCGCCGACCACGGCGGTGAAGAGATCGGCCTCGGTGCCGCGCAGGTTCAGCTCACCTGCCGCGACCCGCGTCTTGGCGGCGTTGACCGAGCCATGCACTGCCCCGAAGGTCAGCAGCGGAATCGACAGGCTGGCCTGGCCGTTGAGCTGCCGGTCGGGCGATGTCAGGCTGTTCGAACCCGGGGCCTTGGCCACCGCTTCGCTATAGCCGCTATTGAGATCGGCCGAAGGCAGGCCGGACGCACGCGCGATCGGCACAGTCTCGTCGATCGCGCGGACATTGGCGCGCTCGGCGCTCAGCGTGGGGTTGGTGTTGTAGGCCTTCACCAACGCGTCGCGCAGCGTTTCCGCGGAAACGGGTGCCGCGATCAGCACTATCGCCGCGCTGCCAAGCAAATGAATCCGTCGCATAGGGTGCGGCATCTTTCAGAAGGTGAAGGTTTTGGGCCGGGCGAACCCCGGCAGTGGAACACAATCGATATCGGCGAAGTCGAGCAGCGCGAAGCCGCCCGCCGTCTTGCGGCCTGATGTCAGCCGGCTGACGCCGCGATCGAGGATGCCGGCGACGGCACGACCACCCGGGCGGATCTGCGCGACCAGCGCCTCCGGCACATGATCGACAGCGCCGTCGATCACCAGCACGTCATAAGGCGCCGCGGCCTCATGCCCCGCTTCGAGCGGCCCCTCGACCAGCGTCACGTTCGAATAATCGGCCAGTGCCTCGCGCGCCAGCGCCGCAAGCGCCGGATCGCTTTCGACCGCGACCACTTCGGCGACCAGCCCGGCAAGCACAGCGGCGGTGTATCCACCGGCGGCCCCGATCAGCAGCACCCGGTCAGCAGGCAGCAGATAGGCCTCAGTCAGCAAGCGGCCGGTCGCCATCGGGAGATTCTGGGAACGGCCGCGGCCGAGCGGCACATCCCTGTCGCAATAGGCGATGGCGCGTACATCGGCGGGCAGGAACGCCTCGCGCGGCACCCGCGCCATGACGGCGACGATGCGCGGATCGCTCACCGCATTGGTGCGCAGCTGGCTTGCCACCATCGCGTGGCGCATCGCTTCGAAGCGAGCTTGATCCATTGCCATCATTTCCATCAGGTTACCTGTCGCACAACTGTTTTAGTGATGCAATACACTTGTTGCATCTGCGCGCTTGTATCGTGCCGCCCCGCCCGCGCCAAGCGAGCCGCATGGCAATTTTATCCGAGTGAAGCAATCCGCGACGCCAGGCACCCCTCGCAGGCGGTGAAATGAGCCTGGCGCCCGCCGAGTTCATCCGAATGTCAGTCGTTTGTCACGTGAAGTGTGCTACGCATCGTCCCAGCATCGGGGGACGGTCGGAATCGAGGCGTACGATGCAAGTCCTGCAACTCCTTCGCTGTGCCATTGGCCATCATGTCAGCTCGCACCGGCGGTCGCAGCTTGTCGACGGCAAAAAGGAAACCGTCTGCCGCCACTGCGGCCACAAGATCGTCCGGGAAGACCTGGCTGAGCGGTTATTCGGGGCCGATGGGCCTTCCGCACCGACCAACCTCACCAAGCTCTGATTGATCCGCCAATCACCCTGTCCGCCCGCCAATGGCGGGCACGACCACGAAAACTGCGCACGCCCGGTTGACCCCACGCCAAAAACCAAGCATTTGCGCCGCCTTCGGCCCGATGGCGGAGTGGTTACGCAGAGGACTGCAAATCCTTGCACCCGAGTTCGATTCTCGGTCGGGCCTCCATTCTCTTGAAATTGCACTCTTTCTGCCCTCTGGCGTAAATCCGATGGCCGCGCCGGCCAGCGGTTTTGCCAAACGCTATCCAGTCCCGGCTAATGTGCTAGCAATGTGGCTGACCACGGACGGAGAAGGCAATGCGTGCTGAATGGCTTCTGGCACTATCCGCAATGCTTCTCACGCCTGATACGCAGACGCTGCACGGGGCGAAAATCACCGGCTATGGCGCGAATCCTGGTGTTGGTTCGGGCGTAATGATGGTCCTGCGATCGGTACAGGTGACCACTGCAGACGGGTCGGGGCGAACGCTCTACTTCATCCACGGAGGCGCAAATGTATTTTTGGGCCGCGGCAAAGGCGAACCCTATCCGGCCATCGGCTCGATCTGCGATTTTTCGACGGTTGCACAGCCCATTTCAGGCAAGGCGCTGGCTGATGGTCCTCCCGATAGTCCGATCGGCAATATCATCACGGATATCCGCTGCGATCGTCCTTCCAGTTCGAATTGAACGCGGCGAATTTGCTGCCCGTAATGGCATCAAACTCCACCGGGGATGAGGCAGCGCACCCATTCGCCCGATCGATCCAGAGCGCCCTCCCCCCCGGCTGGCCCGAAATCGACGCAGCCTGCTCTGGCTGACGCCCCCAATGTGGATATTCAGAGTTGCCAGCGGCCAAACCACGAAGATCGCGCGCCGCAGGCGGCCAATCAGCCAGGAGTCCTTCGATGATGTCAGATCAGGGCTATTGTCAGACCAAATGCACTGCCAATTTCCCAGGCGGTTGGAGCACGACATCGACATATGTCGCGAGGATATGGTATCTGGACCGTCGCAGAGATGGAGCCACACCGTGATCGATCCGAAAGACGAATACGAGTCTGACGAACTGCCCGAAAAGGACGAACTGCCCGAAAAGGATGGGGGCGAAACCGGTCTCGAAGAGTTCAACGCGGAGGATCCCTTTCTGGAGCATCAAGTGCTTTACCGCTCCGGCCAAACTGGCGGATGAGAGGGCGAGCGGCCGCAAGGGCGCGGACGTGGTGAGCTATATCGGGTCTGTTCGGCGCCGGGAGGTCGCGATCAGCTGGCAGCGCTAAACCAGATCGAGTATGTTTGGCGCTTCCAGGCGCGACCGATCTCGCTGATTGGCTCCACCTGATGGATCAAATCGGTCCTGGGCTCGTGAATGACGACCCTGTTGGCGATCGGCGCAAGGCTGCGCGTTACGGCGCCGTGTTCCAGGTGCTGGAACCGGCCACCGAAGCCCTCTCGCCAGCCGCCATCGACATAGAGGAGCATGCAGAGGCGTCGCCGTCCCCCTGCGTCGCTGTGGGCGCGGCAGAAGTCGCCGTGCAGCATCGTCCTCGGCATGTAAGTCATGCGCTCCAGGCGATCGACGCCTGTCATTCCGGTGAGCAGCGACGCGAACTCGGTAGAGGCAAGCAACCGAGTGAAGTCGAGGTTAGCCTGCCAACCCGCGCTGTTCTTTCGACCGGGCGCCGGTCCCCTCATCAGTTGCTCGCACGCCAGCCTGACCTCTTCGGCGGATTCGTTGAACACGGCCTCGGTGACAGCCCGCTCGCCCGTTAGATCCTCCGCTGACGCGCCTTGCATCATCAGCCCGTAGTGGATCGAGAATTGCGCGTCTCTATCGAAGCACTCCTGCAACAGGCGTAGCTTTTCCCGCTTGATGAAATCATCGAGAACAATGGAGGTAAACCTGTCGCTCCGGAACTGATTGCATGACCGTTGCAAAGTTTGGGGATCAAGCCATTCGTCGCAGACCCATGCACCGACAGCTGTTGAATTGGCGCTCATCTTTCTCGCTTGTCACCCCCTCGGATGGAATGACACCTTTTATACGAAGCCGTTCGCAGTTCAAAATACTCCTCGTCGACGTCACCCCTCGCGGATGTGCAGCCGCCGCGATTGACGGCGTTAGGCGAAGCTCCTCAGATCGTATTGCAAACCCAAATGCACCACCGCTTAGCTCCTGGCCAGGTCATCGGCCCCGCGACAGGAGTTGTACAATGTTCTGTACAGATCTGAAATGTCAGTGGACCCTCATGACATTTCCAACAGCCACGGAGACGCCGATCGCTGTCTCCGCCCGCCTGGCCTCAAGCCCTGGCTGTGAGAGCCCCCCGGATAGGTGTGACACAATTCTCCAACAGCGGCGCTCGGTTTTCCGTGCATTCCCCTCCTAATAGGGTCTTCCAGCATCCGAAATCCGCACCGAATTATGTCACACATCCAACATTTCGCCGCGAACGCGCACACGCGATTCAACCCGTGCCTGAAATCGCCCATAGCATGGTCAGAAAGGAAGCTGTGGACGCCTTCCTGCGCGACGCATCCAATGCGGCCGCTGGCCCGTACAAGCCATACGGGCACCGCACGAACGAGACTGGGACGGCATGGTAACGATTGGTCGTTCTTCTGTTTCGCAAGCGTGCTACCAACCGGGCGACCCGCGAGCCGAACCAGTGCGCCGCTCGCAGCGGCACCACCGTCAGGATATGTCATGCACGGTGGCGTCGACTCTCCCGGCATATACGGGGCGGGCACATCGAGGGGGGAATGCATGAGCGGGTATCTTCACGGCAAATGGCTTGTCGCCGCGTCCTGCGCGGCGATGATGGCCATGGCCGGCACATCCGCCTGGGCGCAGGAAGCGCCGGGTGCCGATATCGACCAGCTGATCGACGCGTCGTCGAGCCCGGACGGCGCGGTGACTCTGGCGCGCAGCCAGGCCGGCCAGGGCGACCTGACCGGCGCCGCTGCCACGCTCGAGCGCGCCCTGCTCGATGCGCCGCCGCAGCGCGTCGTGGCGGCTCGGCTCTATTACATCGCCATCCTGTGCCAGCTCGACGACCATGGCCGCGCCAGGATCGAGACTGCACGGCTCCGCGGCCTTGAGGTCAGCGATGCCGCCTGGAGCGAAGTACGGGCTGCGTGCGGACCAATCGAGCTGCCGGCGGGAAGTGCTGCGGGCTCCAACGGTGTGAGCGGCGAGGTCGCCATGGGCATCGCCTATGACGGCAACAGCTATGGCGCGCTGCTGACTCAGTTCGATCTCGGCCTCCCCGCAATCCGCAAGGGCGGGTTCGCCTATATCGCCTCGGCGCAGGTCAATGGTCGCAGCACCACCGGCAACGGCTTTGTCTATGGCGGGCTGAGCGCGCTCACCAAGGACAGCATCTCGGGGCCGAGCCTCGACTATCAGCTCGCCACGCTTCGCTTCGGCTATGGCCAGCAGCTCGGCAATGTCGAACTTTCGGCCGGGCCGGTGGCTCGCTATGCACGCATCAACGGCGACAGCTTTTTCGGCGAATATGGCGGCCAGGCGGAGATCGCCTTTGCCGGCGAGGGCAGCCGCATCGCGTTCCGCGGAGAGGTGGTCCATCAGGATTATGCCGGCTCCACGCCCGCCTTCTCCCGCGACGGCACACGGTTCGATCTCGCGCTCGATTATCAGGGCCAGCCCAGCGCCGGGCTGAACTGGGTCCTCGGCGCCGGTTTCGAGAACAAGACCGCCGTGACGCGCCAGCTCGGCTACACAGGCGGGCGAGCCTATGCCGCGGTCCGCGTCCCGATCGACACGCGTGGCAGCTATGCCGGCCTGTCCACGACGATCCGGCATCTCGCCTATCGCGCCGACCTG
This sequence comes from Sphingomonas sp. P3_C5, assembly GCF_056402635.1. Lineage (NCBI taxonomy): Bacteria > Pseudomonadati > Pseudomonadota > Alphaproteobacteria > Sphingomonadales > Sphingomonadaceae > Sphingomonas > Sphingomonas sp. P3_C5. Next base: position 186,668 of record NZ_JBFUHA010000006.1, read on the forward strand.
CTCGGCAAGCATCAGATCGAGACCCGCTATTTCGCCCGCGCCGCCATCGGCACGCCGATCGCGGCCGGCTTCGATGTCGAGGCGGCGGTCAGCTACACGCGGCGCGACTATAACCAGTCGAGCCATTTGCTGGATTATGACAATGTCGGCGGCGAGCTTCGTCTCGTCTGGCACTTCGGTTGAGGAACGGACAGATGACAAACCACTTCATCATCCCAGCCGCGGCACTGCTCGCGGTCGCGGTTTCCCCGGCTTCGGCGCAGACGGTCGGCGTCAACGCGGCGGTCGTCAACGACGTCCGCATGACGACCCAGGCCAATCCGGCGGTCCACAAGGCAGTGGTCAAGGAGCGCGTCTCGCTCGGCAACGACATCGTCACCGGCCGCGCGAGCGTGCTTCAGGTGCTGCTGCTAGACCACACCAGCTTCACCGTCGGCGGCAATGCGCGGATCAAGGTCGACCGGTTCGTCTATGATCCCAATCGTAGCGCGAGTTCGGTCGGGCTGTCAGTGACGAAGGGCGCGTTCCGCTTCATCTCGGGCAAGCCGCTTCACGCCAATCCGGGCCAGTCGGCGATCCGCACCCCGATCGTCTCGATCGGCATCCGCGGCACGATCGTCGAAGGCGCGGTCGGCGCCGATGCGATCCGCATCGCCCGGGGCGAGGCAGCCATCCCGCAGAGCTTCACCGCCGATCCCGAAAACGCCTCGCTGATCTTCCTGCGCGGCCCCGGCGCCAACACTCAGGGCGGCGAACAGCCAGGTGCGATCGACGTGACGTCGGGGCTCATCACGATCTCCGTCACCGGCTCGGGCAAGGCTATGTTCGCACCTGGGCCGGGCCAGCCGTTGATCGGGCCGTTCGCGCTCTCGGCGGCGGGCTCAGCCGCACTGTCCGATTTGTTGCGCAAACCCCGCCGCGGCGGCGCACCCGCTGACTCACCCCTCGCCCAGAACCCCGTCGTCGACCTGTTCTTCCAGGGCAGGACCGAGGCCCCGGACGGCCAGGGGCAAGGCGGCGGCGACCCCGCGCACCCCTGATCACGCGAAGCGGGGCAGCCATGCAGCGGCCCCGCTCGCTGATCACACCACGCCGAACGCCAGCATTGCATCCGCCACCTTCTTGAAACCAGCGATGTTCGCGCCCTTCACATAGTCGACATAGCCATCATCGGTCCGGCCATAAGCGACGCAGCGATCATGGATGCCCGCCATGATATCAAGCAGCAGCTGTTGCAGCTCGGCCTCCTTCCAGGCGCGGCGCTCGCTGTTCTGGCTCATCTCGAGCCCCGACACGGCAACGCCGCCCGCATTGGCCGCCTTGCCCGGCGCGAACAGGATCTTCGCTTCCTTGAAGATGTGCACGCCTTCGAGATTGGTCGGCATGTTGGCACCCTCGGCGACCGCGATGCATCCACCCGCGATCAGCGCCCGCGCATCCATGCCGAGCAGCTCATTCTGGGTGGCGCAGGGCAAGGCGACATCGCAGTGAACGCCCCATGGCGTCATGCCGGCATGGAAGGTCGCGCCCTTGAATTCATTGGCGTAATCCGAGATGCGACCGCGCCGTTTCGTCTTGTGCGCCTTCACCCAGTCGATCTTCTCCTGGTCGATACCGTCGGGATCATGGATGAAGCCCTCGCTGTCCGAAAGCGTCAGCACCTTGCCGCCGAGCTGAACTATCTTCTCAGCGGCATGGGTCGCGACATTGCCCGATCCGGAGATCACCGCCGTCTTGCCCTCGAGGTCAGTGCCTTTGGTCTTGAGCATGTTCTGGAGGAAATAGACCGCGCCATAGCCAGTCGCCTCGGTGCGGATCAGCGACCCGCCATATTCGAGGCCCTTGCCGGTCAACACGCCGGTGAACTGGTTGGTGATCCGCTTGTACTGGCCGAACATATAACCGATCTCACGCCCGCCCACGCCGATATCACCAGCGGGCACGTCAACGTCAGCGCCGACATGGCGGTAAAGCTCGGTCATGAAGCTCTGGCAGAACCGCATCACCTCGTGATCGCTCTTGCCCTTGGGGTTGAAGTTCGACCCGCCTTTGCCGCCGCCCATCGGCAGCCCGGTCAGCGCGTTCTTGAAGGTCTGCTCGAAGGCGAGGAATTTGAGCACGCTCTCGGTGACCGAGGGGTGGAAGCGGATGCCGCCCTTATAGGGGCCGATCGCATTGTTGTTCTGCACCCGCCAGCCACGCTGGACGCGGATGTTTCTGTTGTCGTCCTCCCAGCAGACGCGGAACGAGATGATCCGGTCGGGCTCGGCGATGCGGCGCAGGATCTGATAGTGGTGATATTCTTCCTTATCTGCGATGAACTCGTAGATATCCTGCGCTACCTCCTGAACTGCCTGAACAAATTCGGATTGTCCGGGATTGCGCTTTTTCACGCCCTCCATGAATGTCGCCAAGTCGACATGGTCGGTCATTGCCATTTTATGGTCCTCTCCAGATCGCCGTTTCAACGCAGACTGGTGCGACCTGCCGCTTCGAGTCGCGACTTTCTATTGGCGGCAGAATACACTATTTCACGAGAACAAGTCGTCCGGCAGAGTCGGCTCTGGCCAGGTCGCTTTCTGATGTTCCAACCGGCAGTTCCAGCGACAGGGGGAAACGAGCGATGAAAGCCTCGGACGTCTTCATCAAATGCCTCGAACAGGAAGGCGTCGAATATGTCTTCGGCGTGCCCGGCGAGGAGAATCTCGATTTCCTCGACAGCCTGTCGCGCTCCTCAATCAAGCTGATCCTGACCCGGCACGAACAAGGCGCGGGGTTCATGGCGGCAACCTATGGCCGCCACACCGGAAAGACCGGCGTGTGCCTGGCTACGCTCGGACCGGGTGCGACGAACCTCGTTACCGCCGCCGCCTATGCAACCCTTGGCGGCATGCCGATCCTCATGGTGACCGGCCAGAAGCCGATCAAGAAATCCAAACAGGGTCGGTTCCAGATCCTCGACGTCGTCGCGATGATGGGGCCGATCACCAAATATACCCGACAGCTCGCCAGCGCCGACAATATCCCGAGCCGGGTCCGCGAATGCTTCCGCCTTGCCGAGGAGGAGAAGCCCGGCGCCACGCATCTCGAATTCCCCGAGGATGTGGCTGACGAGCAGACCGACATGCTGCCGATCAAGGCAAGCCTGTGCCGCCGCCCCTCGGCCGATCCGAAGGCGGTGCGCGCTGCGGTCCAGCGCCTGGAGGCGGCGAAAGCGCCGGTGCTGGTGATTGGTGCCGGCGCAAACCGCAAAATGACTGGCAGGATGCTCCTGCAGTTTGTTGAAAAAACGGGTATTCCTTTCGTCACTACGCAACTCGGCAAGGGTGTGATCGACGAGAAACACCCGAAGTTCCTCGGCTGCGCCGCGCTCTCGGCCGGAGATTTCGTCCACCGCGCGATCGAGTCGGCTGACCTGATCGTCAATATCGGCCATGACGTCATCGAGAAGCCGCCCTTCTTCATGAAGCCCGGCGGCGCCGAGGTCATCCATGTCTCGAGCCGCTCGGCCGAGGTCGATCCGGTCTATTTCCCCGGCATCGAGGTGATCGGCGATATCGCCAACGCCATCTGGCAGATGAAGGAGGATATCGTCCCCTCCGCCGGCTGGTCGTTCGACGCCATGCACAAGGCGCGGGCGGCTGAGGTGGCGCATACCGCCTCGCTCGATGGCGATCAGCGCTTCCCGATCTTCCCGGCCAACCTGGTGCGCGAGGTGCGCGCGGCAATGCCGAGCGACGGGATCATCGCGCTCGACAATGGCGTCTACAAGATCTGGTTCGCCCGCAATTACCCTGCACGCCAACAGAATACCGTGCTGCTCGACAATGCGCTGGCGACGATGGGCGCCGGCCTGCCCTCGGCCATGGCGTCAGCGATGGTCTATCCAGATCGCAAGGTGATGGCGATCTGCGGCGATGGCGGCTTCATGATGAACAGCCAGGAGATGGAGACGGCAGTTCGGCTGAAGCTCAATATCACCGTGCTGATCCTCAATGACGGCAGCTACGGCATGATCCGCTGGAAACAGGCCAATATGGGCTTTGCCGATTTCGGACTGACTTATGGCAATCCGGATTTCGTCAAATACGCCGAAGCCTATGGCGCGTTCGGGCACCGGGTGGAGAGCGCGGCGCATCTGCCGGACCTGCTCCGCCAGACGCTCAACTCACCCGGGGTGCATCTGATCGATTGCCCGGTCGATTATGGCGACAACGACCGAATCCTGAACCACGAGATCAAGGAACTGAGCGCGGCGGTATGACTGTGGCTCGGAAGGATTCCTCATGACCCAACTCAAACCAATTTATCCGCTCTATCTCAACAACAAAGCGGAACAACCTAACACTGATCTCGAAGTCACCGACAAGTTCACTGGCGAAGTCGCCTTCCGCGTCGCCCAGGCTGACGCTGCAACGATCAACGAAGGGATCGCCGGCGCAGTCCGTGCCGCGGGGCCAATGGCGCGCATGGCCAGCTACGAACGCCAGGCAGTGCTCCAGCACTGCGTCGACCGCTTCAAGCAGCGTTTCGACGAACTCGCCTATGCGCTGTGCGTCGAGGCGGGGAAGCCGATCAAGGACAGCGAGGGCGAGGTCGGCCGGCTGATCGACACCTTCCGCATCGCCGCCGAGGAATCGGTGCGGATGACGGGCGAAGTCCAGCCGCTCGATATCGCCCCTCGCGCAAAGGGCTATCAGGGCATCTGGAAGCGCGTGCCGATCGGCCCCTGCTCCTTCATCTCGCCCTTCAACTTCCCGCTCAACCTCGCCGCCCACAAGATCGCGCCCGCACTCGCGGTCGGCTGCCCTTTCGTGATGAAGCCCGCCAGCCGCACCCCGCTCGGCGCAATCATCATCGGCGAAGTGCTTGCCGAAACCGACTTGCCCGAGGGCGCCTTCTCGATCCTCCCCGCCCACCGCGAGGGCGCTGATCTGTTCACTGAGGATGAGCGCCTCAAGCTGCTCAGCTTCACCGGCTCACCGGGTGTCGGCTGGGACCTCAAGGCCAGGGCCGGCAAGAAGAAGGTCGTACTCGAGCTTGGCGGCAATGCCGCGGTTATCGTCGATCAGGATGCCGATCTCGACGACGCGCTGGAGCGGATCATCTTCGGGGCCTTCTACCAGTCGGGCCAGAGCTGCATCGGCGTTCAGCGGATCATCATCCACGAGGCGGTGTATGATCGCTTCCGCGACATGCTCGTCGCGCGGACGAAGACACTGGTCGCGGGCGACCCCAAGAACCGCAACACCTTCATCGGCCCGATGATCTCCGAAGGCGAGGCGCGGCGGCTCGACGGCTGGATCCAGCAGGCGGTTTCGGGCGGTTCGACCCTGCTCTGCGGCGGCAAGCGTGATGGCGCGATGCTCGAGGCGACCCTGCTCGACCAGGTCGACCGATCGTCGGCCGTCTATCGCGAAGAAGCCTTTGGCCCGGTTGCCTTGCTGAGCAAATTCAGCGACTTCAACGCAGCGCTTGAGGAAGTGAATGACAGCAAGTTCGGGCTGCAGGCAGGCATCTTCACCCGCGATCTGTTCAAGATGTTCGATGCATGGGACCGGCTCGAGGTCGGCGGCGTGGTGATCAACGATGTGCCGAGCTACCGGGTCGACAATATGCCCTATGGTGGCGTCAAGGATTCCGGCCTGGGCCGGGAGGGCATACGCTTTGCGATGGAAGACATGACCGAAATCCGCAATCTGGTGATCCGGCGACGCTAGGCCGATACCGGCTTCATACCAGCTTCGTATCTGTCCTATACGCAGACAGGTTTGGCACTATTCGGACGGAGCTCTTTCGGGCACAATCCGCCGACGCCGTAAGGGGATAAGCTGCATGCCAGCGGGGGGCCGCACCGACGGATCGAGGGTCCGCAAGATTGCGGCGGGCCTCGGCGTGCTGTTGCTGCTGGCGCTCGCCCTGATCGCCGGCCCGACCGCGCTCCGCGCCGACCCGGCGCCGCGCTCCGGCGGCTTTGAGGGCGTCGCCAGCTGCGCCGGCACGACCTGCCACGGCCGGATGGAAGCCGACGGTGCTGTGGTGCGCCAGGACGAACTGATGCGCTGGCAGGAGGCCTCCACACCGGGCGGAGCGCACAGCCGCGCCTTCACTGTCCTCTCCTATGCCCGTGCCCGACAGATCACCGCGACGCTTGGTCTTGGCGATCCGACCAGCGCACCAGCCTGTCTCGGCTGCCACACCACCCCCACCGGCGGGCAGACCGGCGCCCGCTTCCTCGCCACTGACGGGGTCGGCTGCGAGGCGTGCCACGGCGCTGCTTCGAGCTGGATTGCCTCGCACTATACCGTAGGCGCGAGCCATGCCGCCAACGTCGCGCACGGCATGACGCCACTTGATCGCCCGGCAGCCCGCGCGGCGGTGTGTCTCGATTGCCATTTCGGCAGCAACAAGCCTGGCCAGTTCGTCACCCACCGGATGATGGCTGCCGGCCATCCGCGCATCTCGTTCGAGCTCGACCTGTTCTCGACGCTCCAGCAGCATCATGACGAGGACGCCGATTACATCCAGCGCAAGGGCCGCACTGACAGCGTGCGGATGTGGGCCGTCGGCCAGGCAATGGCGGTCAACCGCATGCTGACGCTCTATGGTACGCCGAGGGGCACTGAGGGCGCCTTCCCCGAATTCTACTTTTTCGACTGCCATAGCTGCCACCGTCGCATTTATGACGGCGAGGACCGCACCCGGACCTGGGAGAGCAATCCCGGCCGGCCGATCCCCGCTGGCATGCCGCCCTTCAACGACGAGAACATGATCCTGCTCGCCGCCGCCGCCAAGGTGGCCGCACCGGGCATGGCAGCCCGTCTCGACAGCGACAGCCGTGCCTTCCACGCGGCGCTGGCGCGCGATCGTGGGGCTGCGGTGGCGGCCGGCGGCCGACTTGCCGCGACCGCGACGGCGCTGGCCTCGGCGCTGTCCGCGACGAATGGCAATGGCGACACCGCCTTTGCGATGGTCGATAGCATCGCCGGCCCTGCCCTCACGCCGCGCTTCACCGATTATGAGGGCTCGGTGCAGGGCGTGATGGCGATCGACACCTTGCTCAACGCGCTGGTGAAGGAGAAGCGGATCACGATCGGCGCCGCCGCCGGCATCCGCTCCAACATCAACCGTGCTTATGCGGCGGTGAAGGAACCGAACGGCTATCGCCCCGCCGATTTCCGCGCCTCGCTTGGCGAAGCAGTGCGCAGCATCCGGGCATTACGATGAGCAGCGTACGGCGTCTCACCGGGTTGCTGGCGGGCAGCGCTCTGATCCTTGCCGGGTGCAGCGGCGGCGGCTCGGGCGGGGGCAGCACGCCCACTCCTACCCCAGCGCCCGCACCGGGACCGACGACGCTCTACGCCGTCCCTGCCGCTGAATCGCTCAGTATAGCCGATGTCCAGTCCGTCATCGCCCGCGCCGCTGCGGAGGCGACCGCCCGGCACCTCCCGGCGGTGATCGCGGTCGTCGACCGGGTCGGCAATGTGCTGGCGGTGTTCCGGATGACCGGTGCCGCCGCGAACGCGACGACCTCGCCTGCTCCGAACGGCGCCAATATCGATGCGCAGAACCTCACCTTCCCAGCCGAGGCGGGCGCGATCGCCAAGGCGGTGACCGGCGCGTACCTCTCCAGCGGCGGCAATGCCTTCTCCACGCGCACGGCGAGCATGATCGTCCAGCCGCATTTCCCGCCAGCACCCTCGACGGCAGGGCTCGAAAGCGGGCCGCTGTTCGGGGTGCAGTTCAGCCAGCTGCCCTGCTCCGACCTCGCATCGCGCTATGTCGGGAGCGGCGCGACTGCGCTGATCGGCCCGAAACGCTCGCCGCTCGGCCTCGCCGCTGATCCGGGTGGCTTTCCGCTGTACAAGAACGGCGTGGTCGTCGGCGGCATCGGCGTGATGGCTGACGGCGTTTACGGCTTCGATCCCAATGTCCTCGATACTGACAACGACCCCGAGGAGGCAATTGCGCTGGCCGGCACGGTCGGGTTCGAGGCGCCGACCAGTGTCCGCGCCGACCGGATCTATGTCGACGGTACGCAGCTCCGCTATTCCGACGCGGCTTATACCGGGCTCCTCGCCACCGGCACGCCGGGCTATGCGGCGACTGACCCGGCGCTTGGCAGCCTCATCACGGTGCGGGGCTATTTCTCGCCCGCGGCCATCCTTGCCGGCACTGCCTATGGCAGCGAGGCTTCGGGCATCCGTGCCTCGACAGCGGCCGAATTCTCCAATCGCGACGCCTTCGTCCTGACCAACGGATCGGCGACCGACCGCTTCCCGATCCGTGCCGGCACTGACGGCGCCGATATCACGCAGCCGCTCACCGCAGCCGAGGTCACCGCGATCCTCGAAGAGGCGTTCCGGGTGATGAGCCGCGCCCGCGCCCAAATCCGCCAGCCGCTCGACAGCCGGGCGCAGGTCAGTATCTCGATGGTCGACACACGGGGTGCCGTGCTCGGCATTGTCCGCTCGCCCGATGCGCCGATCTTCGGCACTGACGTGTCGCTGCAAAAGGCGCGCACCGCCGCCTTCTTCTCGAGCAGCCACGCCGCGACGCAACTGACTGGCGATCCGAGCGCGGACGTGCGAAGCTTCGTGCCAGCCGCGCGCACCTTCCTGCACGATCCAACCGCCCTCACCGGCGCTTTCGCCTTTGCCGATCGCTCCGGCGGCAATCTCTCGCGGCCCTATTTCCCCGATGGCGAGATCGGGCGGTCCAATGGACCATTCTCGCGCCCGATCGCTCAGTTCAATCCCTTCTCCACCGGCCTGCAATCGGCGCTGGTCCTGAGCAATCTCGGCCAGCATCTAGGCTTTGTGACGGGCGCGAGCCCAACCGATACGCCAGCCCGCTGCACCTTCATTCCCGATGCAGCGGCCGGGCAGAACCGGCTGCAGAACGGCATCCAGATCTTTCCCGGATCGGTGCCAGTCTATCGCGGCAATGTGCTGGTCGGCGGGATCGGGGTGTCGGGCGACGGCATAGACCAGGACGACATGATCAGCTTTCTCGGGCTGAACAATGGCGGCATTCGCGTCGGCGGCGTCGGCAATGCGCCACTCGCGATGCGTGCCGACCAGATCGTCGTCGATCTGGGCGATGCGAAGGTGCGGCTGCGCTATATCAACTGCCCCTTCGCGCCGTTCCTCGATACGAGCGACCAGAATGTTTGTGCGGGGCTTTAGGGCTGTGGCCCGACACCCCCATCCCTCGCCGTCATGCCGGGCTTGTTCCGGCATCCATCGTACCGCGAGAGCCGAGGCGCCTTGGTTTGCGGCACGATGGACCCCGGAGCAAGCCCGGGGGGAGTGGGATTCGTGACCCCGCTCCTCTCGCCTTTTTACCTGCTGGCCACCGTCGCCGGCCAGGTCGCGCCCACCGCGCCTGCGCCTGCACCGCAAACACAGACCCCCGCCCAACCCGAGCCGCCGCGCAAGGAAGAGAAGACTCCGGTCGAGAATATCGAGGGCCGCCGCCGTCCGGGCTTCAACCATCCGCTTCCCGACGCGGTCACGCAGAACAATATCGGCGCAGTCCGTCCGCCTCCGCCCGAGGCTTTCCCGACCGACCAGATCCCGATCCCCGATCGCTGGCGCCTGATCGAGTCGCTCGGGCTGGTGAAGGAGAAATGGCTCGACCCCTATCACCAGAACACGCTGAAGGGTGACCGCCCGATCAACCGCGCCAAGGTGCCGTGGCTGCCGATTCACGGTGATGACTGGTTCTTCTCTGCCAGCGCGGTCAGCGACACTGTGTTCGAGCCGCGTACCTTCCCGATCCCCGTCGGGGTGCAGACCACCGAGCGGCCGCAGAGCCTCGACGTGTTCGGCAAGGATGCGAGCTATGTCTTCTCGCAGACCTTCATCGCCAGCGCGTCGTTGTTCAAGGGCTCGACCGCGTTCAAGCCGCCGGCGATCGAGTACAAGCTGAGCCTCGCGCTCAATGTCTCTTACGTGAATGTGCCTGAGAAGCGCGTACTCTCGGTCAAGCCAAGCGATCCGAGCCACCGCGCCGACCATTTCCTGGGCGTGCAGGAAGCGTTCGTCGATTATCATCTGCGCAATACGTCCGACCGCTACGACTTCGACTCGATCCGGATCGGCATCCAGCCCTTCCAGAGCGATTTCCGTGGCTTCCTGTTCAACGACCAGCAACTCGGCGTGCGCCTGTTCGGCAATCGCGACGACAATCGCTTCCAGTATAATCTGGCGGCATTCTGGCGGCTGGAGAAGGACACAAACTCCGGCCTGAACGACGTCACACAGCGGCCACGCGACGATCTCGTCTTCGTCGCCAACGCCTATCGTCAGGATTTCCTGATCCCCGGCTTCACCAGCCAGCTCACCGCGGTCTACAACCGCAACCGCGAGAGCCGCCGCATCCAGATCGACGATAATGGCTTCCCCGTCCGGCCCGCCCTGCTCGGCGATTTACGCGGGCGGAGCTATGACGTCGTCTATCTTGGCTATAATGCAGACGGGCATATCGGCCGGCTCAACCTGACCGCCTCGGTCTACGGTGCGCTCGGTCAGGATCGGAACAGCTTCTTCACCAGCCGCCCAGCGCAGATCAGGGCGTATTTCGCCGCCGCCGAGCTCAGTTATGATCATGACTGGATGCGTTTCCGCCTCTCCGGCCTCTACGCGAGCGGCGACAAGCACCCGTACGACAATGTCGAAACCGGTTTCGACGCCATTCTCGAAAACCCGATCTTCGCGGGCGCCGACACCAGCTACTGGATCCGCCAGTCGATCCCCTTTGCCGGCGGCGGACGTGCGATCGCGATCAGCGGGCGGAACGGTATCCTCAACGACCTGCGCTCCTCGAAGGATGAGGGCCAGTCCAACTTCAACAACCCCGGTACCGCGCTGATCGGGGTCGGCGGTGATTTCGATATCACGCCGACCAAGCGCCTGTCGGTCAACGCCAACCATCTCTGGTTCGCCGACACGACGGTGCTGCAAACGCTGCGCAACGAGGGCAGCATCCCGAAGAATATCGGCTGGGACCTGTCGGCGGCGGCAATCTGGCGGCCCAAGGCGACGCAGAATATCGTAGTGCGGCTGTCGGCGGCAGTTTTGTTGCCTGGCAATGGCTTCCGCGATCTTTTCACCAACAAATCTCAGGATCGGCAATATTATTCGATCCTGGCCAATGTGATCCTCAGCTACTGATGCGCAGCTTCGCATCCTTGCTGCTGCCGATCGGCCTCACCCTGCTCGTGCCGGCGGCGATGCTGCGGGCGAGCGACGAGGAAAAGCCGGTGGCGCGGACCTATGCGCCCATGCTCGCCGCGCCGATGAGCCAGACCGTAGAGCAGGTCGCGACCAAATCCGACGGCTGCTATTCCTGCCATACCAGGACCGACCAGCCTTCGATGCATGCGAGCCCGGCGGTCCAGCTCGGCTGCGTCGATTGCCATGGCGGCGACGCAACTGTGCGCGGCGATCCGCAGCTCGGCTTCAAGGACCCGGCCTATATCGCCGCGCGCGAGCGAGCCCATATACTGCCGCGATATCCGCATCGCTGGCACTATCCGGACTCGGCCAATCCGAAGCAGAGCTACACTTTGCTCAATGACGAGGCGCCGGAGTATATCCGCTTCGTCAATCCGGGCGACTACCGCGTGGTGCGCAACTCGTGCGGCGCCTGCCATATCGAGGTGATCGAAGCGGCCGAGCGGTCGATCATGGCCTCGGGCGCGATGCTGTTCGGCGGGGCGGCGTATAATAACGGCATCGTCCCGTACAAAAACTATGTCTTCGGCGAGGCCTATACCGCGAAGGGCGAGGCGGCGAAGATCGTCTCGCCCGGCTCGCCCCCCGGCACGGTTACCAAAGAGCAGGAGAAGCGCGGCGCGCTCGCGGCACTCTATCCGCTGCCGACCTGGCAGGTGACGCCGCCCGGAGACATCTTCCGCGTGTTCGAGCGCGGTGGGCGCAATATCAGCACCCAGTTCGCCGAGGTGGGCCTGCCCAACCCAAGCGGATCGATCCAGAAGCTCGAAGAGCCGGGCCGGCCCGACCTCAAGCAATCGAACCGCGGCCCTGGCACCGGCCTGCGCGTGGCTATTCCGGTGCTCAACATCCACAAGACCCGGCTCAACGATCCGCTGATGTGGTTCATGGGCACCAACGAGCAGCCCGGCGACTATCGCGGATCGGGTTGCACCGGCTGCCATGTCATTTACGCTAATGACCGCGAGCCTCGGCACAGCCTGATCTACGCGAAGGATGGCCGCGACGGGCAGAGCGTCACGGTCGATCCGACGATTGCGGCGAAGACGAGCGTGCATGGAGGGCTGGTGCAACCTGACAGCGGCCATCCCCTGCGCCATGAATTCACCCGGGCGATCCCCACCGCACAGTGCATGAGCTGCCACATGCACCAGCCCAACATCTTCCTGAATTCGTACCTCGGCTACACGATGTGGGACTATGAATCCGACGCGCCGTCGATGTGGCCGAAGGAGCAGAAATATCCGACCGCCGCCGAGATCCGCGCCTCGAACGAGCGCAATCCGGAAGCGGCGGCCGCACGCGGCAACTGGAGCGATCCGGATTTCCTGCGCAATGTCTATGATTTCAACCCGACGCTGAAGGACACCCAGTTCGCCGATTATCACGGCCATGGCTGGAACTTCCGCGGCGTGTTCAAGCGCGATCGCGAGGGCAATCTGCTCGACAAGGACGGCAAGATCGTCTGGCCCGACGACCCCGAGAAATGGCGCAAAGGCGACGAGGGCAAGTTCGTGCCGCCGGGCGTGAATCCGGGCAAGGCAGTCCATCTGATGGATATCCATGCCGAGAAGGGCATGCAGTGCGCCGATTGCCATTTCGCGCAGGACAGCCACGGCAATGGGCTGATCTATGGCGAGGTCGCCAATGCGGTCGAGATCGGCTGCAAGGATTGCCACGGCACGGTCGACGCCTATCCGACCTTGCGCACCTCGGGTCCGGCGGCACGGCCGCAGGGCAATGACCTGGAGATATTGCGCAACCCCGACGGCGAGCGCCGCTTCGAATGGGTCGGCAAGCCCTTGGGGCCGCGCAAGCTGATCCAGCGTTCGATCGTCGATCCGAAGCTCAGCTGGGAAATCCATCTCGTCAAGGACAGCGTCGATCCGGCCAATGCGCATTTCAACGCCAAGGCAGCGCGCGGCAAGCTGATGAGCCGCTCGGGCGCTGAGGACGGCAAGTTCGGCTTCGGCCCGGGCGTGCCCGCCAGCGACCGGGCACACGGCGAAGACACGATGACCTGCTACACTTGCCACCTCAGCTGGACGACGAGCTGCGGCGGCTGCCATTTGCCGATCGAGGCCAACTGGAAATCGACCACCCATCATTTCAAGGGTGAGGAGACGCGCAACTTCGCGACCTATAACCCGCAGGTGGCGCGCGACGACATGTTCCAGCTCGGGCGGGGCATGACGACGAAGGGCAATGTCGTGACGCCAGTGCGCAGTACCTCGGCGCTGGTGCTCTCCTCGACCAACGTCAATCGCGAGCGGATCTATGTCCAGCAGCCGCCAATCAGTTCGATCGGTTTCTCGAGCCAGGCCTTCGCCCCGCACTTTCCGCATACGGTTCGGACCACGGAGACCAAGACCTGCACTGACTGCCATCTGTCGGCGCAGGACGACAATAACGCGATCATGGCGCAGCTGATGCTGCTCGGGACCAACTATGTGAACTTTGTCGGGCTCAATGCCTGGACCGGGCTCGATCATGGCTTCGAGGCGGTGCGCGTGACGGAATGGGAGGAGCCCCAGGCAGTGATCGGCTCCTATCTCCAGCGCTACGCCTATCCCGATTACTGGCGGATGCATGTCGAGCAGAACAAGCGCGAGCTGAAGAACTGGGTGCGTGGCAAGACCTTCGACAAGCGGCTCTCGGGCGAGACGCATCAGAAGGAGGAGTTCCGCAACGTCGTCCAAGGCACGACCGACAAGGTCGGCTGCCTCCAGTTGCGCGGCGAATATATGTATGTGGCTGAAGGGCGCGGTGGTTTCCGCGTCTATGATGTCGCCTCGATCGCCAACAAGGGATTCTCCGAAAAGATCGTCTCGGCGCCCTTCTCGAAGCTTGGCCAGAACGCCCATGTCGCATCGCCGAACGCGACCTGCATGGCGCTGCCGACCGACCAGCCGATCAATCCGCTACGCAATACGGCCGCGATGCGGGAGATGAACCAGGAGCAGAACTTCCTGCCGATCTACAGCTATGCCGCCGTCACTGACGCGGTCGAGGGGCTGATCCTCGTCAATGTCGAGACCATGGCCGACGGCGAGTTCCGCAACAATTTCCTGAAGCGCACCGTGACCTGGAACGAGAAGGGTGTGCTGAAGGGAGCGCGGCACATCGTGCTGGCGGGCTCAGTCGCCTATATCACCGCTGATGCGGGGCTGGTGGTCGTCGATCTCGCCGACCCGCTCCATCCCCGTCTCGCCGCGGTGCGCCCACTCAGGGACGCCCGGGCGAGCGCGCTGCAGTTCCGCTATCTCTGGGTAACCGATGCGGAAGGCGTGAAGCTGTTCGACGTGACGCGGCTGCTCGATCCGGTGGCGGTGCCTTCGGGCACGATCGCCCTGCCTGACGCCCGCCGGCTCTATGTCGCCCGCACCTACGCCTATATCGCCGCTGGTGCGCAGGGGCTGGTGATCGCCAATGTCACCAACCCGATCCGGCCGCTCATCTACAAAACCGCCGATTTCGGCGGGCAGCTCAACGATGCGCAGGATGTGATCGTGGGCAGCACCAACGCCTCGCTGTTCGCCTATGTCGCGGACGGGCGGAACGGGCTGAAGGTGCTCCAGCTCACCTCGCCGGCAAGCCAGCCCAATTTCTACGGCTTCTCGCCGGCACCGATGCCCGAGCTGATCGCCTGGGCAAAGACCCCCTCCCCCGCGCTCGCCTTGTCCAAGGGCCTAGACCGCGACCGGGCGGTGGACGAGACCGGGGGTCAGATCGCCGTGTTCGGCCGGCTCGGCTCGCGGCCCTTTACGCGGGCGGAGATGGAGAAGCTGTTCCTGACCAGCAGAGGCACGCCGTGGAAGGTGAGTGACGTAGCCGATATGAAGAACTGGCGACCGCCGCTGAAATAGCAGTCGGCGGCAGAGCCTGGGACCGAGCCTCTATCGAGGTTTTCCCTGTTATTTGGCCGATAACAGGGAAAGAACAGGGAAAGCCGAAGCACCGAGGTTTCGACCGTCATGTGAAGGAGCTGAGTCGGAGGTTTACGCTCCGTCCGGTTTGCACAGTGCTATGATTCGGGTTGCGGTTGAATCGCCCACAACGCCTGACGCCTAAAATTGCACGAAAGAGATCACATTCCCGTCGGGATCGCGGACGTGGAAATCCGTGCCGCCCCAGGCTTGCTTCAGCAGGCCCTGCGAAAACTCGACGCCGCGGACTTTGAATTCCTCGAAGAGCGCCCTGACATTGCTGACGTTGATCGTCGCGAGGATCAACGACTGCTCATGTGCGGCGAGATCAGCGAAGTTGGGGCGGTGGACGAAGCGCAAGTGAAGACAGGCGCCGTCACGACTGACCGCACCATAAAAAGCCGGTTTGCCGTGGAGAAAGTCGATTTCGAAGCCGAGCTTCTCGCGGTAGAACTCCGCTGAAGAGGCAACATCGCGGACGAACAGAATCGGGATGACCCCAGCCAAGACTGGGACACCAGGGTCGGCGCGTGGTGTTGCCACGGCTTCCGCTGCTTCGGCCTTGAGTGCAGCCCAGTTCGCGAACCCCGCTTCCACCGCAACAACCTCCTGCGCGAGCGTGAGGGGCAACGGTTTGTCGAGGATCTCGCGGTCAGTGAGATTGCGGTAGCGCTCGAGCAGACGGAGCTTTCCGCCGACGGAATAATTGCCCTCGCGGTGCCAGCGCACGAGCAATTTGGCCTGTTTGCGATAGGTTTCGATTGTCGCCATGGGAGATTCCCGGCTGAAGGTTTCAGCGGGCGGGCCTAGCCCTTTCGGCATTGTGCCGATGTGCCCCGATCGAACACCCACACCCTAGTTAGAGCGCCGATGCCGAGTCAAATCAGTTCGAAAGTGCTGACGGCCGGGCGGACGACGTCGAAGGAATTTCCCGCGCATTTACCGGACGGCAAGGTTTGCGCCGCAGATTCGCCGTTCGATTCGGCTCGGGGGAGGCGCCAATAATGCGGAACAGGGGCCTGTCGGCAGTCGTCTTCGTCGCGGTCGTCATCGTGCGTCTAGCCTTTGCCGCGGGTTCTGTGCACTCGGTGAATCATTCGACCGCGACCGCAGCCTCGCCGCGGACCGATACGACGACAATGGCGGACGCGGGGCAACATTTCAGGCAGACGCCAGATTATATCGGTACCTCGCCCGGCCGCGAGGTAATGTTGGGCGATGGGACGACGCCTGAATTCGGCGACAGCTCCGAAGACGATCTCGACGACAGCGACGCTCCTAAACACGCGCCAACTCCCATTTTCGTGCCAGGCAAACCAATGATGAATCCCGCTCCCAGCCGCTAGTCTGCGGCGCTCACACCGCGCGCTCCTCGAACATGTGCCGCACCAGCGGCTGCATGCTCTCATCGAACTTCGCGAGCAGGACATGTTCCTGCACCGCGTCGAAATGGGTGACCATGCCGTGTCGGGTCCAGCGGTGGAGCGCGTAGCCGGGCGGATCGGCGTTCACCATTGGGCGGTCGTCTGGGGCTTCCGGGTCGATCAGGTTGAGATCGAGCGACAGCTCGGCGGCGGTGGCGGGGCAGACGCTGACGGTGATGCCCTTCCACGGCGCGACAATCGGGCGATGGAGATGGCCGCACCAGATCGACTGGATCTGGCGATGCCCGGCGATCGCGGCCGTGAAGCGCTGCACCCATGGCTGGTCCGGATGGGTGTCCATCCAGTCGATCCCGACGCCCAGCGGGGGATGATGCATGACGATCATCGTCGGCGTGTCGCGGTGCTCGGCGAGCCGGGCGCGGAGCCAGGCAGCGCGCACTTCGCAAAAGCCGCCGCCGTGGCGCCCTACTTCCAGCGTATCGAGGACGATCACCCGCAGCCCATCAAGCCCGAGGCAATATTGCGCGAAGCCCGAGGTCATCGGCACTTGCGGGAAGACGCTTGCGAAGTTGGCGCGATTGTCGTGGTTGCCCAGCGCGGGGTAGACCGGGAAAGGGCAGCGTTTCAGCGCCTCTGCTACGCGCCGATAGCTCTCGACATCGCCCTTGTCGGCGAGGTCGCCGGTGACGAGCATCAGATCGGGGCGGTTGCGACCCTCGATCAGCTCGGCAAGCACCAAATCGAGGCGCTTGCGGTTCAGTTCGTCCGGATTGTCCGGCTCGAACCCGAGATGGACGTCGGTGATCTGTGCGATCAGCATGATCCCCCCTCTATTCTGGTTTGTCGCGACCTCGGGCAGCTACGACTGATGGAAGCCCCCGGACGCGCCGCGACTTTGCGGGAACCCATGGTGCGTTGGTATCGGCATGATAGCTGTGGCACATCGCGCAGGACGAGGGCACCGGAGCGCTGGCATTTTCGCCACCATGGCAGGTGCGGCAGGTCTTGATGCCGGGCAGCAGCAGATCCTGAGCTGAGGCGGATTGCCGCGCGGTGTGGCAGGTCTCGCATTTTTCGGTCTTGTGGGCAGCGTGATCGAACCAGCCATGCATCATGTAGCGCATCGGCTGGTTGACGGGCAGCACCGTCCAACTGGCCGCCCCGCCTGCGCCGGGCGGCGTGACGACATGGCAATCATAACAGGCGCCGCCCTTGCTAAAGATAGCGTTGATCGCGGCGTCTGCGCTTCCGGGGCGCATTGCGACCGCGCCGAAATAGGCGTGATAGACCTGACCCTGGGCGTAGACGCCGGGGCGGCGGCGCGCGCTGCCGAGTTCGGGCGGGCGCGGCGGGCTGGTCGATCGGTACATGGCGCGCAGATCGGCGATGACCTGCGGCACGTCTCCGTGGCGGAGCGTGCGGATGGTGCCGCCGATCTGGTCGAAGCCGAGGCTGTGGCACATCTGGCAATTGCGCTCCATCGTGATGGGCAGGAACCGCGTGCCGTCGGCTGTCGGGGTGTGGCAATCGGCGCAGGCCAGCGCATCACCGAAGCCGGATCGCCCCTTCAGCGTCTGCGCCATCTTCGCGACGCCGCCAAGCGCATCGAGATGCAGCTTGTGCGGGAATTTGAGGCCATTCTCCTCAGCGCCCGGGTGATCGAGCGACATGCGCTGCAACCCCGGCTTGGCGCCGGGCACCACCGCGACAATCGGCTGGAATTGCGGATGCGAGGTGCCGAAATCGCCGGCATTGCCGAGCTTCGTATCGGCCAGCCGTGCCTTCAGCGTCGCATGGCAATCGGAGCAGAATGCCTGGGGCGTCGCCGCCATTGGGCCGGCGCCCTGATGCTCGCGGTGGCAGTCGACACAGGCGCCGGGGCCCGGCTTGTTGAAGGTCTTCGCGACGCTGGCGAGGATGCGCCCGCCGAACCCCGGCTGGTCGCGCGCGCCGGCAAGGCGCGTTGGCGGTGCGTGATCATGGACGGTCTTGTGGCAGGCGCGACACGAATCGTCGCGGACCGAGACGAATGCCTCGGCATGGCAGGCGGTGCAATTGGCTTCGAGCGCGTGGTGCGCGTTGCTCAGGGGTCCGCTCGTCCAGACATGATCCGCCTTCAGCGCATAGATGTTGCGATGATCGGGCCGATCGCGCTGGACGAAACTCCAGATCGGCAGCGCGAGGAAGCCGATCAGCACCGCGATCACGAGCAGCCAGGCGGTCATGCGCTTGCCGGGGAGCAGGCGCGTCAGCGAATAATCGCCAACCTCGTCGCGCTCGCCGGCTGTGTCCGAAACAGCGCCGACCCGCGAGACGGTGAGCACGACGTGCCCCTCCCCGTCACGCATCACGGTGATGCGGTGGCCGCCGAAACCGAGCTCGGCGCCCTTGGCGGCGTTGATCTCGGTGCGGTGCATCGTGCGCCCGTCGACCTCGAAGCCGCGCGTGCTGGTGGCGATCACGGCGATGCGGCGATCGTCGCGCTGCTCGATCCTGGCATGACGCGGCTCGACGCTGAGGTCGGGCAGCGAGATGTCATTCTCGGCGGCGCGGCCGACGGTCAGGCTCGGCTGATCGAAGTTGGTCGCGCGGACGATCTCGCGGTGGTCCGCGGTGTAGCTCACCTGCTTGACGAGGAAGGTCATCGCGCCCGCCTCACCAGTAGAAGAAGACGCTGATGATGTGCGCCGTCAGCGCCGCGATCAGCGCGAAGGTGGCGGGCACATGCACATAGAGCCAGATTTCGAGCATCGCGCGCAGCCGCAAATGCCGGCGGAGCTGGGCGAGCATCGCGATCTTGCGTTCGAGCAGGGCATCGATGCGTTCAAGCGGATCGTCGCCGAGATCAGGCTGCGGGCCGGTCCGCTCGCGGATCGTATCGAAGGTGCGCTGGGTGGCGCAGCGCGGGTATCGGCCCGAAAGACGTGCGATCAGCCCGCCGCCGAACGGGTCCTGTACCAGCGAGGCCTGTACGAGGTCGGCCTGATATTGGTTGAGCGGCTGGGCGGCATCATGGAGCTGGCGATCGAGCGCTCGCAATGCATCGACCATCTGGGTCTGGGTCATCTCCTCGCGATTGTTGCTGAGCGCGGCGGGGACGGCGACATACATCGCAATGCCGTAAATCCCCGAGACGATCACCAGCATCATCAGCGTATAGGCGGCCGTGTGGACGTTCCAGCCGAACTGGAAGCCGGTGTGGAGCGTCGCGATCACGATCAGGCTCAGGCCAAGATAGACATGGGCGCTGGTCCAGGCTTTCAGCGACCAGCGGCCCGGCGTCATCGCGCGCTTGCGGATACCGAGCAGGGTCAGCCAGAGGATCAGCAGCACGCCGATAGTGCCGAGCGTATAGCCGTACCAGGACGCGCCAAAGGGCCGCGGGGTGTGGTCGATCAAGAGATAGACGAGGGTCGCGAAGGCGCTGATCGATAGCGCGACCTTCAGCCAGCGGAACCGCTTATGGCGCAGGAATCCCTCGTGCAGCGCACCACGCTCGCCTGCCCGTACCGGCCCGCGGGAGGCACGGCTGGCTATGACCCGGTTTCCTCTTCGAGGCGTGCGACGCTGAGGAAATTCTCGGGTGAGACGCGGATCGCCGCACCGGTCGGGCAGGCGCGGACACAGGCCGGACCGCCGTCAATGCCGGAGCACATGTCGCACTTGATGGCTTTCTTGGGCTTCTCGACGCCAGCCTTGGTGTTTTTGTAGCGCCATTTTTTGGACGGCTCGCCCGGCCCTGGACCCACG
Source organism: Sphingomonas sp. P3_C5 (assembly GCF_056402635.1). Lineage (NCBI taxonomy): Bacteria > Pseudomonadati > Pseudomonadota > Alphaproteobacteria > Sphingomonadales > Sphingomonadaceae > Sphingomonas > Sphingomonas sp. P3_C5. The sequence continues at coordinate 206,969 of NZ_JBFUHA010000006.1, forward strand.
CCGAGGAGCATCCAGCTGAGCAAGCCCGGCTTTTTAGGCGGGACGCTGTCCATGCGGATCACGCCGTACGGACAATTGCGCTGGCAATTGCCGCAGCCGATGCAGGTATCGTCGATCACCACCTCGCCGTCCGGCCCGCGATGGATCGCATTGGGCGGGCAATCGGCCATGCAGTGCGGGTGCTCGCAGTGGCGGCAGCTGGTCGGCACGTGGAGATGGGCATAGGTGCGCCCGGCCTCGCGATCGAGCCGCGACAGGCCTTCATGGCTGTCGGCGCAGGCCTTTTCGCAATTGTCGCAGCCGACGCAGAGATTCTCGTCGATCAGCAGCACATCGGTCGCCTCGCCGATGCCGTTCTCGACGAGGAATGTCGCGGTCTGCGAATACATGTCGACCACGCCGGAAAAGCTGTCCTTCCGGCTTTCGACAAAGGCGTTGATGTTCTGGCGCTGCGCCATGTCAGCGCGGGCCTTTTCGAGCAGGCGCGGCTTGGCCTCGAGCAGCCGGCGGAACGCGGCGCCGGGAAGCCGGATCACCTCGGATTTGACCGCCGCCTTGACGGTCGCGGTACGCCTGCCGCCGCCGATCAGCGCCATTTCGCCGACATAGGAGCCGGCGGGAAGGTAGGAGAGGAAGACCGGCTTCCCGCCGACATTCTTCTCGACGATCATGCTGCCGACGCGAATGACGTAGATGTCCTCGCCGGTGTCGCCCTCAGTAAGGATCGCGCGGCCGGCCGGGACGATCTCGATCTCGGACGCGTCGAGAAGCTCGCCGAGATCGGCCGAGGTGAGGCCCGAGCCGAACAGCTGAAGCAATTGCCGCTCGACCGAGATGCGGGTGACGGCGCGCTTCGCGGCTGGGACCGAGGCCATCAGTTTGAGGGCGGCGGTGCGCGAGACCTCGACCGCGATCATGTCTGTGCCGGCGCGCACGGTCGCGCCACGCCGCCGGCCCGAGATCAGGCCAACCTCGCCGAAGATCGAGCCCTGCTCGATCGGAACGGTGATCGCTGGATTGTCCTTGTCGACCTGGACCAGGGCGGTTCCCTGCGCAATCGCGAACAAGGACGACCCGGGATCGGCGCGCTCGAATATGACTTCCCCCGCCTTGTAGGAGCGCACCTCGGAATCGAGCATGAACTCGCGCATCTGGAGCGCCGAGAGCTCGTTCAGGACCATGACATTCTGGCGGAGCATCTCGAGCCATCGATCGACTGAGCGGCTCGCCTTGAAGCGGGCGAATTTGGCGGCGAGGATCGGTTCGTCAGCGGGCTTCAGCGTGGTGTTGCCGTTGATGAACTCGACGACGTCATAGCCCTGGTTCATGCAGTGCTTGATCAGCGGATAGCCGGCGAGCGCGCCGATCACGAAGATGCCGGGCTTGGTCGATTCGAAGGTCGAGGAGAGCTTGGGGAAAGCCTCGCGATCACTGCTGCTGAACTCGATGCCGCAGGCTTCGACAAAGGCGCGTGGCGCGGCTGAGCCCATGCGGGCGATGATCCGGTCGCAGCGGATCGTCTCTTGGCCGTCACGGGTCTCGAGCAGCAGCTGCAGCTCACCCGTACGGACTTCGGCGGGGGTGGTTTCCAGCCGGATGGTGATCCGTCCCTGCTCGGCCGCCTCGTTGAGCAATTTGACATTGGCGCTCTTGGCGCGCGCAAAATCGGCCGAGCGGTTCAGGATTGTGACCACATTGCCCTGCGCGGGATCAGCGATGAGGCCGAGCGCATTCTCGATGCCGGCATCGCCCGAGCCGATCACGGTAATATGCTCATCGATATACTCGCCGGGATCGTCGAGCTGATACTGGACGTGCGACATGGCCGAGCCGGGACAGCGCATCAGGTTTGGGTTGCCCTGGGTGCCGATCGCCAGCACCACCGTCTCGGCCTCGACCACCGCGCCGTCAGTCAGGGTGATGCGAAAGGCACCGCGCTCGCCTTCGATCGCCTTGACCTCGCTGCGATAGCGGACATTGATGCCGGTGCTGGCGGCGAGCTTGTCCCAGGTGCCGAGGATCGCCTCGCGCTTGCCGGCGTCGAACGCCATATCGGAGCGGAGCACGAGCTGGCTGGGCGTCGCCATCACATGCTTGCCCTTCTGGTATTTGTAGATCGTGTCCGAGAGGTGATCGGTCTTTTCAAGCAGGATATGGGACAGCTTGAGCTGGGCGGCGCGCGCGGCCGCGCTCAGCCCTGCCGGACCCGAGCCGATGATCGCGATGCGGACACGATCGGTCACGCTTAGTCCCCTTGCCCCGGGAGCGGTTGCGCGCATCCGGTGGGGATTGCGCTTGCCGCCTGCCCTTGCACGATAGCATGTACGGGCCGGGGCGCCAGCCAGAACCACAGTATAGACGGGGACTCGTGATGGAATCGGCCAAGCATTCGTCAAGGACCGGGCTGATTGTGTTGGTCGTCGCCGCAATGGTGCTGGTCGGCGCGATCTCCTTTGCTGCGCTGCGCAGCGCAAGCTCGGAGAAAAGTGCTGCTCAGCCGCCTGCGACGCCGGCCCCGAACCAGCCGGCGACGCTCGAATCCTTGCAGGAACGAACGCGCGCCGAGCCGGCGAATGTCGAGGCCTGGCTCGCGCTCGCCCAGGCGCAATTCGACGCGGGCGACTATAAGGGTGCCGTCGCTACGTACGAACATGGGACACAGCTTGCGCCGCAGCGCGCGGATATCTGGTCCGCGCTCGGCGAGGCGCGGACCAGTGCCACCAGCGATCCGATGCCGGCCGACGCGGTGGCGGCCTTCCGCAAGGCCGTGGCAATCAATCCGAAGGAGCCGCGGGCGCGCTATTTCCTGGCCGTGGCGCGCGACCTCGCCAAGGACCATCGGGGCGCGATCGACGACTGGCTCGCCCTGCTCCGCGACACGCCGCCGGGTGCGCCGTGGGAGAATGATCTGCGCCGGACGATCGAGCAGGTCGGCCGGATCAACCATATCAATGTCGCCCCGCAGCTTGCCGCCGTCACGCAGACGACCGCCCACTCCGTCATCCCCGACGCCTCGATCGCGGGCGCCGCGATCCCCGGACCGAGCCCCGACCAGATGCGTGCCGCCGCTTCGCTCTCCGCCGACCAGCAGAATGCGATGATCCAGGGGATGGTCGGGAAGCTCGAGGCCAAGCTTCAGGCCAACCCTGCCAATGTCGAAGGCTGGATCATGCTGATGCGGAGCCGCGTGACGTTGGGCGAGCCGGCCAAGGCGAGTGCCGCGCTGAAGGCGGCGATTGCGGCCAATCCAGGCGCCAAGGCTCAGTTGCTGGCCGAAGCTCGGACGCTCGGGGTGCCCGGCGCGTAGCGGGGCGAGGCATTGGTGTAGAGCCAGCCTGATCTCGGAAGTAAAACCAAGAAGCCGTCGGCAAGCGCCACCAGTATAGAGGGGTTTTTGGGACCCAATGTGATCCTGCGTTTTCGCCATGGCCGCGGCGGACTCATCCAATATCATGCTGTGCGGCGCACCCAATCCCGACTTCAATCTCAGAATTAGGCGCATCACGTTAGTCACCACAGTGACAAACAGGGTCGCAATTCTCTTATGGTTATGAGAATCGATCCGGGATGCTATCTCCTTTCGTAGCGCCTCCGGGCGAGATGCTTCGGTGCGAACGGACGTCGGGGCATTGACGCGCCATTTCGCCGGGCAGCGGTTGCGCAGCCAGCAAAACCCCGCCTTCGGATCAGCGAGAACATGGCGGCGATATCGCGCGACGACCGGCTTGCCAGCGCCACGCGGCATGAACACGCGCTCAACGAAATAGTCGCCGCCGATCGCGCGGCGGTACAGGGACTTCTGAATCGGATGGGCGGACTCAGCCTTGCCGACTGCCGCTGCGGTGGCGAATTCCAGATATTGCTCGAGCCAGCGATACAGGGTCGCGGGGCTGACCGAGAAAAGGCGGGCGAGATCGGCATTGTCCATGCCGAGCCGGCAGCCGAGACGGGCCTGGCGAGCGAAATCGGATTTGTAGCGGGTCGGGCGTGCCATGGGGGCTGGATGGGCTCGGCGCGGGAATATTTGAATTGAGCAGGCGCTTCCCCCGCGTTTACCTAGAAGCTCACAAAAGGCGGTCAGAGTCATTTATCGGCGGCAGCCCGGCTTGCCAAAAATGACTCCGCCTCGTTAGGCCGTAGACTCATAGAAGCGGTCTGCCGGCTTTCGCCCAATTGCGGACATCAGACGCGTGATCGAAAACGGCAGGTTAGCCGCAGGGACCAGCTGGCTTCGCCGTTTCTGCGGCCAGCGAAGGTCCCTTCATCCCTACCTGGAACTCAGTTGCACCATAGCGCGGTGTGTATCAGTCGCGGGTGGGGGCAATGGGTCGGAAGCGGCATCGCCGCACCAGGCTTCCACAGGCCCAGTCGCTGCTGGATGTTAGGCATCTCTGAATCGATCACAGCCAGCCTGTTGCCGTCGGCATAGCGCGTCGCGCTCCGGTAGCGCAGCACCTGGCGATAGCGGTAGCCGCGATCCAGCCGGCTGACCGTGACCCAATAACCGAACGGCGCGCCGCCGGTCGGATCGGCCGAGATCATACTGCCCGCTAGCGGCCCCGACGCGACGAAGCGGACTTCCTGATTATTGTTGTGCGACGTGACGAACCGATAGATTTGTTCGAACCGATCCGACGCGGAGCGATAGGCGAACAACTGCGTAAATTCGCCCTGATCGCCGTTAAACATGGCTAGTGTCGCGGTGCGCAACAGCAATAGCGGGGACTCCGACTTACCACGCGGATAGACCAGCCGCGATTCGTCGAGGAAATGCGATTTTCCCGAGTCTGCAGGCGATGGATCGGCACGCAGCCCAGGATCGCAGCGATCGCCGACTGCTTTTCGCAGACACAATGTCACCGCGCCGGGCGAGGGGCCGAGGTCAGCCCCGCTGGCCTCGTCGACCGGCGGCCCTTGCGTCACGACCAGATGCCATGCCGACCGCGCGCGAAATGCCTTCGCAAGCGCCATGTCGGAGCGAATACGCTTTTGCACGTCTTGCTCGGCAGCGGATGATGCCGACGCCACCAACGCGCAGGCGGAAATCATCCCGAATAGCGATGCGAGTCGGGCGGAAATGTCGGGTTTCATGACGTCGATCTGTACCCGCTATGCAATAAATACGCGCGAAGATTCGTGGGCAGCGCGAGGGCAGAATGTCCGCTTCCCACCCATTCTCGGACGCCAGATCCTATTATGAACGAACGGCAATTTACGGGGGCACTACCTAGTTGGCTGAACGTCCGAATGTAGGCGCATAGCCGCTGATCCCGTCCGCTCTCGCGCGAACGACAGCTACCGACCCACTAGCGGCTATTCGATTTTCACGGCTCGATGACTGCTTATGCCGGGATCGACCATTTTCGTTGTAGGCTTTCTGTATTGGTAAATGACCGATGTCGCGAATGACTATCGCGGCGCACGTCTCGGGGTTACATTCGACTAGTACAAGGGCCGTTCTTCGAGTCGAATTACAGCTGGGTCGATCCGGTGAAACGTCGACGTTATGGTCGACGAGGTTTCATGGCCGAGCGCGAGGTAATGAGATCCGGCCTGCATTGAGGTTTGTTGGCGATTTTTGAGCAACAGCTCGGGAGCGGCCGAAGATGCTTATCCATCACTTTGTCATCAGGCTGTGTCTGCTCGCGGTGTTCTTTCTGACGTTGCCGATCTCGCCGGCCACCGCACAGATCGGCAACACGGACGTTGTCGGGGGGGCAGGCGGGGCTTCCGATCAGGATCAATGCCCGGATGGCGCGCTGCTTACCGGCATGCACTTTTCGGGCAACAAGGACATCAACACAGTTACACCGATCTGCACGGCCTATGTAAACGGCCAGGCCTCCGGCGCGGCGATCGTCTTGCGCAAATGGGGAACGGACTATGAGCCGACCTTCGGGTTTGGCGGAGATCCGGCGAAGACCCCGGCCTGCCCTGCCAATACGGCGGTCGAAGGCATCACCGTCGAGGTATCGAATGTGAACCTGGTCCACTCCTTTCGCTTCCACTGCCGCAATCCGCTCTTGCATACATATTACGACAGTCCCGCGGCGTTGCTTGGCCGAGGGGCCAAGAAATATGAAAAATACGTCGGCTGCGGCGGTGGCGCGATCGCGATCGGCATTGTGGTCCACCATGGCGCTCTGATCGATGCGCTGGGGCTGATCTGCAAGACCTGGATCGTGCCCGCGCCCGTAAAACCGATCAAGACGACCGGACCGCGCAGGACCCCGCCAACGCCTTCGGGCCCGCCCCTGGCGCTGCGCGTGACGGTCGGCGGCGCCTGGAAGATGCAAACGGATGATGGGACCCGCACCAACCTCATCTTGTCCCCGCAGGGTCAAGGGCTCAACCCCTTCGGGCAGGATAATGAACTGATGGGAATTGTCGGCCAGATCTCTGCTCCCGGCGGGCTGGCCAGCTCGACCGGCGGCCTTCAAGGCGCGTTTCCTCCTGGCCGCCTGCTGACATTCACCTACTTCAGACCGGACGGAGCGACGGGCACCTGCCAGTTGGTATATTCAACGGACGGACAGTCGCTCAAGGGCACCTGTGCGGAGAAGGGGACGAGCTTCAATTGGAACGGAACGCGCGGCTCCTGGCCGGCGCCGTAGCGCAGGATCGGCTCGATCGTTCAGGCCGAGCCGGCAGCCGAGACGGGCCTGGCGAGCGAAGTCGGATTTGTAGCGGGTCGGGCGTGCCATTGGGGCTGAATGGGCCCGGTGCGGGAATATTTGAATTGAGCAGGCGCTTCCCCCGGCGTTTACCAAGAAGCCCACAAAAGGAGGTCAGAGTCATTTATCGGCGGCAGCCCGGCTTTCCAAAAAAAGACTCCGCCTCGTTAGGCCCTAGACTCGTAAAAACGGTCTGCCGGCTTTCGGCCCATGTGTGGACGTTCAACGGTCGTTCGCTAACACCTAATTGCGGACCTCCGCGAACGGCCTATGATCTGCCCATGCGAAGATACAAAATCTTTATTGCGTTGGCAGGTACGGCCGTGGCTTCCCCGGTGGGGGCAAAATCGGAAAGCTACTTAAGCCCGTCAAACGCTCTGGCCCATGCTGCCGAGCTTGACGGTCGCAAGGTCACCATCGGCGGCTTTGTCGACCTCGGCACCAACTCACGGTGCCTGTATGATTCCATGGAAGCTATTCAGCACAGAGACGGGACCGGCGCTCAGGTGATCACTCTGTCGGAGGGGGACAATCTGCTGCATCGAAGAGCGGAACTGAACCACCGATTTGTCCTTGTCACTGGAACGTTCAAGAGGACCTTCAACGAGCCGGACGTGCTTGACCTTTATCAATGCAATGATGCGGGCATTGAGCAAGAAACGGTGCGCCGTTCCCGTAGGTAGGGCAGTCCGCTTCCACCTTTCAGCTATCAAAAGCCGTCTTTCGTCTTTCCACCATTCCGAGCCTCTGCCGCAGCCGCAGCTCGGCCTGGTTCGGTCGATTCCCAGCCACGCTGCCAACTGTCACGAATTGATCGGGTCGTCAGGCTTGCTCACCGTTTATCCACCCGCCGAGCTTCGGTCGCTTTTCCTGCCATGGGCAAGCTTGCTCGAGCTGGGCTGCGAGTCGGATCAGTGTCGCTTCGTCGGCGTAACGCGCCGAGAACATCATCCCGATTGGTAAACCCTCGCGGGAGTGGCCGAGCGGCAGAGAGATTGAGGGCTGACCAGTGAAGTTGAACGGAGCGGCGAAGGGAAAGACCTCGCCATTGCGTGCCTGGATGTCTGCCGCCGGCACGTTGACCGGATCGAGATAGCCGATCCTGGGCGGCGGGGTTCCCATCACCGGGCATAGGAACACGTCCCAATCCTCGAAAAAACGAAGCGTCGCTCGGGCTCGCATCCGGCGTTCCTGCGCGCTGTAGAGTGCGTCGACACCCGACACCGAACGCGCGCCGATAAGCGCTGCCCAGGTCAGCGGCTCCAGCTCTTCCGCTGCCGGCTCGCGCCCAATCGCCTCGATCATCCGCTTCATGCCGGCGGCGAAGTTTGCGCCCGCAAGCGGCAGATTGGCGAGGTAGTCGCCAAGCATATTGGTGCCGAGCGCACGCTCCTCCACGTGATGGCCGAGCCCGTCCAGCAATCGTGCGGTATCTTCGAGCACGCCTTGCACATCGGGATGAATCGCGCCTCCGAGCGGCGTCTCGCCCGACCACGCGATGCGGAGCCGTCCCGGATCGCGCCCGATTTCGTCCGCATAAGGCCGTTCCTTCGGTGGGATGGCATAGGGCGACCCCGGCTCCGGATTGCCGGTCACGTCGAGCATCACCGCGGTATCGCGGACAGTGCGGGTGAGCACGTGCTCGACGACATTGCCTTGGGCGAAATCATAGCCGTCGGGCAAATGCGGGTTGCGGTCGCGCGTCACCTTCAGCCCGACCAGGCCGCAGCACGAGGCCGGGATCCGGATCGAGCCAAGGCCATCGCCGCCGTGCGCCATCGGCACCATGCCGGACGCTACCGCTGCCGCCGAACCGCCTGACGATCCGCCCACGATGTGGCCGAGGTCCCATGGATTTCGACATGGCCCGAACAGTGCGCCTTCGGTCGTGCCGGCGATCCCAAACTCCGACAGGTTGGCCTTGCCCATGGTGACGACCCCGCTCGCCCGGTAGCGGCGCATCAGGCCACTGTCCTGGGTGTCCGTGAAGCCCGCATTCGCGGCATAGCGGCTGCCCGACGTGCGCGGCCAACCCCTCACCTGCAGCAGCAAATCTTTCACCAGGAATGGAACACCCGTGAACGGACCTTCCGGCAGCGGCCCAACCGCCGCCGCCCGCGCCTCATCGAACGCGCGATAGACGACGGCGTTGATCTCGTGATCGTACCGCTCGATGCCCTCGATCGCTGCGTTGACGACCTCAAGCGGTGACACCTCACCGTGCCGGATCAGCGCAGCCAGGCCGACGGCATCGTGGGCCGTATATTCAGAGAACTTCATCGCCCCTCTTTGCCCGACTAATTTGCTTCCTCAAAGGGGTCTGCTTCAGGCTCTCCCAAGATCTGCAGGTCGTAATTTCGTCATTCCTCGATTCGCGAGGCGGGTTCACCGTGTCGCCGATCAGCGAATAGGAAAGCCGCTGCGCCGAACCCATATTGCCGACGCAGCACGGCCCGCCATTAGCCCAAAGCGTCGCATCGACTGAGACGCGCCGATCCTGCGGGCGAGATGAAATTCGCCCAAACCATATTGTGATGCTCAATTATCTTTTCCGCAGACAGATATGGCCGATCGAAAGTGGTATGGCCATCCTCCGGCACAATGGTCGGGTATCCGAGAGCCAGCGCACTGCGAATTGTCGTGTCTACGCAGAAGTCTGTGGCGCATCCAGTGACGATCACCTCTCCCACTTCAAGCTCGCCGAGCTTCGCGGCGAGGTTCGTGTTCAGAAAGGCATCGCAGGATGCTTTCGTGATAACGACGTCTTCCGGCTTAGCGACCAAATCGTGGTGTATAGCAAAGCCAGGCTGCGACGGATGAAGATGATCGCCATCAGGCCCGCAATGCTGGATGAAGATGACAGGCGACTGACTGGCGCGGAAGCGTGCGGACAGCGCATTGAGCCGCATGATCAGGCCATCCGTGTCGTGGCGCGGGGTTGAGAACAAGCCTTCCTGCATGTCCACAATAATGAGCGCCTGCTTGCTCACAGCCGAACTCCAGCGTCGATCGGCTAATCTTATGACCGCTTCCGGGCAGACCGCCAATAGCCGCGAACGGCAGCAAGCGGGTCGCCACTGCCGATCTCATGGCGCTCGATGGCGGCGCGGACTGAGCCGTCGACGAGCGCGCCGGCAGGCAGGATCAAAGCTATTTCTCCGTGGCCGAGAACACCCCGTCCCAATCCGGCCCCGGCGGATTGGCGGCGAAATGGGCGATGCGGTCGTGCATCAGCAGGTAGAATTTGCGCAGGCCGTATCCCACCGCGCTTGACTGCCCCGCTTCCGCCAGCGCGCCCGCCTTCGCCCAATCCTGCGCGCGATAGGCATCGAGCATTGTCTGGTGCTTCGCCGCGAAATCCCGGAAATCGGCGGTCTCGGCGAGGCTCTCGTCGCCGAGCAGGCCGAAAATCTCCTCGGGCGCCTCGCGGCCTACCACCCGAACGCGATCGAGCGAAACGATCGCGAATTGCGGCAGGTGGCGCCTCAGGTCCTCGCCGATCGCAATCTGCAGGCCGTAATATTTGGTCATCCCCTCGATCCGCGAGGCGAGGTTCACCGTGTCGCCGATCAGCGAATAGGAGAGACGCTGGGCCGAGCCCATATTGCCGACGCAGCACGGGCCGGCGTTGAGGCCAATGCCGATGCTGACCTCACCCGGCCAGGTCGTGCCGGTTTGGTCGCGCATCTCGACATTCATCGCGCGCAGCCGCGCCGTCATCGCCAGCGCGCCGCGGGCGGCATTGGCATATTGATCGGGGTCGTCGAGTGGCGCGTTCCAGAAGGCAAGCACAGCGTCACCGATGAACTTGTCGATCGTCGCCTTCCGCGCGAGCAAGATGTCGCACATCGGCGTGAGGAAGGAGATCAAGAACTGAATGATCTCCTGCGGCGTCAGCTTCTCCGAGATGTGGGAGAAGCCGCGGATATCGCAGAACAGCACCGTCATCTCGCGCTCTTCGCCGCCGAGTTCCAGCTGACCGGGATCATCGACGATGCGTTTGACGAGTTCGGGCGAAAGATAGCGGTCGAACGCCTGGTGGATATAGGCGCGCTGGCGCTCCTCGCGATAATAAGTGAGCGCGGTCTCGACCAGATAGACCAGGATCAGCGCGATCACCGGATAGGTGGGATAGAGCAGCAATCGGGATTGGCTGAATGCCTCCCAACTCCCCACCAACATGCCGCCGACCATCACCAGACCCAGCACGGCACCGCGCGCTGCACCAAGCCATGGCAGGGAAAACGCCATGATCAGGCTGAGCACCACCAATGCACCCCGCTCGACGCCGGGGCCCCAATCAGGCTGTCGCAGAAAGGTGCCGGAGGCGATCTGCTCAAGCACCTGCGCATGGACCACGACGCCCAGTTCGGTTTGGGAGATCGGAGTCGATTTGAGATCGTAAAGGCCCTGGGCGCTCGTGCCGATAAACACGACGTGCCTGTCGAAAGTCCGCCGCAGCTCTTCCGGCGACATGGCTCCGGTCAGGATCTTCCAGGCCGGCACGACGCGATCCGGCTGGGGCGCGGTGTAGTACATGAAGAGCTGGCCGGCCGAAGTCGTCGGCACCTCCACATCGCCCACTTGAAGCGCCACGACGTTCGACCCGTCACCATAATATTCGCCGCTGCCGTTGCTCGATTTGATCTTTATCGAAGGTAGCCCGAACGCTGTGCGCAAAGCCTCGATCGACAGTGACGGCAGTAACTGTCCGTTCTCGGTCGAGATCAGCGGCGCCTTGCGAATAATGCCGTCACTATCCGTAGGCAGGCTGACAAAACCAAGCCCGCTGACAGCCTCCCTGAGCACCGGCAGTGGCTGGATCGCACCATTATAGTCGGCTTCCCCGGTCTTCGGCGTGCTGCCGACAATGCCGAAGCCGGCTTTGGGCTCGACCTGACCGCCCTTGCGGTCGTGGCTCAGGAAGAAAGCGAGCGTGACGTTGGATTGCCTGAACGTATCGGCCAACAGCGCGTCATTGTCCGGCAGCTTCGCCAGCGCGGCGGCGACCTCTTTCGTGCCACCGTCGCGCGCCAGGCGCTCGGCAAGCCGGGCGGGCGAGGTGCGATCGCTCTCCGAAAAGACAATATCGAAGGCGATCGCGGGTGCGCCGGCGTCGGTCAGCCGTTTGGTCAGCTGGGCGATATCAGTCCGCGGCCAGGGCCATTGGCCAAGCCGGCGCAGCGTCTCGTCATCGATATCGACGATCTTGACGTTCTCGTCGCTATAGGGGCGTGGCTTTGCCCGCTGATAGCTGTCGAATAACAGCGACCCGGCCCGGTCGATCGAGGGCACGCCGATCAGCTGTAGCGCCGTCATGATCAGTATCACCAGCAGCCCGGGCAGGATCACCCCGGCCTTGCCGCGCAGGATCTTCAGCGAAGGCCGTCCCGCCATGTGTCCGCCCCCCGGCTATCTCGCCCCTTGTGAGGCCTGGCGCTGACTAGCACAGAATCGGGCGGCTACAGAATCGGACACGACCGAATCCGATGAGCCCTGCCCTACCCCGCCTTCCGCCGGAACGGATAGGCGAGCTGGGCGCGGTAGCCGCGCGGCACGTCTTCCGACACGCCATAGCCGCTCGGCCACTCGCCGGGCGGCAGGTAATGCGTGCCGAAAAGCCGGTCGAGCCAGGGGAAGTGGATCGCGAAATTCTTGTCGATCGCGATGTCCTCGATGCCGTGATGCCAGTGATGGAAACGCGGAATGACGAGGAAGCGGCCGAGCTGATCGAAATTGCCGCGCAGATTGGCGTGAACCAGGCTCGCATAGATATAGACCATCGCGACATAGGCCTGCATCACCGAGGGCGCGAAGCCGAGGGTCAGCAAGGGCAGCGAGGTTACGCCGCGCAGCAGGATGATCTCGACGAAGTGCATCCGCGAGCCGGCCAGCCAGTCCATCGACTTCGCTGAATGATGGACCGCGTGGAAACCCCACAGGAATGGCCAGCGATGGAAGGCGCGGTGGAACCAATATTGCACGAGATCGGTCAGGAACATCGCCTCGACGAACTGCAGGAACCAGGGTTGGCCACCGACCATCGCGCGGAAGGCGCCGAAATTGCTGGTCGAGGCCATGATGAAGGTCGAGGGCGCAAGCGCGAGGAAGGTGATGAGCTGCACCATCATCGAGCTGACCAGATAGTAAAAGAGGTCCTCACGCCATTCAGCCCGGAACAGGCGCTGCGCCGGGCGATGCGGGAAGATGCGCTCGATCGGCGCGAACATCAGGCCGGTGGCGATCATGTTGAGCGCGAAGAAATCGATGCCGAAGAAAATGCCCCAGGCATGAGACTCGTGCGGCTGCACCGCCGCGCCACCGAGCAATGTGGCGACCAGGGCGATCACCAAAGCGGTCGCGCCGAGCGCCTTGCGCGGCCGCAGCAACACGCTGAGCAGGGCAAGGCCATAAGCGGCGAGCAAGGTGAGATGGATGACGACTCGGAAGCCGGTCCAGTCGCGCACCGCGCCGAGCTGGGGCATTGCGAACCAGTCGGGCCAGCGGAGCGCCGCGACGAAGCACAGCCCGGCAATCGCGAATATCAGCGCAAAGAAGCCCGCGAACCAGCCGGTGCCGAAGCCACGCGCCTCAATGGGCGCCTCCAGATCATGCAGCAGCCCGCCCAGGAATCCTCGTTTCATCGCCCAATCTCCCCCATACGCGAATCGGCTATAAGGCTATGGCGCGAGACACCCTAATCATCCGCGAATCCAACCGATAATATCGCCTCCAGCAATCCGATCAGCGGGCGATCAGCCGGTGGCATGTCGAGCGTGCGGAGCGATGCGGGCGTGCACCAGAGGAGCTCCTCGGCATCGAGCGCGCGTGGCGAGCCTTCCCAGCTGCGACAAATATAGAGCAATAACAGCATGTGGCGGCCGGCCAGCGGCTCGCTCGCGAAAGCGGCTGGCTTGAGAAGAGCTGCGTCGATGGTGATGCCAAGCTCCTCGTCGAGCTCCCGGACAAGGGCGAATTCGGGCGTCTCGCCGGGTTCGATCTTGCCGCCGGGAAACTCCCAAAGCCCGGCCATCATCTTGCCCGCGGGCCTGCGCTGGACGAGGACTCGGCCCTCCCGATCAATCAGCGCAGCGGCGACGACCATCATTATTTCGGACATTTCAAGCGCTTCCCCGGTCTTCGCCATTCATTAACGGTACGAGCTTAAGCTTTTGGCAGGAATTTCCGGACGGGGCGGATATTTTATGATGATCAAATTTATACGACGGCTGGCGAAGAATCGACGAGGCGGAACGGCCATTGAATATGGCCTGATCGCGGCGCTTGTCGTAATTACCATGATCGCTGCTTTCATGCAGGTCGCTGACAGCACCATCGGCTTGTGGCAAAACACGAACACGAAAATGGCGGTCGCACGCGCGGGCGGCTGATTTGTTCCAAAGAATCTTTCATCGGTTTAAGTTTTTCTAAACCCTGCTCCCCTAAACCGAGTCTGCTGGCCCGGTTTTCCACCGGACCGGCCGGGTACTGAAGCTTTAGAACCAATGGAGATCCACATGCAGACCATTCGCAAGTTCATCAAGAACAGCAAGGGCGCCACCGCAATCGAGTACGGCCTGATCGCCGCTCTGATCGCCGTCGCAGCCATCGCAGCCATGCAGGGCCTGGGCAACCAGCTCAAGACGACCTTCACGAACGTCTCGTCGAACATGAAGGCTTCGTAAGCTCTAAACAGCTTACTGAGAAAAGAGGGGCGGCGGGACTTCGGTTCCGCCGCCCTTTTTTCGTTCCGGGAGTAGTAATATGCTTAGGATGTTTTTGACCCTGTTGCGCGAAACCCGTGGGGCTACCGCAATCGAATATGGCCTGATCGCAGCGCTGATCGCCATCGCGGCAATCACTGCGATGCAAGGCGTTGGAAATAAACTGAAGACAACCTTCACGAACGTCTCGTCCAATATGAAGGCTTCGTAAGCTTTACCAGCTTGCCGAAAAACTGGAGCGACGGCCGATGGACCCCGCCGCTCCCTCTGCCTCTGGACGCAAACCCGCTGAAACTTAGATCCGGCCGATCGCCAGGAACTTTTCGCGACGGCCGCGCCGCAGCTCGGCAGGCCCCTGATTGCCGAGTTCGCCGAGCGCACCGTCAATCGCATCGCCGAGACTTGCAATAGCCTTTGCCGGATCGCGGTGGGCGCCGCCGAGCGGCTCGGGCACGATCGTATCGATGACGCCCAGCCCTTTCAGATCCTGCGCGGTGACCTTCATCGCCTCGGCCGCCTCAGACGCCTTGTCGGCGGTGCGCCACAAAATCGAGGCGCAGCCTTCGGGCGAGATTACCGAATAGACGGCGTGCTCGAACATCAGCACCTTGTTGCCAGCGGCGAGCGCGATGGCCCCGCCTGAACCGCCCTCACCCACCACCGCCGAAATCAGCGGGACGCCGAGCCCAAGACAGGCTTCAGTCGAGCGGGCGATGGCCTCGGCCTGGCCGCGTTCCTCGGCCTGGACGCCGGGAAACGCGCCAGACGTGTCGACCAGGGTGACGACCGGGAGGCCGAATCGGTCAGCGAGGTGCATCAGGCGAATCGCCTTGCGATAGCCTTCGGGCTTGCCCATGCCGAAATTGTGACGGAGCCGGCTGGCGGTATCGTCGCCCTTTTCATGGCCGATCACCAGAATCTTGCGATCGCGGAAACGTGCGAAGCCGCCGAGGATCGCCTGATCGTCGCTAAAGGCGCGGTCTCCGGCGAGGGGCATGAAATCATCGAACAGGCCGGCGACATAATCCTTGAAGTGCGGGCGTTCGCCGTGGCGGGCGACCTGAGTCTTCTGCCAGGGAGTCAGCCGCGTATAGGTGTCGCGCAACAGCTTGTCGGATTTGGCCTGGAGCCGGGCAACCTCAGCGCCGATATCGACCGCGCCGTCGGCGGCGGTCTCGCGGAGCTCGTCGATCCGGCCCTGGAGCTCGGCGATCGGCTTTTCGAAATCGAGGAAGCTTGGCATCAGGTCGCGTCGGTTAGGCGTCGCGGCGCTTCGCGTCAACGCGGCGCTTGGCGTCGGTGAGTGGATGGCGCGTGTTGACCAGCTCGACGAGGCGGCTGGCATCGACATGGGTGTAGATCTCGGTGGTCGCGATATCGGCATGGCCGAGCATGGATTGCAACGCGCGCAGATCTGCGCCGCCCTCGAGCAGGTGAGTCGCAAAGGCATGGCGCAGGACGTGCGGGCTGATCCGGTCGGGCGGGATGCCCGCCTCAGACGCCAGCACCCGCACCAGCTGGAACAGCCGCACTCGCGAAAGGTGCGATTTGCCTGAGGGGAAGAGCCAGGCCCGGTCGGTCGCGACATGATCGCGCCACACCGCCACCGCGGCACGGGCGCGGTCCGAGATCGGCACGAGCCGCTCACGCCCGCCCTTGCCGCGCAGGATGAGATAGGGGCGATCGGGGGCGATGGCGTTGCGGGGAAGCGACACCAGTTCCGTCGCGCGCAGGCCGGAGCCGTAAAGGAGTTCGAACAGCGCCGCGAGACGGAGGTCGTTCGGATCGGGCGGGACTCGGGCGATGCGGGCGGCGATCGCTTCGAACAGGCGGTCGACGTCGCCGTGCCCGAGGATCTTGGGCAGGCGCCGCTGTGCGCCCGGCCTGGGCAGTGCCGCACCGGGATCATCGGCGCGGTGGCCCTCATCGGCGAGGAAGGCGAAGAAGCGCCTGAGCGCCGCGGATTTGCGCGCGACGCTCGACCGGGAGAGATCGAGCCACTGTGCGCCGAGCCGGGCCAGGTCGTCAGGCGAGGCCGCCGCGAGACCATGGCCGAGAAAGTCCGAGGCGAGCGACAGATCGCTGCGATAGGCAGCGATAGTGTTCTTCGCAGCCCCCGCTTCGGCCGCCATCATCTCGAGGAAACGCTCGATCAGCGCGCGGTCGGTGCCGGGCGCAGTCGCGATCAAAGCCGGGCGATGGCCTCGGCGGCGATCATGCGCGCCTCGCCCTCCAGACCGACCGCCCTGAGCGCGGTGACGATGTGATACAGCGCAACCGGCGACACGCCGTGCCACAGCCGGGTCTGCATGCCGATGCCGGCGAGCAGCAGCACGGTCGCTGGTTCGTGCGCGATCGCCGCGTGGCTGAGCGCGCGGGTCCAGGCATTGTCAGCGCCGATCGGCACGTCGAGCCCGCTCGCGCCGCGATTGATATCGGCCGCCGACATGCGGCCGAGCCCGGCGAGGCCGGCGAACAGCATCTGGCGCTTCAGCAGCGTCTCATTGGCTGACTTGTAGCGGCCGACATCGGCATAGCTGATGGCGACCCGATCGGGATCAGCGAGCGCGAGCATCGCCCAGGCATCGCCATAGCGCGGCGCCTTGTCGTGCCAGCGCATCGCCGAACGATCGAGCCCGGCGGTCAGCATCGAGGCGATAAGCCGGTCGACATCGACATCAGCCGTATCGACCGGAATGCGCGCCGCAGCGCGGGCGGTCAGGATGAGGCGGGCATAGCGGCCGTCGGGGGTCTTGGGCTCATCCCACAGGCCCTTCAGCGCCTCGATCCGGGCGGGAAGCTCAGCGGTGTAGGCAGTGCGCAGATCATGCGCGATGCCAACCTCAGCGCCGGACTGATCGTCATCGGCATCGATCGCGCCGTAGAGATCGACCAGGGCCGCGTTCGAAAAGACGCCGCGCACCGCCGCCTGTTCGGCCGCACTGGCACGGACCTTTGCGGTCAGCGAAGGCGAAAGGGCGCGCCATGACTGAACGGTCGGGGAGACGGTGGCGAAGAGCGCGTCGGGAATCTCGGCGCCGCTCGCCATCGCGAGACCATAGCGCCACGCCGTGAGGCGATCGACGGATTCCCATTCGATCGTCACCGCCTGAACGCCCTTGGCGCCGCTGCCCGCGATCTTTTGCGCGAGCAGCAGATCGATGCCGCCGGCAACGCCGGTATCGCGCGCCGATTTGATCAGCGCCTGCGCCTTGGTCGGCTGACCCGCGAGGCCGGCGCACATCGCCTGGGCGAGCACCCAGCCGCGTTCGCGCCCGAGCGCTGCCCCACCATCGGCGGCCGAGCACAGGGCGGCGGGATCGCCATTTGCGAGCGCCGTCTGCAGCGCGACCTCATAGAGCTTGGGGGTATAATTGTCCGTATCGACATATTGCACGACACCGCGCGCCGCCGCCGCCTCGCCCATGCGGAGCAGCAGCCAGGCGCGCTCGGCGGCGAAATCGGCGCCGTTGACCTGGCGCGGCGTCGTGAGCCGCGAGAGCAGCGCGCGGCGGAGGCCGATCGAGAGCCAGCGCGACGCGATCGGCGTATCGAGCCGGCGCATCAGCGTTTCGAGAAAACGGCCATCCTCATTGCCGAACGCATTGGACTCGACGCCGCCTTCAGCCGGGCCGACCGGGCCGACCAGATCGAGCGAACGCCGGGCATATTCGGGCATCTCGTAGCGCGCGAGCGCGGCTGGATCGATTGCCGGCGTTTCGGTCGCGCCGGGCGTGCCCGACACGGACGGCGTGGGTGTGGCACTGGTTGGCGTGCCGCTCGCGGATGGGGCGGGTCTGGCTCCGGTCGGCGCGGGCGCGGGTGTCGGCGCGGTGACCGGATCGCCGAAGCCGGGCGGCAGAATCGATTCGGGCTTGTCCTGACCGAGCGCGGGAATCCCCGCGCCGATCAATACCGCCGCGATCGCGCCGAGCGCGACGCTAGTTCGAGAGATTCGCAAGCGGCACCGCTTTCTCGACCCGAACCTGCGGCTTTTCATGCGAGCGCCCGGCAAGGACGAACAGCCCCCCGATCACCACGACCAGGATGACGATGAGCGCAATCAACGAACGGGACATGGGTGAACCTTGTACAAACTTGCAATAACCGGTTGCGCGCGCCTTTTGCCCGACGGGCAGGCTCGCTGTATAGCCCCCGTTTCAATGTTTCAAACACACACCTCCGTGCCGGACTGGACCGGCCCTCCGATCGTGCTGATAGGCCTGATGGGCGCCGGCAAATCAACTGTCGGTCGCCGTCTGGCAGCACGGATGCGGCTGCCCTTTGTCGATGCCGATTCGGAGATCGAGGCGGCGGCGGGCATGTCGATCGCCGATATCTTCGCGCGCTTCGGCGAGGCGCATTTCCGCGACGGGGAGCGCCGTGTCATCGCGCGGCTGATCGACGGCACGCCCAAGGTGATCGCGACCGGCGGCGGCGCCTTCATCAATGACGAAACCCGCGCGCTGATCCTCGAATCGGCGCTGGCGATCTGGCTCGACGCCAACACCGCAGTCCTCGCGGATCGGGTCGGCCGGCGCGACACCCGGCCGCTACTGCGCGGCCGCGATCCACGCCAGGCGCTCGACGAACTGGCCAAGGTCCGCAACCCGATCTACGCGCTGGCACCGATTCGTGTGCCAAGCCATCACGCGCCGCACGAAGCGACCGTCAACGCGATCCTGAAAGCGCTCGACCTATGATCAACATCCCGGTTGCACTTGGCGACCGCAGTTATGACGTGGTGGTGGAGGCCGGGCTGCTCGGCCGTGCCGGCACCTGGCTCGCGCCGCTTGCGCGCGGGCGCACGATGGCGATCGTGACCGACGAGAATGTGACGGTGCATCTCGCGACTTTGCAGGCGTCGCTCGCCGCATCGGGGGTGAAGAGCGAGGCGATCATCCTCCCTCCCGGCGAAGGATCGAAGAGCTGGGGGACGCTCGAGATGCTGACAGACCGACTGATCGAGCTCGGCATTGAGCGCGGCGACCATGTCGTGGCGCTGGGCGGCGGGGTGATCGGCGATCTGGTCGGCTTTGCGACCGCGATCCTGAAGCGCGGCTGCGGCTTCGTGCAGATTCCCACCACCCTGCTCGCCCAGGTCGATTCGTCGGTGGGCGGCAAGACGGCGATCAATGCGCGGGCGGGAAAGAATCTGATCGGGGCCTTTCATCAGCCGGCCCTGGTGCTGATCGATCCCGACGTGCTCGACACCCTCGCCTTGCGTCAGGTCCGTGCCGGTTATGCCGAGGTGGTGAAATATGGCCTGATCGACGATTTCGCCTTTTTCGAATGGTGCGAGGCGAATGCCGCCGCCCTGCTGGCGGGCGATCCGGCAGCGCGGTCTTATGCCATTGCGCATTCGGTCGGCGCCAAGGCGCGGATCGTCGCTGAGGACGAGCGCGAGACGACGGGCGCTCGGGCGCTGCTCAATCTCGGGCATACGTTCGGCCATGCGCTGGAGGCGGAGGCGGGTTTCTCGGACCGGCTTCTCCACGGCGAAGCGGTCGCGGCCGGGATGGCGCTGGCGTTCAGCTATTCGGCGGCGAAGGCTCTTTGCTCCGGCCAGGATGCCGAGCGGGTCGCGGCGCATCTGCGTGCAATCGGCTTGCCGGATAGTGTGGCGGCGGCGGGGATCGCGGCGGACGGCGATACGCTGGTTGCGCATATGCTCCACGACAAAAAGATGGACGCGGGCACCCTGCCCTTCCTGCTGGCGCGCGGGATCGGGAAAAGTTTTCTCGACAAGTCGGTGGACCTGAGGGACGTCGCGGCGTTTCTTGGCCGCGAGACAGTGGCGGCGGGATAGGCGGGTCGGCCTGCGACAGCAGATCGGACTTGTGACTGCGGCAGATTCAGGAAAGGTTGAGTCATCTCGCCTCCCAACTCCCGATTCTTCGCGGCGGGAGGTCTGCTGACGCTGTTATCATTGATGGGTTGATCGGGGGATGTCGGTGGAATCAACGAAAACGCACCTGCTTGCGGCGCTCGCGCTGGCATTCTTCGCCGTGCCGGCCGGCGCGCAAATGCAACCGGACGGCGTGGCCGGGCAATCCGTATCGGAAGATATCGTCGTCACCGCGCGCGCCTCGGGCGTGCCGATCTGGGAGGCGAGCGTGAACGGCAGCACTGTGCTGCTCGTCGGCGAAATCAGAAATGTTCCCAAGGCGGTGCGCTGGCGGCCCGAGCGGCTTCAGGCGGCGACGGCGCGCGCCGATCGCGTGATCCTGGGGGTGAAGGCCAGTTTCACCGTCGGCGATATCTTTCGGCTCATGTTCAAGCTCGGCAAGCTCAAACATTTGCCCGCTGGCCATACCACCGCTGACTATCTGACGCCGGCCGAGCAAGCCCGGCTGACCTCGATCGAAGGCCAGACGCACCAAAGCTATGGCGGGCAGAGCATGCTGATCACGGGCTTTGGCCTGCTGACCAAGGAGCTGCGGTTCAACCATGACACCGCCGACGACGCTTCCGAGGTCGTCCGGGACACGGCGCGCGACCGCAAGATCGCGACGCGGCCGGTGGGGGTGCTGCGCGGCAAGGAGATCCTCGACAGCCTGTTCAGCGCCGCGCCGGAAACGCATGTGCCCTGCCTCCACGCTGCGATGGCCGCTTATGAGAATGGCCCCGACGGCGTGCAGCAACGCGGCCGCGACTGGACTGACCTGGATGTGTCCAGCGTGATGGCTTCACCTATCGAGGACGCGCTCGGCTCGTGCTGGCCCTGGACTGACGGCCGCTACGGGCCGGAGCTGCGGCGGCAGTGGGACGATGCCCTGGAGGCGGCGCTGCGTCAGCCCGGGGTTACGCTGGCGGTGGTGCCGTTGCGGGTGCTTGCCGAGGGCGGTGGGGTGTTGGACCGGCTCAAGGCACGGGGCGTGGTGATCAAGGGCCCGGTGTGGCGGCGGTAGCGTCATGGGACCGGTCGGCAGGTAATATCTTCGGCCGCCATTTCCGAGCTTTGCTTCGCAACGCGGTCTGAGATTGACCTTTCGGCCGCCTCACTCCAGGCGCCGCCGAATCCTTGCCGACAGCGCATCGAGCATGAGAACGATGGCAAAAATTGCGATCAAGATCGTGCTGACCCGGTGATATTCGTAGAGATCGAGCCGGCCCTTCAATTCCTGCCCGATTCCGCCCGCGCCGACCAGGCCGATGACAGTCGCCATCCGCACATTGCGGTCAAGAATGTACAGCGTCGAAGCAATCGCCTGAGGGAGTATTTCGGGAAGAACGGCGAGCCGCCAGACGGCCAGGCTTCCGGCCCCGAATGCACCCAGCGCCTCCCGCGGTTTGCGATCGGCATTTGCGGAATCCTCAGCGAAGAACTTGCCGAGGAAGCCCGCGCCGTGAAGTCCGAGCGCCATCACCCCGGCGATTGGTCCGAAACCATACACGGCCACGAGGAGGAGCGCGGTGATCAGTTCGGGCATCGTGCGCAGCATCGCTACGACAAGTCGGGCACCGTGGCTGAAAATCGTGCTCGGCAACAGGACGCGCGCGCTGAGCAATGCCAGTGGCAACCCCATCAGCAGCGCAAGGACTGTCCCCCAAAGCGCGATTTCGATGGTTTCCGCCATCTTGATCGCAACCAGCGTCACGTATCCGAAGGGCCTGACGACGAAATCCTGCGGCGCGGAGGTGCGGACAATCCTCCCCGACGCCTGATCGAAATCTTCGTTCAGCGGTCGACCATGCTCAATCCGCGACGGCCAGGCCACGCGTTGCGGTGCTGAAGCAGCAAGCGGATCCCGCTCCTCGATTTGCGGCGGGAGGAAGCGACCCGCAAAGGCGAACGCACCTTCAGCGGACAGTCCCGGCGCCGTCAGCACGCGATCGATCTCCACCCGGTGGCCGATCACCGCCAGAGCGATCAGGGCGGCCATCAATGCAGCTACGGAGCGGATCGAGTAGGTGTCGGGGTATTTGTGGGAAGCGGGCGATGCGTGGCTCACGCCGCGACCTCACATATGGTCAGAGGTGCAGCCGCGGTCTTCTTGTAAAACATTGCTGTATCACGGGTGCTGAACTCAGCGATCGGCATGTCGAGGATCAGCCGGCCCCGCTCCAGGCCGATGACCCTGTCCGCGAAATCCATCACCAAATCGGGTTGGTGAAGGGTGCACAGCATTGTCGCGCGGGAGCGCTTCGCCTCATTCCGAAGCAGCGCCAGCGCAGTTCGCGCCGTCAGTGGATCAAGGCTGGCGACGGGCTCATCGACCAGAATCATCGGCGCTGCCGGCATGAGTGCCCGGGCGATGGCAACGCGCTGTTGCTGGCCTCCCGATAACCGCTCAGCGCGACGCCCCATATGTTCGGGATCGAGCCCCATAGCCGCAGCAAGCGCACAGGCGCGGGCGCGGTGCGCGGCAGAGGGCAAGCCCAGCAGAACCCGCCAGATCGGCATGTGGGCCACTACCCCGGCCACGATGTTGGCGGCGACGCTCGACCGGGCGACGAGACCGAGATCTTGCCTTACGGTCGCGACGTTGCGGCGAACACTGCGCGCGTTCGCCGCCGTCACTATCGTGCCACCAAGGACGACACGTCCTGAGGTCGGCATGGCGACGCCGTTTATCATGCCCAGCAACGTCGACTTGCCTGCGCCCGACGTCCCCAGGATGACGCAAATCTGTCCGCTAGGGATGGCGATGCTCACCGCATCGATCGCCCGGTGCCCGCTCGAATATGTCAGTGAGCAATCGTCGAGTTGGATGTCCACGGTCAGCGTTCGGACGCGCGGGCGAGGAGTCGTCCGACAAGGTGCGGACTTACCTGTGCCGTCGTGGCGGCGACGCCATCGAAGCCCGACAGAGGGAATTTGGTATCGTATCGATCCACCCGCCCTCCCCCATATCCGCGCACCATATCAGGAGTGACACCGCGGCGATCGGCGATGGTCTGGAATGCAAGGCGCAGCTTTGTCTTGGTCGGCTCAGGCAAATGCGTATTCATGATCAGCGGCGGATTGGGGATCGGCTCGCTCCGCGCCACAACGACGAGATCGCGGGCGCCGTCGACGCCGGCACGCACCGCCTTGCCATAGGATTCGAGCGACATCGCGGCGAGATCGACACGATTGTCGATCAGGGCGGAAAGATTGCCGGCGTGGCTGCCGGTAAGGCGGATCGCCGCTATATCCCTGGCTGGATCGATGCCTGCCTTCAACAGCATCGCGACCGGATAGACAAAGGCTGAGGTCGAATTCACATCCCCCAGCGCCAGACGCCTGCCGCGCGCGTCCGCGATGGTATGGATTCCGCTCCCTCGCCGCGCGAACCAGGCTGAATAATAAACCGATTCTCCGGAATTGACGGCGACCGCAAGCAACTCCGCGCATCCACGCTTTCTGGCCTGCAGAAACGTCACCGGGCCGACAAAGGCGATGTCGGCCGTGCCGTTACACAGGCTCTCGACGGCCGCGCTATAGGATTGCGCGACCTTCAGGTCGAAAACCATGCCCGTGTCCTTTGCCACCGCGCCGAAGATCGGGCGATAGTCCGCGATCGTGCCATCCTCCGTCCCGCCATCGGCCGGGATAAGGACGACCCGCAGGACGCTGGGCCTGGCAGGGGTTGAACGCCATAATCCAGCCGTCGCCGCGACCCCAACCAGGAGGATTGCAACCACGTGCAGCGGATTCATCGGCGGGGGCTCCCTCGGCTGTCGCCTGCCCGCTACGCCCCGGTTATGACAGATGCATGAACCGCGTCGGCCACCGCAATGGCGGTGGCCGACGGGCTGAATTCAGAACCCGAACTCAGAACATGGTCGTGTAGGAAAGGAAGACGCTCCGCGGTTTCCCCTCAAACGGATAGCCATAAAAATAGCCGGGGCCGTTGGTGACGATCTGGCCCTTGATAAAGGCTTCGCTGAGGCGGCGGTTTCCGTAGCCGTAACGCTCGGCATAATGTTCATTCAGGATATTCACGAAGCGCAGCTGAATCTTGTGCTGCTGCTTATCGCCGGCCCAAAAAGCCAGCGACCCGTTCACGACCAGATAATTGCCGAAATTGTGCCGGAACTGAGGTGTCACGACGCCATTGATGGTCGTGTTGACGCCCCCAGTCGACCATTCCGGCCCCTGATAACGCGGCAGAAGGGTTGCATGGAATTTCTTGTCGGGGCTGGCATAGGTCATCCCTCCCTGAAAGAAATATTCCGGCGTCTCGTTGATCTGGAACGGCGTTCCCTTCACCCGCGCCTGTTGCTTGGTGAAGCCGAGATTGAAGGTGAAGGTGCTGCCAAGATTGAAATTCACATCGGCGGTGATGCCGCGAATCTGGGTAACGGCCGTGTCGTTATAATAGGTGTTCGGCGTGAGGCCCGCCGTCGTGCGAATACGGTTTCCGATATCGGTGCGGAAATAGCCGGCCTCGAGCGAATATCCGCCACCATCGAACTCGCCCGCAATGCCGACTGCACCGTTGAAGGTCCTGGTGGTTTCAGTCTTCAGATCGGGATTGCCGACCAGGGTGACGGTCTGGGTGAAGCGCTCATTGTTCTGCGGCGCGCTGTACGAGGTGCCGCCATTCGCGCGGATATAGGCCGGGCCGATCGGCTGACGAAAACCGAACTTCCAGATCGTGCGCGATGAAGCCCCGGAGATAAAATCAGTGCGGATCGCTCCGGAAATCTTGGTCGACGGGCTGAACGGGAGAACGGGACGGACATCGATATAGAGCCCAGTCACCGTCGTCTTCTTGTCGCCAATCGGGAAGACCGGATCTGAATCGTCGCTATATTGTACGATCTGAACGCCGCCGACCACTTCGACAATGTCCTTCAGGCTGAGCGTGTTGCGCAGGTTGAGGCCCATTTCCTGAAAGCCGCCTGTCTTTGAATCCTTGCCAAAGCCCTGGTTCACGAACGGAATATTGCGACCGGTCCATTTGCCCCAGGGGATGGTCACCGACGGCGTATTGGGATCGACGCAACCCGTGGGAACGCGGCACACGTCCGGGTAAGTCTCGGTGTTGTTGAGAAGCGGGTTGGTCCAGTACAAACCGAATTCGGTATAAAGCTTGTCGGACCAGCGGCGATCAAGCGACAGGTCGGCAATCGGGTAGCGGACGCGGTTCGGCGAGAAGGTGTTGGTATCGGGGAAGGCATCCTGGAAAATCAGCTCGGTATATTGCGCGTTGAGCCGAAATTCGGATTTGTCGTCGATCTTCCACAGATATTTGAAGCCGACATTGGTGCGGTTGAGCGGAAATTTCTGCACCCCGCCGCCAGCTGCGACATTGTCGACGTAATCGGCCGGGTTGTAGATGCGCGGCCCATCCGTCTGCTGCGAGCCGCCGTAGAACATCACGCTATGGCGGCCATCGGCATCCAGCGGGAAGCTGGCATTGCCCCAAAGCTCGCGCGAATTGAACGAACCATAGCTGGCGCCGAGTTCGAACCTTTTGCCGCCATCGGGCCGCTTCGTCACGATGTTCACGACACCGATTCCGCCGTTGCTGCCGAAGAACAGGCTGTTGCCGCCCCGGAATACCTCGACATGATCGATCATATGCGGATCGATCGTGGTCGCGGGCCAGATGGTCTCCAGCGCGGGCCCGCGATCATACAGCGGCACATTGTCCAGCACGACCAGCGTGTCGCGGTCGCCGCCGCCGTCGAGGCGGATCGTGTATTCGCCTTCGTCGGGCGAGTAACCGATGTTCACACCCTTGAGCAGAAACTGTGCGACTTCAGCGAAATTGCTGGCCCCGCTGGCGGCGATTGCTTCCGACCCGACGATCTGAACGTTGTTGCCAAACTCGGTGGCCTCGGCCGCAGTCGCGGTTTCCTTGATCCGCGTTCCGATCACGACGACGTCGTCATTGTCGCGCTCTGGCGTAGGCCGCGCATCGCTGGCGACCGAGGTTGCCGAGACTTTCTGGATCGATTGCGCCGACGCAATTCCGGACCAGGCACAGCCAAGCATCAGCGCGACGAGCAAACGCCCGCCGCAACGCATTGAATCATGATTCACGACAATACCCCTTGGTTGTCTGAGCGACGAGCAAGCGGCGCCACGCGCGGAACGATGGCTCGATCCGCGGCGGCACTCCCTACCCCGACGCGACTCGGCCTATCCCGTAGCTGTGACAGTAAAATGAAATACACTCATTATTGTGCGGCGCACTTAATGAGCGTTTTGAATTTCCTCTGGAAGATTTTTATGTGTAAGCGTCAGTCGCGGGGGAACCCGGCCCATGAGGCGACTGGATTTCTATGACTGAGACAAAAGCTGCGAGTGCCCGCACGAACGGCGCATCCAACAACGCTCCGGTGGAAAATGCGCTGACCCGAATTCAGGTGGCGCGCCCGGCAATGGCGCGCAGCGCGCAGCGTATCGCGGACTATGTCCTCGCTGAGCCGGAGGCCATTATGGGCATGTCCGTTACTGATCTGGCCGAGGCGGTCGAGGTCAGTGATGGCAGCATCATCAATTTCTGCCGGAGCATCGGCCTTTCCGGTTTCCAGCAGCTCAAGCTCAGCCTTGCGCAGGAGCTGGTTCAGCCGGTGCAGTTCATTCATGAGGATCTCGATCGCGACGACAGCATCGATGCGATCTGCCGCAAGGTTTTTCATTCGGGCATCCAGGCGCTGCGTGACACGATGTCAGTGATCCAGCCGGACACACTGACCGCCGCGATGCAGATGATCCGCGCGTCGAAGCGGGTGGAGATATACGGGATCGGATCATCCGCACCGATCGCGGAGGATGCTCATTATCGGATGATCCGCATCGGCCTGGATGCCCGTGCGGTTACGGACAGCCACATCCAGGCGATCAGCGCGTCGCGGTGCGACCCCGATGTCGCGGTGCTGACAGTGTCGCATACCGGCGCAACCCACGAAACCGTCGCTGCGACCCGACTGGCCAAAGAGGCGGGCGCCAAGACCATCGTAATCACGAATTTCGCGCGCTCGCCGATCCAGGCCTATGCCGACATCGTGCTGTTCACCATGGCCCGCGAAACGCAATTTCGCACCGAGGCAATGGCGAGTCGCATTGCCCAGCTCTGCGTGGTCGACGCGCTGATCGCGGCTCTGGCGATGGCGGATTACGACCGCTCGACCGCCACGTTGCGCGAGACCTTCGACGTCCTGTCGATCAAACGATTCTAGCGGGGCACAGGCCCTTCTCACGATATTTTCTCAAATTAAAGTATATTTTAGTTGAGATACACTCACAATTTGTCGATAAAAATATACGACATATTCAATTTACCGTCACATTGGGCCTGTACGGCTGTGCGACGGCCATCTTCACAGGGGCCCGATGCGGAGGAGGGAAAGCTTCTCCGGTCTTGGATTCGGAAAAGGGCCGCCCACCATGACTGATCAGAGCCGTCGCACATTTCTCAAAGTGGCGGGCGGAGCCGGCGCGGGATTGGCGCTGCCGGCCAGCATCAGCCATGCTCTTGCCTTGCCGGCGCATCGCGGGACCGGCACGATCAAGGACGTAAAGCACATCGTTATCCTGATGCAGGAGAATCGGTCCTTCGATCACTATTTCGGAACGATGCGCGGCGTGCGCGGATTTGGTGACCGGCACACTGTTCCCATGAGCGGCGGCCGTTCGATCTGGCAGCAGTCAAATGGCGTCCGCGAGTTGCCACCCTTTCACTTGGACACTGCGACGACCAACGCGCTCAAAGTGCCTGGAACCCCGCATAGTTTCTCCGATGCGCAGGCAGCGTGGAATCAAGGGAAGTTCGGCTTCTGGCCGAAATACAAGACTGACTATTCAATGGGTTATTTCAAACGCGAGGATATCCCATTCCAGTTTGCACTCGCCGAAGCCTTCACCATCTGTGACGCCTATCACTGCTCGGTGACCTCGGGCACGGACCCGAATCGTGTCGTGTTCTGGTCTGGCGCGAGCTTTGATCCGGAACTGCGCGCGAAAGGCGTGAACAGCCGCGAGGATCATTCGGAGCCGAATAATCTGCGCTGCTGGATCAAGGGCGCCCTTCCGGAGCCGGGCTATACCTATGCCGGCAATGACCTGACGTGGCAGACCATCCCGGAAGTGCTGCAGAATGCCGGGATCGATTGGCGAATCTATCAGGATCCCAACGACAACTGGACAGGCGCGATGCACGGCGGCCTTGCCTTCACCGGCTTTCGCACCGCCAAGCCAGGGTCACCCCTTTTCGAGCGTGGCATGAGCCCATTTTCCCTCGAACGGCTCGAACAGGATGTACGCGATGGCACGCTGCCGGCGGTTTCCTGGATTCTGCCGCCGATGAAATGGTCCGAACATCCCTCCGCTTCGACGCCGATCGAAGGCGCCGAATTCACTGCCAGAGTGCTCAACGCTCTGACCGCGAATCCGGCAGTCTGGGCGCAGACCGTGTTTTTCCAGACTTTCGACGAGAATGACGGCCAGTTCGATCACCTGCCGCCGCCCGCGCCGCCCTCCTACAATATCGATGGTACCCTCGCCGGCGGCGCGACGCTTGATCTCGCCGGCCATTATTTCGACGATCACGAAGATAAATATACGTCGCGCGATGACGTCGCCAGCGGCACCATCCGTGCATGGGGTCTTGGCCCGCGCGTGCCCATGTATGTCGTGTCGCCTTGGAGCAAGGGCGGCTGGGTAAACAGCGAGGTCGCGGATCACACCTCGGTCGGCCAATTCCTCGAGGCGCGCTTTGGCGTTACCATCCCGGGCATCAGCCCGTGGCACCGCGCAGTCTGCAGCGATCTGACGTCGTGCTTTGATTTTGCCGGCCGTGAGGATGCGGCGTTCCCCAAACTCCCCGATGCTTCTGGTTCTGTGCAAATCCTCGCCACGCATCTCGCGCGCCCCAAGGTCTTGCCGCCCCGCGCGGCCGAGCGGCTCGTTCAGGAGGGGGGCATTCGCCGATCGCGCGGCCTGCCTTATGTGCTCCATGTCGACGCAGCAATCGCATCGAACGGCGACTCGCTGACGCTGGAGTTCATCAACGAAGGCACTGCGGGCACGGTTTTCCATGTCTATGATCGCCTGCGGCTCGACGAAATCCCGCGCCGCTACACGGTCGAAGCCGGCAAGCGCATGACGGGTCAGTGGCGAGCTGCTGTGGACGGGAAGCTCGATGTCCTGGTGCTTGGCACGAACGGGTTCGTGCGCGGTTTCACGGGTAAACTCGCCCCCGCAGGCGCGGGAACGAGAGTTGTCGCACGCTATGAGCCTGCCCGCCAACAACTCAGGCTCAATCTCACATCCTCAGTTCCAACGGCCGCGCCTGCAACGATCGGTCAAGACGCCTATCGCATCAATCCGCAACAGCGACTGAACGTGTCAGCACACAACCCGGCCGGCGCGGTTTGGAAGGTGAAGGCAAGCGCAAACTGGTATGACTTCACCGTCGAAACCTCCGATTTAACCTACCATTTTGCCGGCCGCCTCGAGACGGGCGGAGACAGCTTCAGTGATCCGCTATAGCCACACCTCACCGAGGCTGGAGCTCATGATCGGTTTGATCGGCAGGTACAGGAGACGTCGCTCTGCCCGGGGCCTCGCGCCGCGAGCAATTACGTCAGGGATCAGATGCTAGCGCCGATATCCGTAACGGCTGCTTTCGAACGACACCGTAGCGCCCGCATTGTCGCCGAGCGGAATGTCGGCGGTGCCGTACACGCCACGCGTGCCGTGCGATCCGATCATGACGCCGACCTCGCCGTGAATACCCCGCCCAGCGCTTCGCGAGTCCGAGAGTTCGCCGCGGGCGGCGGCGGCGCTCTCGACTGTGTTGTGGTCCAGGATCTCCATGCGCTGCGCCTCGGTCAGGCGAATGGTATCGTCGGCCGGGGACGAGATGGGCTGCACAATCGTCGGCGCCACTGTGGATTGTGCGGTCGCCGCGGTCGACCAGCAGGACGCTCCCGCGACAAGGGCAAGCGCGATCGGGAAAGCGCGGAGGGTCGCGGGCATCAAATGGGTCATGGGCTGTCATAGGCTGGATGAAGCTGACTGCCAAATGAACGGACCAGCGCATGATGATCTTCCCGCCGCCCCCGCCTAGTGGACCGTGTCCTCGCCCAGATGCCGCAGCTTGTCGGGATTGCGGGTTATGTAGATCGCGACGACCTTGCCGTCCTCGATCGCAAGTGCGGTGGTTTGCAGCACGCCGCCATGCTCCATCGTGACGAAGCCGGGCAGGCCGTTGACGAAGCCCCAGCGAATCATGCGGGACATATGTTCGGCGAAATAGCGCGCGAGGCCGGCCTGCAGCTTCAGCACCTCGTCGAAGCCGATGATCGGGCGGGCGGCGGCTGAGGCTTTGCCGCCGCCATCGGCGTGGACGGTCACGTCGGCGGCGAGCATTGCACTGAGCGCGCCCATGTCGCCACTGCGCGAGGCCGCGAAAAAGGCTTCCGCGATCTCCATGCCCCGCTCGCGCGGCATATCGAAGCGCGGGCGGGAGGCTCGGACATGGGTTCGGGCGCGGCTGGCGAGCTGGCGGCAGGCGGCGGGGTCGCGGTCGACTGTCTCGGCGATCTCTTCGAAGCTCACCCCGAACACGTCGTGGAGCAGGAAGGCGGCGCGCTCGAGTGGAGACAGGCGTTCGAGCGCGAGCATCAGCGGGAGGGTCACGTCATCGACATCTTCCTCGTCAGCAACAATCGGCTCGGGGAGCCAGGGGCCGATATAGGTCTCGCGGCTGTGGCGGGCGGATTTGAGCTGGTCGAGGCACAGCCGGGTGACGACGCGGCGGAGGAACGCCTCGGGCACCCGTACCGCCGCGCGGTCGGTGCCGAGCCAGCGGAGGAAGGCGTCCTGGACGACATCCTCCGCGTCGGCGACCGAGCCGAGCATGCGATAGGCGATGCGGACCAACGTCGGGCGCAGCGGATCGAACGACGCCGCTGCGTCCGACGATGGAGCCGATGCCATCTCAGGCGGCCTTTGCCGTGACGGTAACCGGATGGACGAAGCGGAAGCCCTCGGCGATCCGGTTCCAGCCGTTGATCGCAATGATCATCAGGGTGAGATTCACTTGCTCCTCCTCAGTGAACTGCGCCTTCACCGCCTGATATACAGCATCGGGCGCGCGGGTTTCACTCAGCTTTGTCAGCGCCTCGGTCCAGCCGAGCGCAGCCCGCTCGCGATCCGTGTAGAGCGGCGATTCCTGCCAGGCGTCGAGGAGGTAGATGCGCTCCTCGCTCTCGCCATTTTTGCGCGCATCGAGCGTGTGCATGTGCAGGCAATTGGCGCAGCCATTGATCTGCGAGGCGCGGATCTTGACCAGCTCGAGCAGCGGCTTTTCGAGGCTTCCGCCGACGGTGAGGCTGTAATCGAGCCAGGCCTTCATCTCCTTGGGAGCGGCGGCGAAGGGGTTCAATCTCGGGGTCATATCGTCATCCTTTGTCGTTCGGGTTGGTTCCCGAACGACAAGACGAGACAGGGTGACCGGATGTGACATGGCGCCGTTATTTTTTCGCGATCAGGAGTCGATCCGGCGCGCGTCCACGAGGAACGCGATCTGGGCCTGGAGCAGCTCGATCTTCTCGTGCAGCCCCTCGATCTGGGCCTCGGCGCGTAGATTGGTCTCGTAATCGAGCCGTGCTTCGAGCCGGTCCTTCGCTGCCTGGCGGTTCTGACTCATCATGATGATCGGGGCCTGGAGCGCGGCGAGCATCGACAGCATCAGGTTGAGGAAGATGAAGGGAAAGGGATCGAAGGCGCGCGCACCGAGCAACACCAGGTTGAGGAACGCCCATCCGGCGAGGAAAACGCCGAAGCCGACAATGAAGCCCCAGGAGCCGCCGACTGAGGCGACTCGATCGGCGAGGCGCTCGCCGACGGTCAGCCGCTCGGCGAAGATGACGTTGGGATCGCGCGGCAGGGACGCGCGGCGCAGATCTGCGAAGAAACGGATTGCGTTCATAACTCACCTCTTGTGCGACCGGCCGCCATGGCCTGTCGCGGGTGAGCTGATGGGGTCAGCGCAGCGCGAAAGGCCTTGGCGGCACGGTCGATCGACTATGGTCGTTGCTGGACATGATCCCCGGCTTGGGAAAAATTGACGAAACGGGCGCACGGTCGCGCGTCCGGGTGGCGACATGGTGTGCTACGGTGCGGAAATCAACTGAAGAATGTGTCATTTGCGGTGAGCTGAGAACCGCCTTGGGGCAGGGTTCGAGCCTCACTCCCCCTCACCCTTCCGTCTCCCCGAACGGGAGAGGGAGATCAGGCCGATCGCGCACCGATCCAGGCGAGCCATAGCCAGCCGGCGATCAGGAGTGCGCCGCCGATCGGCGTAATCGCGCCGAGCCATCGCGGCAGGCCCAGTGCCATCAGATAGAGCGTGCCGGCGAAGATCGCGCCGCCGGTGAGGAAGAGCCAGGCCGGCCCCCTCGCCTCCAGCCGCAGGATCGCGATGGCGGCGATGGCGTGGACCAGCTGGTAGTGCGCGCCGGTCTTCAGCCATTCGGCCGCAGGGCCGCTTGCGCCGTGCGCGCCGAAGGCGCCCGCTGCGACGGCGATCGCGCCGGACAGGGCCGCGACGAGCAGGATCCAGTTCATGGGCAGCACCTCATGTTTCGAGCCTCAGCAGGATCGCATGGACATAGGCGACGGCCAGCGCCAGCGCGACGACGAGCGCGGCGCAGCTGATCGCCAGCACTGCGCCGGCGAGCATGTCCTTGATGACCTTGATCTCGGGGTGGATTGCGGGATGGAGCAGATCGATCAGGCCCTCCAGCGCTGAATTGATCAACTCGAGCGCGAGCACCAGGGCACATGTCACGGCGACGATCGCCCACCAGATCGGGGACGGCCGCAGCATAAGCAATGCAAGGAGCGCGAAACCGGCGAACCCGACTTGAGTCCTGAAGCTGCGCTCGCGTGTCCAGGCCGCTCGCCACCCCGCTACGGCAAAGCCGATCCGCGCGAGAAGCGAGCGGTTCTTCACTCCGACTCGTCTTCGCTCTCGCGCGCCGGCTGGGTGATGATCCGGTCGAGCGCGGCGCGGAGATCTCCGGTCTCATACTGGACCTTGAGGCGTTCCTTGTCGCGCGCGCGGTACATATCCTCGGTGCGGGCGATCTCCTCATCGCTGATGTTGAGGCTGCGCATCGCCATCCGCGCCATCTTGACTGCGGATTCGAGGACTTCGCGCACCACGCCGGCAACCGGCGAGCCCTTGAGCTTGATGAGTGCTCGGCGATCGAAGGTGCGCGCGAAAATCGCCGCCTTGGGGAAAGCCTCATGGACTGCCTCCATCAGCGCGGCGTCGAGCTGGTCGCCATCGATGCAGAACAGGATCAGCTCGGCCTCGGCAGCGCCGGCCTGGCGCAGCAGATCGAGCCTGGTGCCATCGCCATAATAGACCTTGGCGCCGAAGCTGCCGGCGACGTCGATCATCTCGATATCGGTATCGATCAGGGTAACGGGGACGCCCTGCGCGATGAGCATCTGCGCGACCGTCTGGCCGAAGCGGCCATAGCCGACGACCAGCGCGTTGGCGCCGTCGGACGTCGGCTCATCGCGCTCGCCGCCCCTGATGGGTTCGGCACGCATGCCTTCGGTGATGCGCATCAGGAACGGGGTGGTCGCCATGGAGAGGGTGACGATCGCACCGAACAGGCTCGCCGCCTCGGGCGCGATCAGATAGGCGTGCTGCGCCTGGGCGAACAGGACGAAGCCGAACTCGCCGCCCTGGCTGAGCAGCAGCCCGAGCGCGAGCGCGCTGCGCCAGGTCATCTTGAAGATCAGGCCGATGCCCATGATGATCGCCGCCTTGGTGACGATCAGCGCGAACGCCATGCCGATCACGAAGAAGGGCCGGTCAGCGATCGCGTGGAGATCGAGCATCATGCCGACCGCCAAGAAGAACAGGCCGAGCAGGATCGAGCGGAATGGCTCGACATCGGCTTCGAGCTCGTGGCGATAGGGGCTGTCGGCCAGCATCACGCCGGCGACGAAGGCGCCGAGCGCGGTCGACAGGCCGAGCGCCTCCATCACCGCGGCGGCGGCGATGACGGTGAACAGGCCGGCAAAGACGAACATCTCGCGCTCGCCGAGATTGCCGATGATGCGGAACAAGGGCCGCAGCAGATAGCGCCCGGCGAGGATCAGCCCGACCACCGCAAGTACCGTGTAGATGAAGAGCAGCCAGCCCGGTGGGCCGTTCATGTCCGCCGGGTTGCGCGACATCACCGCGACGATCGTGATCAGCGGTACGATCGACAGGTCCTGGAACAGCAGGATCGAAAAGGCGCGCTCGCCGAACGGAGTGCGGAGCCTTCCCGCCGATTGCAGCAGCGGCAGCACCTGCGCGGTCGAGGAGAGCGCGAGCGGGAGGCCGAGCGCGAGCGCGGCCGCGACGGAAAATGGCGCGGTCGACATTTTGCTGATGGCCATCACTACCGCCGAGACGGCGAGCCCGCAGAGCACGACCTGGAGCAGGCCTAGTCCGAAAATCTCCTTTTTGAGCGTCCATAGACGCTGCGGGTTGAGCTCGAGCCCGACGATGAACAGCAGGAGGGTGATGCCGAGCTCAGCGACGCCGATCTTGGATTGAGCCCCGTCGATCAGGTGAAGCGCCTGCGGGCCGACCAGCGCGCCGGCGACGAGATAGCCAAGGGTCGCGCCAAGGCCGAGGCGCCTGAAGATCAGGACGAAGAACAGGCCGAAGCCGAGCAGGACGACTGCGTCGTAGAGCAGGCTTTCCGTCATGCGGTAGCGCTGGCGCGAGCGGTGGTGGCGGCCTCGGCGGCGGCTTCGAAGGCGAGCCGGATCGAGGCGTGGCGGGCGGTGTGCGGCAGCGCGGGGGTGAAGAGTTCGAAGCCGGGCCAGTCGGGGAGCGGCCCCTCGCCTGCCAGCCATGCCGTCAGTGCGTCGCGTGCGGCGGCCAGTTCCTGCGGGGTCTTCCCGAGCACGCTGGCGGCCATCAGCGATGAGGAGGCCTGGCCGAGGGCGCAGGCGCGCACCAGCAGGCCGACCTCAGCCACCCTGCCCTCGTCATCCATGTTTACGTCGACCGTCACCCTGCTGCCGCAGACCGGTGAACGCTTCTCGGCGGTGCCCATCGGATCGGCGAGCCGCTCGTGATGGGGGATGGTCGCGGCGAGACGCAGGATTTCGGTGTTGTAGAGCGGCGCGTTCATGCGACTGATGTAAGGCAGGAACGTGCGCAGCACACCCCCTGGCGTTCGGCTGACGACATGAGGATCACTTCGTCACATTCCCTGCATCGGCGCTGTTGTCGGCAGGCGCCGCACCGCGGGGACCGAATACCGGCTGGCCCTTGCGGCGGCGGTCGACGAAATCGGCGATGCTCGCGCTGGTCGCGTTGAGCAGGGGATAGGTGCGCGACTTGCTCAGCCATTCGGGGCGGTGCGAGGGGCCGCCATGCATGGTGTCCGTCACCAGCACGACGAGCAGGAAGCCGAGGCTCGCGAGGATCAGGCCCTTGAGCGCGCCGAAGCCGAAGCCGAGCGCGCGATCGACCGGGCCGAGGACCGAATCGCGCGTCCGCGAGCCGATTGCCCTCGCGACCGCGCGGCCGGCGAAATAGGTCACGCCCGAGATGATCGCGAAGGACAGGACGGCAGCGCCCGTCACCGTGCCGACCGAATTGGACAACAGATGGGCGAGCGGGGTGTGGAACAGCTTCAGCATGAAGATGATCGCGACCCAGGCGAACAGCGACAGCACCTCCGTCACGAAGCCGCGCATCAGCCCGAGAACGGCCGCGCCGCCGACAGCGATGAGGACGAGAATATCGAGTGCAGTCAGTCCCATCGGTGCGCGTACCTGCCTAAAAGACCGTCGCTATCCTCGCCCGAGCATATGGTCAACGAAGCCGCCGAGCGTGCGGAAGCCGGATAGCGTGAGGCCGCTCTTGTCGCCGGCGATCGCGCCCGGCACCAGCGCGCGCTCGAAGCCGAGCTTACCGGCTTCCTTGAGGCGGAGCGGGCCGTGCGCCACCGGGCGGATTTCGCCGGACAGGGCGATCTCGCCGAACGCGACAGCGTCCGATGGCACCGGTCTTTCGCTGAGCGCCGAGACGAGCGCGGCTGCCACTGCGAGATCGGCGGCGGGATCCTGCACGCGGTAGCCGCCGGCGATGTTGAGGTAGACTTCGGAGGAGGAGAAGCTGAGCCCGCACCGCGCTTCGAGCACGGCGAGGACCATCGCCAGCCGGCCTGAATCCCAGCCGACCACCGCCCGCCTTGGCGTGGCGCCACTGGCGAGGCGGACGACCAAAGCCTGGATCTCGACCAGCACCGGCCTTGTGCCCTCGAGCGCCGGGAACACCACGGTGCCCGTCACGCCCTCGTCGCGCTGGGTGAGGAACAGGGCCGACGGGTTCGACACCTCGGCCAGCCCCTCGGCGACCATCGCGAAAACGCCGATCTCGTCGGTGCCGCCGAAGCGGTTCTTGATGGCGCGGAGGATGCGATATTGGTGGCTGCGCTCGCCCTCGAAGCTCAGCACGGTATCGACCATATGCTCGAGCACGCGCGGGCCGGCGATGCTGCCGTCCTTGGTGACATGGCCGACCAGCACCACCGCGGTGCCGCGCTCCTTCGCGAAGCGGATCAGCTCCTGCGCCGAGGCGCGGACCTGGCTGACGGTGCCGGGGGCGCCTTCGATCAGGTCCGAATGCATGGTCTGGATGGAATCGATCACCAGCAAAGCGGGCGGCCTCCCCTGCCCCAAGGTCGTCAGGATATCGCGCGTGGAAGTGGCCGCGGCGAGCTGCACCGGCGCGGCGCCGAGCCCGAGCCGGCGGGCGCGGAGCCTGACCTGGTCGACCGCCTCCTCGCCCGAAACATAGGCGACCGGCAGCCCGGCCAGCGCCATCTGCGCCGCCGCCTGCAGCAACAGGGTCGATTTGCCGATCCCGGGATCGCCGCCGATCAGCGTCGCCGAGCCTTCGACGAAGCCGCCGCCAAGCGCGCGGTCGAGCTCGGCGATGCCGCTTGGCATGCGCTCGGGCAGGGTGATCTCGGCATCGAGCCCGACCATCGTCATCGCCCGGCCGCCGGATTGCAGGTTATGCTTGGCCTGGAACGGCGTGACGATGCCGCCCACCTCCTCGACCAGCGTGTTCCACTCAGCGCAATCGGCGCACTGCCCCGCCCAGCGGTTCGCGACGGAGCCACAGGCCTGGCAGACATAGCGTTTCTGAGGTTTTGCCATGGGGTATGGGCCTAGCGGAAACGGAACGAGAGGGGAACAGATTTTCTTGGCGCATCGCGGAGCGGAAGAACAGAGCGCGCGCCTTCTGATGGCTCGCAATGACGCTATGGGCGATTTCAGGCACGGGTTGAATCGCCTGCGCGGGTTCGCGGCGAAAATGTTGGACGTGTGACATAATTCGGCGCGGATTTCGGATGCTGGAGGGGATATCACGAGGGGAATGTGCGGAAACCGAGCGCCGCTGTTGGAGAATTTTGTCACACCTATCGGGGGCTGTCGCAGCCGGGGCTTGGACCAGGCGGGTGGAGACAGCGACCGGCGTCTCCGTGGTTGTTGGAAATGTCATGAGGGTCCACTGACATTTCCTATCTGTACAGAACATTGTACAGATCGTGTCAGGGCGCTGATGACGTGCACACTCAGTTTCTAGGCACCTCGCCGATCTGGCGGCGATCATGCGGCAAAGGTGTGAGGACGCGGAGATAACGAGGCCCTGGTTCGATTGGCGCGACCTATTTAGTATAGTGTCCCCAAAACTCTTTGAGGTGGTGCTTCTCTTCGGCGGGCGAAGATCAGCGGGGGCTGCTGCCTGGCCCGACCCGGTAATAGTCAAAGTCGACACGGCCGCCGGCGGTCTTGGTCGAATAATAGAAGAGGGCGAAGCGATACCCCATGAAGTGCGGGAAGGTGTAGGTCAGGCGCGAGGGACGGCCAATGGGGATCCAGGATTTGCCGTCGAGGCTGTAGGAGAAGCGGGCGACCTCAGGCGCGGGCTGAAATTCGCATTCGACCCTCAGATGAACAGTTTTGCCAGAAAGGGGAATGGAGGCGATCTCCTCGGGATGGTCGGAGTCGGCGCTCACCATGACGAGAGATTTGGCGCCTTCGCTCATCTTGACGCCAACAAAACCATAGCGCTTCTGAAAAGCGGCCAGGCCGGCCCAGTCGCCGTCTTTCATGCCGCTCACGTCGATGCTGGTGGTGGCGGAACTGGCAGGCCCAAAGGTGCGCTGAGTGAGGGTATTCGGAGCCTCGGGCAGAGCGGAAACCACCCGGTTGGTGACTAAGCTCAGATAGCCGGGGCGCTTGGAGAGCGACCAGTAACCAGGCTCAGGATTGTGATTCCATTGCCAGGCGAGAGGCAGCCTGGGGGCGCCGGGCCGGCGGGCGAATTCGTCGGAGGCGACGATGCCGGATGCGCCGGAGGCGCCCTGTCCGCCGGCGGGAATGTCAAGCGTCATGGGCACCTTGCCGTCCTGGCCGAGCACGGGCCAGCCGTCCTTCCAGGTCACGGGCACCAGGTAGGGGATGCGGCCGACGGCGCCGTTGTCCTTGAAAAGATAGGCATACCATTTGCCTTCCGGGGTATCGATGAGGCTGCCCTGGGCGATGCCGCGATCATCGAGCGCGATGCGGCCCTCGTACGGACCATCGATTGCGTCGGCACGGTGGATGATGACAGTGCGCGCCCAGCGGCTCCCGGGCGAGGCGATGTTGACGAGGTAATAGCGGCCATTGGCTTTGAAAAACTGCGAGCCCTCCCCTTTGAGCCCGCCCTGGTCAGCGCCGAAGAGGGCGTTTACGTTGTCGACGATGACCTTGTTCACGCCGCCGGGCTTGATGCCGGAAAGATCGGATTGCAGTTCGACAAGCGTGATGCGACCGCTCCCGAAAACCATGTAAACGCGACCGTCGTCGTCGAAGAACAAGCTATGGTCACCCAGCGAGGGCTCGAAACTCGTCGCTTTCCACGGGCCTCGCTCCGGATCACGCGTGGTGTAGATGTGGGTGCGTCCTGTATTGGCGGAGAAAGTCGAGGCATAGAACACGCCGTCGTGATACCGCAGGCTGCTCGCCCAAGAGCCTTGACCATAGGCGTTCTTGCCGTTTTCGAGGCGGAGGGCTTCGTTGTCGGCCAGGGTTTCATAGGCGTAGGAGGCCATCCGCCAGTTGACCAGGTCCGTCGACTTCATGATCGGGAGGCCCGGGCTCATGTGCATCGTCGTGCT
This sequence comes from Sphingomonas sp. P3_C5, assembly GCF_056402635.1. Lineage (NCBI taxonomy): Bacteria > Pseudomonadati > Pseudomonadota > Alphaproteobacteria > Sphingomonadales > Sphingomonadaceae > Sphingomonas > Sphingomonas sp. P3_C5. The sequence continues at coordinate 246,519 of NZ_JBFUHA010000006.1, forward strand.
GCTCATATAGTAGGTTTTTCCTACACGGATGATCGCGATGTCCGGGACGTCGGCCCAGATAAGGGGATTGTGCGCAGGAGCCGCCTGTGCCGGCTGTTCCGCCGGAACGGCGCCAGACGCGACGGAGACAAGGGCGAGGGCCATCAGGGAAAAAATCGGACGGTTCATGAGACGGGCTGAAGGGCGGCTCAGGTTGCCAGGGTGTTTGTCCATGTTTTGTCTCCGAAGTTAATCAGCGAGCCGAGGGTATCGATCCGCTTCACGCAGCACGCGACCAAGGCCCGCCACCGCGCATGAGAAATAAAGGGACACTATATTTAACTGGGCCAGACCACAGGCGCAGCCTATTTAGTATAGTGTCCCCAAAACTATTGTGTCCCCGTCTCCGCATAGGGTCCGACGATCGCACCGGTGAACCCGGCCGCCGTCGCCGTCGTCAGCAGAGAGGCGTCGGCATTGCTCAGAACAGACCGGTAGTGTTTCCCGTCAAGGCTGTACGAAAAGCCCGCTTTCGCCTTGTCGACGTTCATGCGCAGATAAATCGGCCGCCCGGCGGGAAGCTGCACCGGCGTTTCGGCGAGCTGCCTGCCATGTGACGGCTCCTTCTCCCCCGCGCGCGCGCGGACGCGCAGCACGGTCTTGCCGGCATCGTTCAGGCCGAGCCCAAAGGCGTAATAGAAATGGTCATTCTGCACCGCCATCAGCCCGGCTTCGTCGCCGGCCCCGTGCGGGTGAAACCGCATCGGCGTGGTGATGGACGCGGTCATATGCGCGAGGCGGCGGCCGACGAAGCTCGGCTGGACCTTGTCGCCCATATGGTCGCTCCGCGGCGTGACCGTCAGCTCGCCGCCGCGCACCTGCCACCACTCAGTATGCGGCGTCCGCGCGAAGAGCCATTGCGGCCCAAGCGCCGATCCGGTGAAGGCCTCGCGGACAGCATAATTGCCGTTGAGGAAACGCCCCGCCGGAACCCTGCGCGGCAGCGCCGGCCCTTTGACGGCGTAGGGAACCGCGGTCCCTTTCGGGGTTATGACCGGCCACCCATCCCGCCAGGTCACCGGCAGCATGAAGGTTTCGCGCCCGGTCGCAAAGCGGCCCGGATCCTGCGGCGGGGTCGCCAGATCATAGACGCGCGTGCCGAGGAAGAAGGCCCACCATTTGCCTTTAGCGTCCTGCAGCAGGTCGGCATGGCCGGCCGCGGTCACCGGATTTGGGCGATCGTCGCGCAATCCGAACTGGGTCAGGATCGGGTTGTTGGGATTGGCGGTGTAGGGGCCGAACGGCTTGCTCGATTTATAGGCAAGCTCGCCATGATAATAGCCGGTGCCGCCGCCCGCCGCCAACACCAGATACTGGCCGTTGATCTTATAAAGGTGCGGGCCTTCGATATATTCGGTGTGCCACGGCGCCTTGTCGCCACCGTCCACCAGCACGACGTCGTCGGAGCGCTTGGCGAAGGTGACCGGGTCCACCTCCATCAGCCAGATCGCGGTGTGCGCGTCGTAGCGCTTCTTGGGCGGACCGCCCTGGTGGATGACATAGAGTTTGCCGTCGTCGTCGAAGAACAGCGAGGGATCGATCCCGTCGATGTGCGGCAGCCAGATCGGCTTGGACCAGGGTCCCGCCGGATTCTTCGCCGTCACGATGAAATTCCCGCCGCACCGGATGCAGGTGTTGATGACGTAGAAAATGCCATGGTGGTAGGAGATCTGCGGCGCGTAGACGCCGTTATTGCTCAGCCAGAGTCCGTCGAACGGCATCATATCCGGCCGATCGATGACGTTGCCGATCTGCTTCCAGTTCACGAGGTCGCGGCTGTGGAAGATCGGGATTCCGGGATAGAAGGCGAAGGTCGAGTTGATCAGGTAATAGTCGTCCCCGACGCGCACTGCGCTCGGGTCGGCATAGAAGCCGCTGAGCACCGGGTTGCGATATTCGCCTTTGCCGAGCGGCCGATCGAAGACGGCATCATGGCCCTTATAGTCAAGCCACTCAAAATGGGCCTTGCCGTCAGGGGTGGGTGCGGCAGCGCCGCCGGCCGAGGTGCCGAACGGGGCGAGAAGAGCAGCCCCGATCAGCCCGAGAAGAAATTTTACCCGCACCCTTTTGCTCCGTTGGTTGGTCTGGGCCACCGCAGACCTGAATATGCCACAGGGGCAGGCTCAGCGCGCATCGCGTGCGTACAGTGCGAATGCGATGTCCGCGGGGTGACCCTGCTTGTCCTTCAGCGGCTGGCCGTCGGCACTGGCCTCGCCATCGGCATAAACGTCGTCGCGGCTTGCGCGAAGGAAGAGCGTCAGCGCCCCCTTTTCGCTCTGGAGCGCCAGCGCGTAGCGGCGACCGGCCTTCAACACGACAGGCGGATGGGCGCTGAAGTCGAAGCTCAGCAGGCCGGGGCCCTGCGGCCGGTAGGCGATGGCGAGGCCCTGGCCTGCGCCGAGCAGCTCGGTGCCGGCCTCCACGTCTCGCAGCGACAGCCGCAATGAATGGGCGGCGTCCGTGCCCAGGCCGTCGCCGGCGTAAAGGCTGAGCCGGCCCAGGGGGATGTCGGCGCGCGGCACGAAGGTCTGCGCAAGGCGGCTGGCGCCGCCCTCCCTGTTGAAGCCCAAAGGCTCGGGGGTCTGGTCGAAAGGCTGGGTGACCGAGGCCAGCGCGGGGTGGCCCGGCCAGCTTTCGGGATAAGTCTGGCCGAACTGCTGAACGACCACGCGAGGATCGGAGCGGCCCGAATCCGCCAGCGCGGGCGCCTTGCCGGCGGGCGGCCGGGGCGGCGTGCTGATGCCGGCGTCAGACTGGGTGACAGGCCACATGCGGCCGTCCGCATCGTAGTAGAGATAGTCGATTGCGATGGAGCGGCGGGCACCAGCGCCGGTCTGCCCGTCGGGCAGAGTCAGCACACCATTGTGATAGACCAGGTAGGACTGGCCCTTGAAATCGTCGATGATCCCCGGGTGAATGGTGAAGCTATTCTTTGCCGGGCCGGTCAGCACGCCCTGGTAAGTCCATGGCCCGCGCGGGCTGGGCGCGGTGGCATAGGAGAAGTGCTCAAAAAGGCCCTGGGCCGCCATGGATGCGTAGGTCATATAGTATATGCCCTTGCGCTTCGACAGCCACGGCCCCTCTGTGTAGTTGGGCAATGCGACCTTCTCGATGGGGCCGTCCAGCTCGGTCATGTTCGGGTTGAGCCGGGCCAGGTAAAGCACCGGGTTGCCCCAGGCCAGCCAGGCGGTGCCGTCGTCGTCGATGAAGACGGTGGGGTCGATGTCGTTCCACCCATAGGGGGTAGGCGTCATGGAATTGGTGACAAGTGCCGAGCCGCGCGCATCCTTGAACGGGCCGAGCGGATTGTCGGCCACGGCGACCCCGATAGCCATGCCGGACTGCGTGTCGTCGTGCTGCACGGTGGCGTACAGATAATAATGGCCGTTGCGCCGCACCACCTGCGTGGCCCAGGCGGAGCGCAGCGCCCATTTGAAGTCTATGGGCTTCATGATCGCGCCGTGGGCGGTCCAGTGGCGCAGGTCCTTTGACGAATAGGCCAGCCACTCCTTCATGAGGTAGAACTCGTCGCCCTTGGCTTCGTCGTGCCCCACATAGAGGTAGACCGTGTCGCCCACGACCAGCGGCGCAGGATCAGCGGTGAATACATCGCGCAGCTGCGGGTTGCTGCCCGGTACGGGATCGGCAGCCAGCAAGCTGGCCGGCATCGCGATACACAGCAGCAGGGCGCTGCGGGCAACCCGGGTCAGGAGTGAAGCGCGTCGGGCTGCCTTGCCTCCCGAGGGCGCGATACAGGTCGTGCTTGGAGACAGGCGGGACGTCATTCGAATTCCTTCTTCGGTATTGGCTTTGGTGGAGCCGATAGCGGGCCAGGGATCGCCAACTGACGATCCCTGGCGCGGCGCACGAGGCCCGGACGTTCAGGGTGCGGCGAAGATTGCGGCGATCGTGGTCGGATTGGAGTCGGCACCCGTGTCGCGGTGGAACAGTCCGCACGCGTGATTGGGGTAGACGCCGATGTCCCAGTAATAGGGTGCGAAGCCATGCCGAAGCGCGGACGCGGTGACGTACCTGGTCCAATAGTCCCTGAACTTCAGCGATGGATCATACTCGGTTTTAGAGATGGCGCAGTATTCGCCGATGATGACCGGGATGCCCTTGTCCGCATAAGCGGCCTTCGCCTTGTCGAACTGGGCATCGACCTGCGCTTCGTTGGACCAGCTTTGCGTTGCTGCGGGATTGGTCGCGATCGATCCCCACTGCCAGATGGCGCTCTTCTCGTTCAGCGTGAAATCGTACGGATCGTAAAAATGGAACTCCATGATCAGCCTGCCGCCCACCGTGTCGGTTGGGACGGGAGCTCCGCACACTGCAATCGTATTGGTGATGTCCGTGTTGTAACCCTGGAATACCAAAGTTCGCGACGCATTGTTGCCGCCGGTCGCGCGCACCGCATCGACGAACACCTGGTTGAAGCCCGCCTGAACCGAGCAATTTTCCGCCGACGGCGCGCCATAGCCGACGTGAATTTCGTTGGTGCCGGCAAATAGCAAGCCGTTGTCGTAATCCTTGAAAGTGTTCGCGATTTGCGTCCACAATTTCTTGTATGCCGCGTTGCCGGCGGCCTGGCTTGCCGCCGTCGGGTTATACCAGTCGCTCTTGTGCTGGTTGATGATGACGTACAGCCCGGCCTTGCGGGCCATGTCGACCACTTGCTTGACCCTGGCGAGCCAGAACGGAGCGACGTTCCCCGCGCTGTCGGAATATTGTTTCCATTCAACCGGAATACGCACGCTCTTGAACCCCCTGGCCGCGACCGCGTTCAGGAATTTCTGGTTTATTGCGGGATTGCCGTAGAAGGTCTCCTGCGAGGTCGTATGGGGGGCGCCGCCATTATCTCTCAGCGCCTCAAGCGTGTTGCCGATGTTCATCCCCCTGCCGAGCTGGGCCGTGCTGACCGCCGCAAGCGTTGACGCCTGCGTTGGCATGGCGACCGGCGTTCCGCCTCCCGCCGCGGCTGCGGCTCCGCAAGCAGCCAGGCCGAGCGCAACCAATCCCGACAACAGCACCCGCCCGTGCACTCTCTCACAGAATTTCATTTCATCTCCCCCGCGCGTGTTGGATGCGAGCCTATTTTATTTCCGCCCTTATTTACGGCACATGTCCGTGATCGGGTTTGATCCCTTGGCTGTCAGAACGCCGAGCCGGTACGGAAGCTGGATGTAATCGGCGGGGTGGATAAGCGGATCGTTGCCCTGGAACAGGAACTGAAGCGGCTTGCAGGGGTCAATGACCTGGGTTTGATCGTTCGTGTCGCGGATCAGTTCGCCGTGCGAAATGCCCTCGGACCAGATGCTCTCCACATTGTCGGCCTTTATCAGGGGATTCTTGGTGGCTGTGCCCAGCGGCACCCAGGTGCCTTCCAGACCCTCGCTTTTCCATATCCGGAAATAACGCCCCTTCGGGCCGATCGCCTCTACGACAGTGAGGTACGTATTGGTTCCTTTGACCCGATAGTTGCTGCTTCCCTCGAACGCGTCGTCCCGGGGTTCGTTGATGACGATGGTGGTATTGTGGAAGCCGTTCGGGAACTGATCGATCGATGTCTCCGACCGCATGACATGGCCGTTATCGTCGGTATTGAAGAGATAGCACTTGGCGTCGTTGCAGATAATGTAGAAATCGAGCCACCCCGTCCCCGCCGGCGGCTTCGTGATGTCCGGCGCCGTGGCAAAGAACGGGCGAGCGGGGCTCCACGACATCGGATCGTCAATGTTGGTCGTGGTGGAATAGAACGGGTCGCCGCCCTGAAAGATCAGATACCAGAGCTTTTGGGGAGCGAAATAGAATATTTCCGGCGCCGCGCGGTACCCAGGGCCAATCGGCGATTTGTCGAGCGGGAATATCGGCGCCTTTGACGCGGACGACCAATCGGTGAAGCTTGTATAGGCGATGCCCCAGCCCTTCGATCCGGCCGTGGTCATGAAGACATGGTATTTGCCGTTCGCGAATACGACGGACGGATCCTTTACGGCGTAGACGGTCTGGGCTGGATCAGGCTGCGGTCCGATCAGCGGCGCGCTCGACTTCCAGTAAAAGCTTCCATCAGACGGCGCCGAGGACGCAGTTGGGGTCGGCGCCGGTTTGGGAGCTGGCGTGAGAGCCGGCGCGGGGACCGGCGTTCCGCCGCCCGCTGCAGCGGCGGCTCCGCCTCCGCAAGCCGTCAGGCCGAGCGCGATCAGACCCGATAACAGCACCCGCCGGTGCGCTTGCCCAGAAAATTTCATTTCAGCTCCCCCAACATGTCGACCGCTAACGCTTGCGCGCTGCCGCCGAGTTCATGTCCTGGGATATACTCCGACAAATAAGGGCGCGCGGGGAATGTTTCGGGCCGGGAAATGATGGCTGCGAACCGGACCCGGCGACTGCGAACTGGCTGTAGCACCCGCTCGCCTGGCCGAATCACAGGGTTATCAGACGTTCCGCTCCAGCATTGCTTCAACTTCGACGCGGCAGGGCGGGCGCGAGCCTGTTCTATCTGCCCTTATTGACGACGGAAACCGGCCCGAGATCGATGATCTGTTTCCCGGAATTCAACAGAAGTGCGACCTGCGTGGTGCCTGCCGGGAAATTGTCCGCAGCCACGAAATCGAGCGTTTGTGGGGACCAGGCGGTCCCGATATCAATGAAACGATCGCCAACACCAGGCCGCGACCCCGTCCGTCCTTCGACGCGGAAAATGGCCTTGGCGGGCACGTTGGATTTTATCCAAACGCTCGCTACGACATGGTCGCCTTTTGCAATTCCGCCATCGACCGGGTGGAGCGCGGCAACTTCCCAAATGCCGCCGGTCCCGGTCGTCAGCGCCTCTACCGCTTTGCCGCCCTCGACCTTGGGATCATTGATGACCTGGTGCGGTGCCGCACTGGAAATGTCCCATTCCGCCGTCGCGGCAAGGATGGGTGTGCCAACGGTCTGCGCAGAGGCGGCCGATGCGAGAACCAGGCCGCTGGCGGCCAGAAATGCTGCTCGAATCTTCATGTCTCTCTCCGTGTTTAACCGAAATCCCGGTTTGGTTGGTTGAGATGGAAGGGTATTGTGTGCGGGCGCGAGAGAATTCGCATGCGAGCCCGTTTTATGTGAAACCGAAAAGTCCAGAGCAGGCTGCGTAAAACACATGCAGCCTGCTCTAGCTAGTTGTCGCCGGCATCGTTTTTACGAAAAACGGGTACCCATTTTTTCGCCCGACGCTCTATTTGCCCATATTGACGACGGAAATTGGCCCGAGATCGATGGTCTGCTTCCCCGAATTGAACAGAATGGCGACTTGCGTGGTGCCTGCCGGAAAATTGTCTTCAGCCACGAAGTCGAGCGTTTGCTTGGACCAGTCGGTCCCGATATCCATGGGACGGTCCCAAACACGAGCCGCCCCCGCCCGTGTTTCGATGCGGTAGATAGCCTTGGCGGGCACGGTGGATTTTACCCAGACGCTCGCGACGATATGGTCGCCTTTTGCTATTCCGCCATCGACCGAGTGGATCCCGGAAACTTCCCAGATGCCGCCCGTCCCGGGCGCCTGCGCCTCTACCGCTTTGCCGCCCTCGACCTTGGCATCAGTGACGGGCTGGTGCGGTGACGAACCGTAAATGAACCAATCCGCCGTCGGAGCAAGAATAGGCGTGCCCGCGGTCTGAGCAACGGCGGCCGATGCGAGAATCAGGCCGCTGACGGCCAGAAGTGCTGTTCGAATCTTCATGTCTCTCTCTCTCCGTGTTCAACCGAAATCCCGGTTTGCCTGGTTGGTCAGATGGAAGGTATCGGATCACTCCTGGGTGCTTCCGACTATTCGAGACCAAGCACCGTCACCGATGCCGGTGCGACGGTGATGGTCAGTTTACCGCCCGCGACCTTGGCCGACACGGCCTTGGGGGCAACGGTATTGGGTGCGTCGAAGCTATTGACGCTGTCGACCTTCGGCGCCGAAAGGGTCTGGCCCGAAGCCTTTGTGGCTTTCACACCGGCAAGCGAGACGCTGAATGTCGCGGGCGACTTCGCGTCGATATTGGTGACGGCGATCCATATCTTGCCGGCCTTGTCCCTGGCCGCGACGGCGTCGACGCGCGGCAGGGTGACGCCGTTCGTCGTATAGGTGCCGGCATCGAAGGTCAGCGGGACGACGGTCGCATCCTGGAACGGCACGTACATGTGGAAGACATGATAGGTCGGCGTCAGCACCATCTTGTCCTTGTCGGTCAGGATCATGGCCTGCAGGACGTTGATCATCTGGGCGATATTGGCCATGCGGACACGGTCGGCGTGACGCGCGAAGACGTTGATGCTGAGCGCGGCCAGCACTGCGTCGCGCTGGGTGTTCTGCTGCGCCAGGCCGCCGGCGTTCGACCCCGGCGTCGGCGCCAGCCACGCGCCCCATTCGTCGACAGCCAGGGCGACCTTCTTTTCGGGATCATATTTGTCCATGGTCGCCGAATAGGTCTTGATCACGCCGTCCATGGCGACCGCGTCTTTCACCAGGGCGGCATAGTCCTTTTCGTCGAAGCCCGTGCTCGGCAAATGCGGCGGCCAGCCGCCCGTCGCATAGAAATGCAGTGACAGAGCTTCGATGCCCCAGGACCAGGAACCGCCGCTCCAGGCCTTCATGACCGGGTCGGTATAGCTGTCATGACCGACGGCTACGCGCTTCATCGGCTGGGCAGCATTGTAACTGTGCACGAAGTGCGAAAAGCGCTTCATTTCGTTGACGTAAAGGTCCGGCGACATTGCGCCGCCACAGTCGTAAGATTCATTGCCGAGGCCGAGGATGGCGACCTTGTACGGCGCCGGATGACCGTTCCTGGCGCGCTCCGCACCGAACGCGTCGTCGGTCGGCGCAGTCATGTACTCGAGCCACTCGGCCGCGTCCTGTGCGGTGCTGGAGCCGAGATTGACCGAGATATAGGCGTCGGTTCCGATCTGCCCGGCGAAGTCCATGAATTCGTCGGTGCCGAATGTGTTTGGCTCGCCGACGGCCGCCTTGCGCTCGGGGCCGATTCCGCGGCGCCAATTATATTGGTCGGCGAAGCAGCCGCCCGGCCAGCGGACATTGGGGACCTTGAGCGCCTTCAGGGCGGCGACCACATCCTTGCGGATACCGCGCGTGTTCGGGATCGTGGAATCCTTGCCGACCCAGATGCCGCCATAGATGCCGGTGCCCAGATGCTCGGCGAACTGGCCGAAGATATTGCGGTCGATCACAGCGCCGGATTTGGACGCATCGAGTGTTATCTGAACCGGGGCATCGGCGGCATGCGCCGCCACAGGCAGGATCAGGGCGGCAGCGATCGCGGCGGCCGCGGAGGTCAAAAAGCGCATTGATAATATCCCAAGAGCGATGGCGTGGCGCGTGAAGCGAGCGCTACCGAGCAGGCGGGTTGCCGCGGAACCGAATAGGGCGCGCGGGGAAGCTCAGCGCGCATCGCGTGCGTACAGTGCGAAGGCGATGTCCGCGGTGTGGCCCTGCTTGTCCTTCAGCGGCCGATCGTCGGCGCTGGCCTCGCCATCGGCATAGACGTCGTCGCGGCTGGCGCGCAGGAAGAGCGTCAGCGCGCCCTTTTCGCCCTGGAGCGCCAACGCGTAGCGGCGGCCGGCCCGCAGGACGACAGGCGGATGGGCGCTGAAATCGAAGCTCAGCAGGCCAGCGCCTTGTGGCCGGTAGGCGATGGCGAGGCCCTGGCCGGCGCCGAGCAGTTCAGTGCCACCCTCCACGTCTCGCAGCGACAGCCGCAATGGGTGCGCGGCGTCCGTGCCGAGGCCGTCGCCGGCGTAGAGGCTGAGCCGGCCGAGGGCGATGTCGGCGCGCGGCACAAAGGTCTGCGCCAGGCGGCTGCCGCCATTGTCGCCATTGAAGCCCATCGGCTCGGGGGCCTGGTCGAAAGGCCGGGTGACCGAGGCCAGCGCGGGGCGGCCCGGCCAGGTTTCGGGATAGCCCTGGGCGAATTGCTGGACGGCGATGCGGGGGTCGGAGCGGCCAGGATCCGCTGGTGCGGGCACCTTGCCGGCGGGCGGCCGCGGCGGCGTGCTGATGCCTGTCTCGGACTGCGTGATGGGCCACATGCGGCCGTCTGCGTCATAGTAGAGATAGTCGATCGTGACGGAGCGGCGGTTGCCGTTGCCTGTCTCGCCATCGGGCGTGGTCAGCTCGCCATTGTGATAGACCAGGTAGGACTGGCCCTTGAAGTCGTCGATGATGCCCGGGTGGATGGTGTAGCTGTTGCGGGTCTGGCCGGTCAGCTCGCCCTGATAGGTCCAGGGCCCGCGGGGGCTGGGCGCGGTGGCATAGGAGAGGTGCTCCCAGAGATTCTGGTGCGCCATGGATGCGTAGGTCATGTAATACATGCCTTTGCGCTTCGACAGCCACGGGCCCTCCGTATAGTTGGGCAGCGCGATCTTCTCGATGGGGCCGTCCAGCTCGGTCATGTTCGGCTTGAGCCGGGCGAGGTAGAGCACCGGGTTGCCCCAGGCGAGCCAGGCGGTGCCGTCGTCGTCGATGAAGACGGTGGGGTCGATGTCGTTCCAGCCATAGGGGCTGGGCGTCGTGGCATCGGTGACCAGCGCCGAGCCGCGCGCATCCTTGAACGGGCCCAGCGGGTTGTCGGCCACCGCGACCCCGATAGCCATGCCGGGCTGCGGGTCGCCGTGCTGCACGGTGGCGTACAGATAATAATGGCCGTTGCGCCGCACCACTTGCGCGGCCCAGGCGGAGCTCGCCGCCCATTTGAAGTCGGTGGGCTTCATGATGGGGCCGTGGGCGGTCCAGTGACGCAGGTCCTTTGACGAATAGGCGAGCCACTCCTTCATGAGGAAGAAGTCGTTCGCCTTGGCCTCGTCATGCCCGACATAGAGATAGACCGTGTCGCCCACGACCAGTGGCGCTGGGTCGGCGGTGTGGACATCGCGCAGCAGCGGGTTGCTGCCCGGCGCTGGGTCGGCAGCCAGCAAGCTGGCGGGCATGGCGACGCACAGCAGCAGGGCGCTGCGGGCAACCCGCGTCAGAAGCGAAGAGCGTCGGACCCCCTGGCCTCCTGACGGCGAGAGACCCAGGTGCCGTCTATTTAGTATAGTGTCCCCGAAACTCATGGTTTCGCGGGGCCGGTCAGGAGCAGCATCAGCACGCTGTGCGGCGCCAGACGAGCTTGCAGTTTGGTGCTGGTGTCGCCGGTCTTCGTGCTCCACAGGTCGGACCAGCGGTAGACAGTCTGCTTGAAATCGACCGACCGCTTGCTCAAGTCATCGGTCAGGACCTGCGCCTTCCAGTCGTGGTGCACGTCGGCAGCCTGGTTGGAGCGGTTCAGGAACATCAGCGCCCATCGGCCGCCGTCGAGCGGCTTGGCGTAGATCTCCAGCGGACCGTCGGCGAGGACGCGCAGCCCCTGCACACCGAGCTTGTCCTGGCTCACCGCGATCACGCCGGGGTTGGTCAGGATGCGGCGGGTCGATTCCGACATGGAACGCAGGTCGTTGCCCAGGATGAGGGGCGAGGCCATCATGGCCCAGATCGACAGATGGGCGCGGTCTTCATCCTCGCTCATGCCGTTGCCGACTTCGAGCATATCCATATCGTTCCAGTGGCCGGGCCCTGCGAACTCGCGCCGGCCTGCCTGCTTGTCGAGGATGCGCAGCACGCCCAGACCGATCGAGAAACCGGGGCTGTATTCGCAGTCGAAGCAATTATAGATATCGGGCGTGATGCGCCACGAATGGCCAACCTGGCCGGCCCACTCCCATGGCCTGCTCATGCCCCATTCGCATAGGCTGAACACCATCGGACGGCCCGCCTTGGCGATGGCGTCGCGCATCGTGGTGTAGGCCGTTTCGGCCTTCATGCCCGGGGTGTCGCACCAATCATATTTGAGGTAATCGATGCCCCAGCGCGCATAGGTCCGCGCATCCTGATACTCGTAGCCGCGGCTACCGGGATGGCCGCCGCACGTGTGCGCGCCGGCGTCCGAGTAGATGCCCAGCTTCAGTCCCTTGCCATGCACATAGTCCGCCAGCGCCTTTATGCCGGATGGGAAGCGCTTGGAGTCGGGCTGGATGTTGCCGTCGGCGTCGCGCTCGCCCTGCCAGCAATCGTCGATGTTCACATATTGGTAGCCCGCATCCTTCAAGCCCGACTTGACCATGGCATCGGCGGTCTCGCGGATCAGGCGTTCGTCGATATTGCAGGCAAATTTGTTCCAGCTGTTCCAGCCCATTTGCGGGGTGAGGGCCAGGCCTTCAGCCTTTTGAGCCCAGGCATTGCCGCAAACGGCGGCACCGAGCACGATGCCTAATACGAGCCGCGCTATGCGTTTGATGTTCATCTCAATCCCCCTCATCATGTGGATGCTGACACTCCTCCACGGAGCATCAGGGCGCGGCGAAAATCGCGGCGATCGTCGACGGATTGAAGTCGGCACCGGTGGTGCGGTTGAACAGCCCGCACGTGTGATTGGGGAAGGCGCCGGTGTCCCAGTAATAGGTGGCGAAGCCATGCCGAATGGCGGAGGCGGTGACGTACTTGGTCCAATAGTCCCTGAATTTCAGCGACGGATCATATTCAGTCCTCGAAATGGCGCAGTATTCGCCGATGATGACCGGGATGCCCTTGTCGGTATACGTGGCCTTGGCCTTGTCGAACTGGGCGTCGACATGTGCCTCATTGTCCCAGCTTTCAGTTGCTGCGGGATCGGTTGCGATCGACCCCCACTGCCAGATCGAGCTCTTGTCGTTCAGCGTGAAGCTGTACGAATCGTAGTAATGGAACTCCATCATCAACCTGCCACTGACGCTGTCGGTTGGGATGGGAGCTCCGCACGCAGTAATGGTATTGTTAATGTCAGTGTTATAACCCTGGAATACCAGCATGCGCGACGCATTATTGCCACCGGTCGCGCGCACCGCGTCGACAAAGGCCTGGTTGAAGCCCGCCTGAACCGTGCAATTTTCCGCCGACGGCACGCCATAGTCGGCGTGGATTTCGTTGGTGCCGGCGAACAGCAAATGATTGTCGTAATCCTTGAAATTATTCGCGATTTGCGTCCACAATTTCTTGTATGCCGCGTTGCCGGCAGCCTGGCTTGCAAAATTCGGGTTGTACCAGTCGCTCCTGTGCTGGTTGATGATGACATACAGCCCGGCGGTGCGCGCCATATCGACCACTTCCTTGACCCTGGCGAGCCAGGACGGAGTGACGTTCCCGCTACTGTCGATATATTGTTTCCATTCAACGGGGATACGCACGCTCTTGAAGCCGGCGGCCGCGACTGCATTCAGGAATTTCTGGTTTACCGCGGGATTGCCGAAAACAGTCTCCTGCGAGGTCGTGTAGGGAGGGCTGTAATCATTCAGCGACTCAAGCGTGTTGCCGATATTCATCCCCTTGCCGAGCTGGGCCGTGGTGACCGCCGCAAGCGCAGGCGTCGGTGTGGGAGTTGGCGTCGGCGTAGGGCTCGGCGTGGGTGTGGGAACCGGCGTGGGTGTCGGCGTTCCGCCGCCGGCTGTGGCTCCGCCGCCGCAAGCGGTCAGGCCGAACGCGACCAAGCCCGACAACAGCACCCGCTGGTGCGCTCGCCCACAGAATTTCATTGCAGCTCCCCCAAACATGTCGGCCGCTAACGCGTGCGCGCTGCCGCCGACTTCGTGCTGAAGCTATACGCCAACAAATATACCCGCTTCGGGAATTGTTCCGGGCCGGAAAATGACGGCTGCGAAATGGACGCGGCGATAGCGAACTGGCTGGAGGGGCCCGCTCGCCAGGCCGAATCACAAGGTTGTCAGAGGTTCTGGACCTTGCAACACTACTCCTACAATTTACCGTATCCAAATATGGGCTGTCCCAAGCCACGTAAGAGACACTCACGGGGCCAGACAGTTCACCGGCTTGGCAACGGCATAAGTTGTCCGACAAAATAGGAACACGCCTTGCAGACGCCGCCTCAGGCGCGGCATCAAGGCGCACAAAGGGGATGCACATGCGGAACGGCTCGAAATCGCGCGGAATTGTCATATCCGGGCTAATGTCCTGCGTCGCCCTGGCGCTGGTTCCATGCGCGGCGCCAGCGGCCGGACCGAAACGGAGCCATCCGGTGACGAGCGCGGCCAAGGGCCTGTCGACCGCGACCTGGACGCCGGACAACGGCGACGGCACCTTCACCAATCCTTTGTTTTACGACGAATTTTCAGATCCGGATATGATCCGCGTCGGCGACTGGTTTTACCTGACCGGCACCACCATGCACACCATGCCGGGCCTGCCGATCCTGCGCTCGAAGGATTTGGTGAACTGGGAATTCGTCGCCTACGCCATGGACAAGCTCGACCTCGGCCCGGCCTACCGGCTCGAAGGCGGCCAGAATATCTACGGCAAGGGTATCTGGGCGCCGTCCTTCCGCTACCACAACGGCAAATTCTACATCTTCTCAAACGTCAACGGCCAGACGACCCAGATATTCACGGCCACCGATCCGAAGGGGCCGTGGACACACACATCGATGAAGCGCGGCTTTCACGACCTGTCCGTGCTGTTCGACGACGACGGGAAAGTCTATGTCGTCTATGGTCACCAGGACATGCACCTGGCCCAGCTTACCGACGACCTGACCGACGTGGTTCCGGGCACCGAGCGCGCCATTTTCACCAAAGACGCCGGGATGGGCGAAGGCGCGCATTTCTACAAGATCGATGGCAAATACTACATCATCAGTGCTGAATATGCCGGCGGCTTTCGCATGCCGGCGGCGCGGGCTGATCATGTGCTCGGCCCCTATGAGGTCAATCGGGCGATCAGCCTCCACGAGGACTTCGGCATGGCGTCGAGCAAGCGGCTGGGAGACCCCAAGGCGCCGTTCGGCACGTGGGGGCCCGACCGCCCGGCCAATCATAGCCTGGCGCTGCACCAGGGGGGCATCGTCCATACACCTGCGGGCGAATGGTGGGGCTTTTCAATGATGGATTTCAATTCCGTCGGTCGCCTGCTCAGCCTTTCGCCGATCACCTGGAAGGACGGCTGGCCCTATTTCGGCCTGCCGGGCAATCTGACGCGCAACCCCCGGACCTGGGTGAAGCCGAAGACCGCCGCACCGCAGCCGGTGCATGTGCCCTATCGGCGCAGCGATGATTTTTCCGCGCCGCGGCTCCAGCCCCTGTGGCAGTGGAATCATGTCCCGGTCGACGGCAAATGGTCCTTGTCGGAACGGCCGGGCTTCCTGCGGCTTCACGCGCTGCCGGCGACCAGTTTCTACGACGCGCGCAATACGCTGACCCAGCGGGCGATCGGGCCGATGTCGACGCCGACCGTCCTGCTCGATGCGTCGAACCTGAAGCCGGGCGACACGGGCGGCCTGGGGCTGCTCAATCTGCCTTATACGACCCTGGGCGTCGAAAAGGGCGCCGACGGGCTCGATATCGTCTTCTTTGACCAGCGCCCCGACAAGACGGTGCGGGTGAAGATGACTGGCACGCGCATCTGGCTTCGGGCCGATTGCGATTTCATCACCGAGCGAGCGCGCTTCAGCTATTCGTTCGACGGCGTCACCTTTACGCCGATCGGCAACGAGGTCGAGCTGCTCTACCAGACCTTCACCTTCCAGGGCGTTCGCTACGGATTGTTCAACTACAACAAGACCGGTGCCGAGGGCGGTTTTGCCGATTTCGACAGCATCAATGTCTATCAGCCGCATCCCCATGGCCTGATGCGGCCCATTCCCTATGGCCGATCGATCCGGCTGACCTCGTTTCATGCGACGACCGGACTGGCAGCCGGCGCTGCGGGCCTGGCTTCGGGCGTTCCGACGCGGTTCGAGATCGTCGACCGCCGGTTGGGCCGCGTCGCCCTGCGTTCGGGCGGGCGCTATGTCACGGTCGGCAAGGATGGAGCGGTGACGCTTGGGGCAGCCCAGCCCGGCGCGGCGCAGAGCTTCCAATGGATTGAAACGCCGACGGGCGACCTGGTGCTGATGTCACTGGCCACCAACCGGTTCCTGCGCATCGATCCGCAGACGAAGGATATCCGGGCGGACAGCCCCGGCCCGATGCCAGACGACAGCGACGGCACGTGGTTTGTCTGGGCGGAATGAAAGGGGGCGGCGGCGTCATGCCGGACTTGTTCCGGCATCCACCATTCCGCGAACCTATAGGCCGACAATTTTGCGGCACGGTGGACCCCAGAACAAGTCCGGGGTGACGTGGCGATTTAAAATCAGGCCGGCCTTGCAGGAATGGTGAGCCCGCGCTGCACCGCCGGGCGCGCCAGACCGCGGTCCAGCCAGGCCGCGACATTGGCATAGCCGTCGAACCCGACCAGATCACGCGCTTCGTAGAAGCCGATCAGGTTGCGGACCCAGCCGAGCATCGAGATGTCGGCAATCGTGTACTCGGCGCCGAGGAACCAGTCCTTGCCGGCCAGCGCGTTGTCCATCACCTGGAGCAGCCGCTTCGACTCCGTGACGTAGCGATCGAGCGGGCGCTTGTCCTCCCAGTCCTTGCCGGCGAATTTGTTGAAGAAGCCGAGCTGGCCGAACATGGGGCCGACGCCGCCCATCTGGAACATCACCCATTGGATCGCGTGCCAGCGCCCACCGGGATCGGCGGGGATGAATTTGCCGGTCTTGTCGGCGAGATAGAGCAGGATCGCGCCGCTTTCGAACAGGGCCAGTGGCTTGCCGCCGGGGCCGTCCGGATCGATGATCGCCGGGATCTTGCCATTGGGGTTGAGCGAGACGAACTCCGGGGATTTCTGGTCGTCCCTGGCGAAGTCGACCAGATGTGGCTCATAGGGAAGCCCGGTTTCCTCGAGCATGATCGATGCCTTCACGCCGTTCGGCGTCGGCAGCGAATAAAGCTGGATGCGGTCGGGATGCTGCGCGGGCCAGCGCTGGGTGATCGGGAAATCGGACAGATCATTCATGCGGGAACTCCTTCGCAACGCCAGATAGGCGCGCGATGCCGGGCTTTCATCCTCAGCCGGAAAATTGCTTTCGCCCCGTAGCAGGCGGCGGGCTTCGGGATGACGTTATATGACAGAGATTGGCGTTTTGCGCGGGCGGGTCTATGCGCGCTGCGATGCAAGCGACCGATCTTCGCGTGGCGCTGTTCAGCGGCAACTATAATTATACCCGCGACGGCGCGAACCAGACGCTGAACCTGCTGGTCGGCCACCTGCTGAGCCGTGGCGTGAAGGTCCGGATTTACTCGCCGACGAGCCGGCGGCCGGCGTTTCCGCCAGTGGGGGACCTGGTCAGCGTGCCCTCGATCAAGCTTCCCGGCGAGCGGGCCGAGTACAAGCTCGCGCGCGGGCTGACCGCATCAGTTCGGCGCGACCTCGAAAGCTTTGCGCCCAATCTGATCCATGTCTCGGCGCCGGAGATCCTCGGCCACCGTGCGGTGACCTATGCGCGCAAAAAGGGGCTGCCGGTGGTCGCATCCTACCACACGCGGTTCGAGACTTACCCGCAATATTATGGGCTTGGTTTCCTCGCGCCGCTGATGATCACGCTCCAGACGCGCTTCTACAACCGCGTCGACGAAGTGCTGTCGCCAAGCCAGATGATGGGGGAGATCCTGCGCGAATGGGGCGTTACGACGCCGATCAGCCGCTGGTCGCGCGGGGTGAACCATGATCGCTTCAATCCGGGGCGTCGCAGCCTCGAATGGCGCCGCTCGCTGGGCATCGCCGATGACGAGGTCGCGGTCGGTTTTCTCGGGCGGCTGGTGAAGGAAAAGGGTCTCGACGTCTTTGCCAATGCGATGCACGCGCTCGACCAGCGCGGCGTGCGCCACAAGACGCTGGTGATCGGCGAAGGCCCGGCGCGCGACTGGTTCGCGCAGGAGATCCCGGACGCGGTGTTCGCCGGCTTCCAGGAGGGCGACGATCTCGGCCGCGCGGTCGCTTCGATGGATGTGTTCTTCAATCCAAGCGTCACGGAAACCTTCGGCAATGTCACGCTGGAGGCGATGGCCGCGGGGGTGCCGGTAGTCGCGGCGCGTGCTTCGGGCGCCGTGGGGCTGATCGATGACGGGGAGACCGGACTGATCGTCGATCCGACCGATATCCAGGGCTATGCGGATGCGCTGCAGCGCTATTGCGAGGACGATGCGCTCCGCCTTGCAGCTGGGCGTGCTGGGGTCGCCAAGGCGGCGGGTTATCGTTGGGAGACGATCAACCAGGCGGTGCTCGACACCTATTTGAAAGTGATGGCGCGGCGGGAATAAAGCGGTGATCGAAACCGACCGGCTGACATTGCGGCCGTGCCGCGAGAGCGACAAGCCGCTCTTTGCCGCGATCCTCAACACGCCTGGGATGATGGCGAAGCTCGGCGGGGTGCGCAGCGCGGCACAGATCGACGCGCTGATCGACAAGCGCATCGCCGATCAGGCCCGACATGGGTTCAGCTATTGGGCGGTTGAGTTGCGCAAGACGGGGGAGCTGATCGGCACCTGTGGCATCCGTATTGCGAGCAATTATCCTGGCATGCCAGTGCATGGCTGGCACGAGGCCGGCTGGCGGATCGCCGAGGCGTATTGGGGCAAGGGCTATGCGCTGGAGGCGGCGCGGGCCAGCATTGACTGGGCGTGGGCGCATACCGACGCGCCATTGGTTGCCGCGTGGACGACGGACGACAATGTCGCGTCGTGGCGGTTGATGGAGCGGCTGGGGATGACGCGGCGTGCCGATCTGGATTTCCGCCGGGGGGACGATGCGGAGATGTTGCGGGTTTATGTGATCGAGCGGGGCTGAGGGGGGTAGAGTGCGACGCAGTACCTTCTTCCTCCCCTCCCGCACGCGGGAGGGGGGTCTGCAGGACATTCGGTTGGCGCCAAAATCTACTGCCAATCGAACGGCAGTGGCGCCTCGCGGAAAGCGAAGCGGTCGAGGTGGCGGGCGACGGCGCCTTTCAGGCCTTCGAGTTGCTCTGGTGAGCTGGCGTCGATCCGGACCTGTAACGCGTCGGCACCGGCATCGAAGGTGACGAGCCCGTCGCCCGGATGATCGGCGCCGCGGGCGTCCTTCGGGAATATCACGGTGCCGTGATCGGCGGTGAACTCCACCGTGAGATTATGGGACCAGTGTTTGCAGAGCTGCTGGAGATATTTGCTGCCGCTGGGTGTCGGCACGCTCGCCGTGGCGCTGTCCATGCGCGAATTCCTTTTTGGTGATATCGGCGCCGGCGGCGGGGGTGATGCCCAGCCGCCGGCGCAGGAGTTGGAGGCGTGTCACGCCCGGCCTTTCAGTCAAACCAGACTTACAGCCGCTCGATCTTCTGCACGGCCTCGTCGATCACGGCGGCGACCTTGTGGATCATGTCCGAATCGATTTCACCCGCGCCGAGCCGCTGCTGCAGCACCGATTTGAGGTTGCCCATGGCGCGCATGATCGGTCCGCCACTGGTGCGCGAACGGCGTGAGCCAATTTCAGTGAGGCGCGCGAACAAGGCCTCGACCTCTTCTTCGCGCTCGGTGAGGTGCGCCTGGCCGGCATTGGTGATCGCATAGAGCTTCTTGGCGCCTTCGGCCTTCTGCTCCTCGATCAGGCCCATATCCTCAAGCATGGTGAGGGTTGGATAGACAACGCCCGGGCTCGGGGCATAGGCGCCGCTGGTGCGCTCCTCGATGTCGCGGATCAGGTCATAGCCGTGGCGCGGCTGCTCCTCGATCAGCTTGAGCAGGACGAGCCGGAGCTCGCCGCCGTCGAACATGCGGCGGCTGCGCCCGCCATGATGGCCGTCGCCATGAACTTCCCAGCTGACCGAGAAGGGTCCGCGCGAAAACCGTCCGCCGCGGGGGCCGCAATCGCGGCCGCGCATATGGTGATGAAACATTCTTGTTAGTCCTTTCTGTATCAAGATGGCTCTAAGATATATCTTGAGTCGATTTTGACAAGAGGGTTTTTGGAAAAATTCACTAGCCGGATCGTCACCCCGGACTCGTTCCGGGGTCCATCGTGCCGCGTGAGCAACTTCTGTAGCGTTCGGGGAGACATGGATGCCGGAACAAGTCCGGCATGACGGGGTGGCTAGAATTGGTGTCGCGCCCTATCTTCCCTCGATGGCCGACCTCTTCGCGACCTTTGACCCACCCGCCCGCGAGGCGCTTGCAGAGAATGCGCCGCTCGCTGACCGGCTGCGTCCGGCGCGGCTCGAGGATGTGGTCGGCCAGGAACATCTGACTGGCCCTGACGGTGCGATCGGGCGGATGGTGGCGGCGGGGCGGCTGTCTTCGATGATCCTCTGGGGCCCGCCCGGCACCGGCAAGACGACGATCGCGCGGCTGCTGGCCGATGCGGTGGGGTTGCGCTTCGTGGCGATCTCGGCGGTGTTCTCGGGCGTTGCGGATCTCAAGAAGGCCTTCGCCGAGGCGCGCGAGCACGCGAAGATCGGTAAGCGCACCTTGTTGTTCGTGGACGAGATCCACCGCTTCAATCGCGCGCAGCAGGACGGGTTCCTGCCCTATGTCGAGGACGGCACCGTTACCCTGGTCGGCGCGACCACCGAGAACCCGAGCTTTGAACTCAATGCCGCCTTACTGAGCCGGGCGCAGGTGTTGATCCTGCAGCGGCTCGACCGCGGCGCACTCGAAAAACTGCTCGATCGCGCTGAGGAGATCGAAGAACGCCCCCTGCCCCTCACCCCCGAGGCGCGCGATGCGATGATCGCCAGCGCCGATGGCGATGGCCGGTTCCTGCTCAACCAGGCCGAGACCCTGTTCTCGGTCGATCTGCCCGAGCCGCTCGATCCGGCCGGGCTGTCGGCGTTCCTGCAGCGCCGGGTCGCGGTGTACGACAAGGATCGCGAGGGGCATTACAACCTCATTTCGGCGCTCCACAAATCGATGCGTGGGTCCGATCCGCAGGCCTCGCTCTACTATCTCGCTCGGATGCTGACCGCGGGCGAGGAGCCGCTTTACGTGCTCCGCCGCATCACACGTTTCGCGAGCGAGGATATCGGGCTCGCCGACCCCAATGCGTTGGTGCAATGCCTTGCCGCCAAGGACGCCTATGAGTTTCTCGGCTCGCCCGAAGGCGAGCTCGCGATCGCGCAGGCGTGTCTCTATTGCGCGGTCGCCCCGAAATCGAACGCCGCCTATGTGGCGCAGAAGGTGGCGTGGCGGAGTGCGAAGGAAACCGGATCGCTAATGCCGCCGCAGAATATCCTCAACGCGCCGACCAAGCTGATGAAGGATATCGGCTATGGCGAAGGCTATGCCTATGATCATGACAGCGCTGAGGGGTTCTCCGGATCGAATTACTGGCCGGCGGAGATGAGCCCGCAGAGCTTCTACAACCCGACCGATCGCGGCCTGGAAAAGCGGATCGCCGAGCGGATGGCGCATTGGCGG
This sequence comes from Sphingomonas sp. P3_C5, assembly GCF_056402635.1. Classification (NCBI taxonomy): domain Bacteria; kingdom Pseudomonadati; phylum Pseudomonadota; class Alphaproteobacteria; order Sphingomonadales; family Sphingomonadaceae; genus Sphingomonas; species Sphingomonas sp. P3_C5. The sequence goes on from NZ_JBFUHA010000006.1 coordinate 267,888, forward strand.
GAGTTGAAGGAGCAAGGCGGATGACGCTCGACTGGCACAAGGTTACATCCTTCGCACTCGGACTGCCTGATACCGAGCTGTCGACCAGCTATGGCAAGCCTGCGATCAAGATCGCCTCCAATGGTCGCGCCTTCATCAACGGCGGTCGCGAGGAAGGTTCGTTCGTGTTGGCGATCGACCAGGACACCAAGGAAATGCTGATCGAGACCGATCCCGACACTTTCTGGCAGACGCCGCATTATCATGGCTGGCCCGGCCTGCTCGTGCGGTACGACAGCCCCGATCCCGAGCGGGTGTTCGCGATGATCGAACGCTCGCGCGACTGGAGCGCCAGCCGCCCAAGGCCGAAGCCGCGCAAAAAGGCGTGATGCATTTCACTCGATTTGCGGCGATCGACTGGTCTGGGGCGAAGGGTTTTCGCCATCCGGGCATTGCGCTGGCGGTCTGCGAGTCAGGCGATGTCGCGCCGGTGCTGGTCGAGCCGCCGCATAAATCATGGTCGCGCACTGAGATCCTCGAATGGTTGCGCGCCAATGCCGAGGAGCCGCTGCTGGTCGGTTTCGATTTTACCTTTTCGCCGCCCTGGATCGAGCGCGGCGCCTATCTGCCCGGGGAGGACACGCCCGCAACCCCCCGCGCCTTCTGGGCCTATGTCGATGCGGCGAGCCCCGACAGCGATCTGGGAGCGGCGTCCTTTCTCGAAAGCCGGCGTGGGCGGCATTTCTATCTTGGCGCGGCCGATGGCACCAAGGCCGATTTCATGCATCTCCGTCGGTGCGAGGCGCACTACAGAGCGAGCGGTGGGCACAAGCCTTCGACTGTTTATGACGCTATCGGCGCGGCGCAGGTCGCCAAGGCAAGCTTTGCCGGCATGCGGCTGCTGCATCATCTTGGACCCGCGATTCCGGTCTGGCCCATAGATCCCTTGCCCGCGACGGGCGCGGTGGTGGTCGAGATCTATACCGCGATCGCCGCGCGCGCCGGAGGGTTGCGCAAGGGCCTGAGCAAGTTTCGCGATGGCCCTGCGCTGGACGTGGCGCTGGCGGCGATCGGATCGAAGCCGCACATCCCACTTGCCCGCTACACCGACCACGCCACTGACGCGATCCTCACCGCCGCCTGGCTCCGCGCCAACGCCGGGCGACAAGAGTTTTGGCATCCGCCGGGCCTCACGCAGGAAATCAGGCTACGGGAGGGCTGGACCTTCGGCGTCGTCTGACGCATTTAGCGGCCGTCAAATGACTCGGGGTGCACGCCCTGTTTCGGAATTGGGGCTTACGCCCCGGGGCCGGTTTAGCTCAGTTGGTAGAGCGCCAGTTTTGTAAACTGGATGTCGCGGGTTCGATTCCTGCAACCGGCACCACATTCGTCCCGAATCCTAGATGCAGTAAAAATCCAGCACCGTCGGGATGGTATCGTTCAGCAGGATAATCTTCTTCTGGGCGATCTTGATGCTGCCGGCCTGGCGCAAAAGGCTGTGGCTATATCTGCCGAAGAACAGATGTGTTCTGGATGATCTTTTGTCATAGAGATGCACGCTGAAATTGGACGCGATCTGCGCCTCGTCCACGCCTTCCGCACTTAGGCTGATATTGGTGATCTGATGGACGACACGCGGGAGCGGCGCCGAGGCCACCGACATGCCGGATCGCGCTCGCCACACCCGGTCCTCGAGATTCTTGCGGCCCTGGTAATAGACGAGCGACAATTCCCGCGCCGGGTCGCTAGTCACCTCGGTTTCGCTTTTCCAGGCCGGAATCCAGAAGACCGCATCCTCGACATAGAGGTCGAGCCATTCGTCCCATCGGCCCTCGTCGAGATATCTGGCCTCATCGTACAGCAGCGCTTCCACCGTGCGGAGATCGAAGGTCATGGTTCCAGGACCCCGGCCATGCGGCGCGCCCATTCTCGGTAATAGCCACGGAGCAGGGTTTCGTCGCCGAGCTGGGCGTCGGCCAGGACATTGTGCTCGGGCGTCATCCCGAGGAGATCGGAAAACGCGTTCCCCCCTTCCCTGCTCGCGGTGGTGCCGCGCGCATAGCCCTGCAGCCAGGGGGCGACACGGCTCGCGAAACCGCGCTGGCAGTTTTCATATGTGACGGTGTCGTCCGGAGTCGCCATGCCGCTGGGATTGAAGAAATCCTCATATTGCCGGAGCCGTTGCCGGCGCGCCTCAGCGCTCTCGCCCTTGGGCGCGATGCACCAGGTGCGCATTTCAGTGAGATCCGGCGCCAGCGGGCGGATGACCCGCAATTGGCTCGATGCGTTTTCGGCGATCTGCATGTTGGGGAAGATCGTGAGGTTGCGCATGTTGAACATCCAGTCGCGCTTCGCCGCACCATGTCGCTCGGCCAGCGCGTCGGCGCTTTCGTAGAGCGGCAGGGCCTCGGTCACGCCGAAGATCCCCCAGTTGAGGACATGCCCATAAGGGAAGCTGAAACTGCCCCCGGCGATCCCCGCGGCATCCTCGCGCCAATAGTCGCTGTCCTCCCAGACCGAGCGGACGGTTGCCCCGTTGGACGCATTCTGCCGCTGTTCAAGGATGCGGATGTAGGACGGATGGGTCGAGGTGAAGTGATAGGCGTCGGAGCAATTTTCGAGCTGGAGCTTCCAGTTTGCTTGATAGGTGAAAGTCACGCCGCCGGGCACCAGTTCGAACCCCTGCTCGCTCTGGTCGGCCACGAGGTCGAGCAGTTTCATCGCCTCGCCGAGATGCGCCTCCAGCGTTGGCACGTCAGCGCCCAGGCTGCCGAATACGAAACCGCGATACTCACCGAATGCCGGAAGCGCCGCGAGGTCATGGCTGTCCTGATCGAAGCTTTCGGCATAGCAGCCGGCCCGCTTCAGCTTGATCGCCTTGTTGCGGCCCGCGCTGTCGAAGGTCCAGCTGTGATAGGGGCAGACATGGAGCCGGGCATTGCCCGCCAAAGTCTGGGCGATGCGCGATCCGCGATGGGGGCAGGAATTGACGAAGCCGCGCAGCTGTCCGTCGCCACCGCGGCTGACCAGGATGGGCACGCGGCCGATATCGGTGGTGAAGAAATCATTGGCTGCGGGTGCCTGGTCAGCGATGCCGAGGAAGACCCAGCCGCCTTCGAATATCTTCCTGCGTTCAAGCTCGAAGACGCCTGCGTCGTCGAAGATGGCGCGGTTGACCCGGAAGATGCCGTCTTGCGGGCGATCGTCGATCAGGTCCGAAAGCCGTCCTTCGAACATGTTCGGGGTCGCCGGGTCAGTCATTGGACGCGCACATCGATCAGCGACGGGCGCGGCGAGCTGAACGAGGCACGAAGCGCTACGTCCAATGCCGCGGGCTCGTCGACACGCACCGCACTCACGCCCATTCCCTCCGCGATATGGCAGAAATCGAGGCCGGTAAGGTCTGTGCCTACCGTTTTCTGCAATCCGAAATGCCGGCCGAAGCTGACCAGCGCTTCATAGCGGCTATTGTTGACGATGATGAAGCTGATCGGCAACTCCAGTTGCGCTGCGCTCCATAATGCCTGGATGGCGTACATGCTCGATCCGTCGCCTATGATCGCGATGATCCCCGCGCCGGGGCAACCCAGCGCCACCCCCACCGCAGCCGGCAGGCCATGACCGAGCCCGCCGCTCGCGCAGGTGTGGAACCCACCGGCGCTGAGGATCGGCAGATAAGTGTGCATCGCGCCGCGGCTCGATGGTGCCTCCTCGACGATGATCGATCCTTCTGGGCGCAACCGGGCGATCTGCTGGAGCAGATAGGCGTCGGTCAGCACAGCGTCAGTGACGGGCGCTGGAGCTGGGCGCAGTACCGGCGACGTTCTCTCGACTGGGGCGGCGCCACGCAACAGCTCCGCAAGCGCAAGCTTTGCGTTCGCGATGACCGCGGTGCCGGTTGGCGCCCAGGCGGCATGCGCGATATTGTCCACGATCAGGAAGAGCTTCGCCTCATCGCGGATATGGGGGCCGAAGCCCTCGGTATGATAGAGCGACAGCGGCCCGCCGATCACGACGACGACGTCATAGCCGGTCAGGTCGCGCACGATCGCTTCACGGGACGGAAGCAGGAAGCCCGCGAACAGCGGGTGGTTCTCGGGGAAGACCTCACGAGCGGCGAAGGGCGCGACCCAGACGGGAGCGGCATGGTGCTCGGCCAAAGCGATCGCTTCGTGCCAGGCGCCGTCGCGTGAAATGCCGGCGCCAAGCACGAATGCCGGTCGCCGCGCGCCGGCCAGAGCCTGCGCCACCGCCGCCAGTGCTTCCGGATCGCCGGGATTGCGGGCGGTCAGCTTTCGAGCCGCGAGCGGCGCACAGGGCACCTCCCAATCGTCGACCGGTATCGACACGAAGGTCGGGCCGCAGGGCGGCTCCATCGCGATATAATAAGCCCGCGCGATCGCTGCCGGCACATCTTCGGCGCGGGCCGGTTCGATCGCCCATTTGACATAAGGCCGGGGGAATTCGGTCGCCCGCTCAGCGAACAGGAACGGCTCAAACGGGAGGATCGATCGCGCCTGCTGGCCCGCCGTTACCACCATCGGCGTCTGGTTCTTGTGCGCGGTGAACAGGTTGCCCAGAGCGTGTCCAACGCCAGCGGCGGAGTGAAGGTTGACCAGCGCCGCATTCCCGGTGGCCTGGGCATAGCCATCGGCCATGCCGAGCACGACTGATTCCTGAAGGCCGAGGATGTAGCGGAAGTCGTCGGGGAAATCGCGGAACAGGGGCAGTTCGGTCGAGCCCGGATTGCCGAAGATCGTCGTCATGCCAAAGGCACGAAGCAATTCGAGCGTCGCCGCGCGCACGGTCACCTTCGCCTCGGACATCGCTCCCCTTTCGTTGCGAGCATCTATGGCGGTTTCAGGCATTGATGCCATTGCGTTCTTTGCCAAAAGCCATAGCATTCCGTTATGGCTTTCGATCAGCGCGAATTGCGATCCTTCCTTGCCGTTGTGGACCATGGCAGCCTCGGGCGGGCGGCCGATGCGGCCTGCATGACTCAGCCGGCGCTGAGCAGGCTGATCGGCACGATGGAAGAAAGGCTGGGCCAGCCGCTGTTCGATCGGCACAGCAAAGGAATGGCGTTGACCGCAGCCGGCGAACTGCTGACTCCGCACGCGCGCCTTCTCCTGTTCGAGATGCAACAGGCGGTCGGGGAGCTCGATGCATTGCGGGGGCTCGGCACCGGCCGGGTAAGGATCGGCGCGGTGGCCGCCGTCACCCGCACCATCCTGCCGGGCGCGATCACCAGATTGCTCGAACTGGCGCCCGCACTGCAGGTCAGCGTGCTCGACGCGCCGGACGATCAACTGGCGACTGCCCTCGCCGACCGCGACATCGACCTGATGATCGCCCCGCCCATCGCGCCGCACCCCGACATCTGGCCGATTGCCGAATGCGATGCCGGCGATTTTTACGCGGTTTTCTCGGCGGCCACACATCCGCTCGCTGCAATGGCCGAGGTTACGATGCAGCAGATCCTGGCGGAATCCTGGGCGATGCCCCCGCCGGGCGGAGCGCCGCGGATGCTGTTCGAACGGCATGTTACCGAGGCCGGAGGGCCGCTGCCGCGTGTCGCGATCGAGACCAATTCAATCGGCGTGATGCTGGCCTGTGTGACCGCGAGCAGGTTGCTCGGTTGGTTGCCTCATCCGCTTCTGGTGGGCGATATCCAGCGCGGCGCGGTGGTTGCCCTGCAGGTGCCCGCGCTTTCGCTCGAGCGGCGCTTTTTTGTGTATACGCGCCGTCGCGGCAGCCTGGCGCCGGCGGCGCGGCAATTGCTTGCGGTGCTGCCGCTGAAAGCCGCCATCGCACCGGATGAAAGAGCCGAAGCCGCCGAGCTTCAGCGTTGAGAGGGGAAGTCATGCGAGATGTCGTGATCGTCGGGGCGGGCGCCATGGGCTGCCTGTTCGCAGCCCGGCTGGCGGAGGCCGGCACACAGGTGACGCTGGTCGATGTGGATCGCGCCAGGCTCGAGGCAATCGCGCGGGACGGCATCACGCTCGCGGACGACCGGGGCGCCCGATCGGTTCCGGTCCGCGCCAGCGTGGCCGCAGAGGTGACGACGCCGCCCGATCTCATTCTTCTCTTCACCAAGGGAATGCACAGCCGAGCCGCGATCGCCTCGGTCACGCATCTGGCCGGAGAGCATAACCATGCGCTGACGCTGCAGAACGGGATCGGCAACGCAGAGGCGATCGCCGAGATCTTCCCCGCCGCGCAGGTCCTGATCGGCGTGACTGACCTTCCCGCAGATCTCGAAGCGCCGACCCGGGTGTCGTCGCACGGCCATGGCAATGTACGGGTCGGTGGCTATTGCGCGGCGGCTGAAGCAGGAGCGCGGGCGGTCGCCAGCCTGTTCGCCAGCTGCGGGATCGAGACGAGTTTCGATGCCGATGTGCAAGCAGCGGTGTGGGAGAAGGTCGCCTTCAACGCGGCGCTGAATGCGATGGCAACCGTAACGGGATTGACCGTCGGCGGCATGGACACGGCTGCGGGCCGACGGATTGCGGCGGCGATCGTTGGAGAAGTGGTCGCTACGGCAGCGGCAAAGGGGATCATCGTCGATGCGGACCGGATCGGCTCGAAAGTCGATTTCGCCCTAACAAACCACCGTCAGCACAAGGCATCGATGCTACAGGATCGGCTTGCCGGGCGCCCGACCGAAATCGAGTCGATCAACGGTGCGGTGGCGCGCGAAGCGGCCTCGCTTGGCGTTCCGACCCCCGTGACGGCGACGCTCGCCGACCTGGTCCGCATGAACGAGCCCGGCGCTATCGCTTGATGTCGAGCTAAAGCATCGCGCGCAAAATCAGGACTATATCAGCGCGCTATGCTCCAAAGGCCGCTGGCCTGAAATCTTGTCCAGCGATGAGAATGAGCCGCGCCACCGTGATGGCCTTGCCGATCTATGACGCTTTGGCGGGATGTTGAATCGAGGCCGAGTCGGACTGCTCGCAGGAGGGCGCGTGTTGGAAATGTCATGCGGGGCGCTGACATTTCCCACAGCCCCAGTCCCAACCGCCGCGGCGGTGGGAACAGCATAAAGCATCACCTTCTCGCGTTGAATCGACGCGCCCTGAAACGACGCACGTGCCAAGCCAGGTCAGGTTAGCAGGATCCGGCGGACAGGGCCTTCAGGATCGTCGACCATGCGCGACCGGGTATCGAATACCATCGTCTGGCACCGCGTCGGATCGCTCGGGGCCCATGCGAGACCGGGCTGGCTCGGGTTGCCGGTATGGGCAAAATTCGCCCAGGCCGTCGCCATCGTCTTGCCGAGCGCCTGCGCTTCGGGCGTATTGCCGGTGCCCTGCTCGCACCGCGCGGTGTTGTCGAAGCAGAAGGCGAGTTCGGCGGTGTGCCAGGCGCCCGCTACGCCATCGAGCTGGGGCGACTGCCACTGGAAATGATATTGATACACCGGCGCCGCATGCTGCTCATATTTGAGCTTCACCATGCGCTGGACGTTGTTGCGCCCCGACAGGCCGCCGACGCCGTAAGACAGGGTGCGGATCGCCTTTTCCGGATGCGCCGCCTTCATCGCATCGACCAGCGCATTGGCCTTGGCCGCGCCAAGCGATTCAGTCAGCTGCGTGCGCCATTCGGCCTCTGTCGGGTTCTGGCTGAAGCGCATGCCCTCCTCGCTGACATTGCCGATGATGACCGGAACGTCCCGCGAAATGTCCGGCGCGGCATCCTGGAACGATCGCAACGTGATGACCTTGCCGTCGACCGTCGGCGACCATCCGACGCGTGGCGCACCAGTGCCTGGACCAGGCGCCCCGACCCCGGGCCGCGCGGGCCCGTTGATGTCGCTCGCGACCTTGCTGCCGACGGTGTACAGACGGTTCCAGTCCATTTTCCGAAGCGTGGCCATATCGTTCGCGCCGACCCCCAGCTCCTTTATGAAGCGACGGGAGAACTCGCGCGATTGCTCAAGCGAGGGGTTGTTCCCGCCGCCGCCCGACTGAACGATGGCACGGTGGATCAGGCCCTTGCCCTTCGGCATGCCAAGCAATGTCGTTACCTTGGAACCGCCGCCGGACTGGCCGTAGATTAGCACCTTGTTGGGGTCCCCGCCGAAATTGGCGATATTCTCCTGCACCCAGCGGAGCGCCGCAATGCAGTCGGTCATGCTGACATTGACCGACTCCTCATAGGGCGAGCCACCCACCTCGGCGAGGTCGAGGAAGCCGAGCACGTTCAGCCGGTGGTTGATCGAGACCTGCACCACATCGTGATGGCGCGCCATCTGCGCACCGTCATGCGAGGCGAGTTCATAGGACGAGCCGAAGCTGAAGCCGCCGCCATGGAAATACACCATGACCGGGCGACTACCGCTGAGCGACGGTGTCCAGATGTTGAGCTTCAACATGTCTTCGCCGAGGAAGCCGTCGTCCCATTGCTGCAGGAAGGTGTGCTCCGCCGCGCGGAAATTGTGCAGCGTCTGGGGGCAGTTCGCGCCATAAGCGAGCGCCGGATATTCCTCGCTCCAGCGCTTCGGTGGTTTGGCCGGCAGCCAGCGATTATCGCCGCTTGTGTCGTCGCCATAAGGGATGCCCTTGAAGGTGAAGACATCGCTCGCGACATAGCCGCGGACCTTGCCATATTGGGTGTTGGCGATGGCCGAGCGCGGGGTGGTGCCGGCGCCGGGCGTGCTCCGGGCCGGCGCGCGCTTGGGTGCAGCGCTCGCCGCTCCGCTCATCGCCAGCCCGATTCCTCCGGCCCCGAGGGTCAGCGCGTCACGCCGGTTGATGCCCGATCCGATTGCCCGTTCCTTGGTCATGTCGCTCTCCTCAGCGGCCGGTCTTGCGGCTCATTTTCCTTGTGTCAGCGCTTTGCGTGAGCCCCTCCGAGCGTCGAAAAGCGGTAGACGATGATGTTGCGATAGGTCTGCCCGGGGTCGAGCCTGGCTGACCCGAAGGCGGGCTGGTTGGGCGTGTCGGGGAAGAGCTGCGGCTCGAGCGCCAGTCCGTCGCCCTGGCGATAGGCGTGGCCCGATTTGCCGATCGCCGAACCGTCCAGGAAATTGCCGGTATAGACCTGCAGCCCGGGCTGGTTCGACAGCAGCTCCATCACCCGCCCGCTCCGCGGATCTTCGACCCGGGCGTGGAGACGCGGTGCTATGCTCATGGTGCGGGCGATCACGAAATTGTGATCATAGCCCTGGCCGAACGCGATCTGCTGATCGCGCGCATCACGGATATGGTCTCCGATCACCCTCGGCTTACGGAAATCGAACGGCGTGTTGGCGACGGGACGCAGATCCCCGGTCGGGATCAACGTCCGGTCGACCGGGGTCGTGGAGTCAGCCGGGATGGTCATCACCTCGTCATAGATCGAGTGCGGCGATCCCTCGCCGCCGAGCTTGAAGAAGCTGTGATTGGTGATGTTGACGATGGTCGGTTTGTTGGTGACCGCCGTATATTCGACCGACAATTCGTTGCGCTCGTTGAGCGAATAGGTCGCCGTAACCGTCAGCTGGCCCGGATATCCCTCTTCGCCGTCGGCACTGACATAGCGCATTACGACGCTAGCGGTCGGGCCATTGGTGACCTTCTCGATCGTCCATAGCCGCTTGTCGAAGCCAGTCGGTCCGCCGTGCAAGGCGTTCGGCCGATTGTTGATGGCCAGCGTGTACGCCTTCCCGTCGAGCGAGAAATGCCCGAGCTTGATGCGATTGGCATAGCGGCCAACGGTCGCGCCGAAATAATTCGGAGCCTTCAGATAGCCGGTCATATCGGCATAGCCGAGCGCCACGTCAGCGCTCCTGCCCGCACGGTCCGGCACGATGACCGATTGCAGGATTGCGCCGTAGTTGATGACGGTCGCGCGCATGCCCCTGGCGTTGGACAGCGTGACTGCCTCGACGGCCCGCCCGTCCGGCAGGGTCCCGAAGGAGGAGCGCCGGGTTTCGGCGGCCTGTGCAGACACAGGCAGCGACAGAGCGAGCGCGGCACCCGCGACCAACCAGGCTTTCATCAAATCCTCCCGACCGACATTATGGCGACGCGTTTGCCGCGCCTTTATTTGACTCTTCCGTTATGTCTCACACCGGCTGCAGGCCCTGCGCGACGATCTTGCGGATCAGGTCGCGGTGCCTTGGCAGCCCGGCGCGGAGGCGATCGGTGCGTTGCGCATTCTCGCGCCTCGCACGCTCCGCCTGCCGTGCCTCGCCCGCGATCGCGTCGGGTTCGACCTCAGTGCGGAAACCCATGCCGTACAGGACATATTGATAGCTCGCGGCGGGAAAGACCTCGTCGATCCGGTCGAACTCGTCGTGAAACCAGGGAGACTGGTATTTCCACAACAGGAGCAGCTCCTGCAGCCGTTCCGGGATCGTCTCGGGCAGCACATTGTCCCGCCAGAACTGGGTGTCGGTGCGTTGCGTCAGGACATAGTGGAGTTTGAGGAAATCGATGATCCGGCCCCAGCGATATTGCGAGGTGGCGTTGAAGCGGGAGGCGATCACATCCATCACTTCCCGGCACGCCGGCATCTGCTCGGCAATCATCTTGGCGGAAAGCTCGATCAGCACGATCGCTGACGATTCCAGCGGCTCCATGAATCCGGCGGCGAGCCCGACCGCGACGCAGTTGCGCTTCCAGAAGGTCTCGCGGTGCCCCGCCCGGATCTTTATCTTGCGCACCGGAAGGTCGCGGCCCGCTGCTCCGAGATAGGCGCGCAGTTCGCGCTCGGCCTCGTCGTCAGAGATGTGGCGGCTCGAGAAGACATGCCCGGTTCCGCGCCGTGTGGGCAGGCCGATATCCCAGATCCAGCCGGCCGACTGCGCCGTGGAGATCGTGTGCGAGGAGATCGGGCTCGCGTCACTATCATAAGGCACCTGAACCGCGAGTGCGGTATCGCAGAACAGAACGTCGCCGCACTCCTTGAACGGCACGCCAAGAGTGTCGCCGAGGAGCAGCGAGCGGAAGCCTGTGCAATCGACGAACAGATCGCCCTCGATTTCCCCGGCCTGTTCGGTGACCACGCTCCGGATGTCGCCATCTTCGGCCAGCGTGACATTGCGGACATCGGCAAGGACGTGGCGCACCCCCAGTTTCTCGCAACAATGCCGTTGCAGGAAGGGCGCAAACTTGCCTGCGTCGAGGTGATAGGCGTAATTCGCCGCCCCCTCATATTCGGGCGTGGTGATCGCCTTCGGGGCCAGCCCGTCGTCGCAAATCTTCCCCTGCGAGCACACTGCGTCGCAAAAGCTTTCGCCCTGTGCGTGACTCAGCCAATGCGGCACGAGATTGATCTGCTCGAACGCCTGGGGAAGCATGAGCGGATGATAATAGGCGTCGTCGTCAGCGCCGGTCGTCCAGCGCGCAAATTTCGCGCCCTGCTTGAAGGACGCATCGCACTCGCGAAAGAAATCGGTTTCCGACACCCCAATTTTCTTCAGTGTCGAACGCAACGTGGGCCAGGTGCCCTCACCCACGCCGATGATCGGCACATTGGGAGATTCGACGAGCGTGACAGTGAAGTCGTGAGGGATCCGGCTGCGGTGCTTGGCGGCGATAATGCCTGCCGTGAGCCAGCCGGCGGTGCCACCGCCAACGATCACGATATTGCGGGTGCGGGTGACCATTGGGAACCTGTAAAAAATTTGGGGGACGCCTGCATAAGGCGCCCCCCGAAGTTCAGACGTCAATAGTGGAAACGCGCTCCGAAAGTGAAGCGGCGCCCGTATGACCAGACGTCGAGCACCTGGTTCTTGAAGCGGCCATGCGTGCTGTAGGTCGAGTCGTTCAGGTTGGAGCCTTCGACGAACACAGTGAACATCTTGTTGATGTCGTAGCTGGCCGAAGCGTCGACCTGCAGCTGACTGTTCACATAGACCGGTTCGGCCCCGTAGGCACCGCCCTGACCCTGGCCCAGACCGGACAGATATTCATCACGCCAGTTGACCGAGACGCGCGCCTGGATGCCGTGCTTGTCGTAGAAGCCGACGAAATTCGCCGACTTCGTGAGCCCGGTGATCGTGAACGCGCCGCCGGTGACGTTGGTCGGATCGTAGTTGCGGTTGGTCGACGGAATGGTGGCGTTGGCCTGGAATCCGAAGCCGGTATCGCCAAAGGTGTGCTGAAGCGCCACTTCGACGCCCTTTACCGTCGCCTCCGGCCCGTTGATCTGGGCGTTGACGTTGAAGATCGCAACCTTCCCAGTGCTCGGATCGATCACGCCATTGATCGATTGCTGCGTAACGCCGCCAACGATGAAATTGGTGATGTGCTTCAGGTACAAGTTGACGGCAAGATACGAGTTCCGTCCATAATACCATTCGACGCCAGCGTCGAAATTGTCGGACAGATAGGGCTTCAGGTCGGGGTTGCCGCCGCTCGCCGACAGACTGCCGACGCGCAACGTCCCGAGATTGATGGTCGGCTTCAGGCTCCCCAGCCCAGGCCGTGTAAGTGTCCGCGACGCATCCAGGCGCAGGATCAGGTTGGATGCGACCGTGAGCTTGGCATCGAGACTCGGAAGCAGGAAATTGTAGTTCGAATATTTGATGATCGGCTGCACCGCGGAGAAGCCGTCATGAGCCGGCCCGAGCAACGGATCCGGCTGGATCAGCGTCGGGTCGCCCGCCGGACGCGCCAGTCCGAGAAGCTGGCGGTCCAAGCCCATCGTGGACAAATGCGTCCCTTCGTCGCGAATGCCCGCAGCGAGGTGGAACGGCATTCCGGCGATTTCCGAATCAAAGGCCGCCTTGAAGAAGATCGCGTAGGTCTTCTCCTGCACCTCGAACACACTGCCGGCATTATACGACGGCGCGACCGATCCACCGCTCGCCTCGAGCAGCTTATAGACTGCATACGGATCGTACACGAGGAACCCCGGCGCGAGCGTTCCGTTATAGCCCGGAATGAAGCCCGCCGTGCTGACCGAACCCTGATAGACGTTCGACGGCAGCGGCGAAATGCCGCCCGTCGATCCGCCATTACGTCCGGAGAGCGTGCCGTAGCCCGAACGGCTGGCAAACACGCCGTTGGAGAAGGTGCTTGTCCCTTCGCCGTACAGTCGGTCCTCGATATATTGGCCGCCAAACTTGACCTTGAGACCGCCCTTGTCCCAGCCGAGCGAGCCGCGGATCTGCTTCACGGTATCGGTATTGTAGTTCGCGCCGCGGACAATGACGTGCGAGCCGATTTTGCTCGTGTCGAGGAACTGGGAGACGTTCCCTGCCGGGCCGACGTCGTGCATCTGCGGAAGAGTGTTGGCGCTATCGCCGACGATCTTGACGCCGGTATTGGCACCCAGAACGGTCGAGAGATAGATCGGGTCTCCTCCCGGAGTCGTCCCGCATCGCTCAGTCGAATACGTACCAGGCGCGCCGGCAACGCAATTCGTGCCGCCGTAGCCGATATCCATGCTGTCGCCGTACCCGTTCTTGCCCGGGTTGCGCGTGCTGCGGGCAAGAGCGCCGTCGAGTTCGAACCGGAGCCCGTCGGCGATATCCCATTTAAGGTTCGCGCCCAACTGGTTCGTTTCGAAGATATTCCGAGACTTGTTGGCACTGAAGTCCATCGGCGTGCCGAACTGGGTGAAGTCTACAGCCGTACCGTTCGAATCGAGCTTGACGTTGCGCAGATCGCCGCCGTTGAACCAGGCGGCATAGCCATAGGCGTTGCTGTGCACGGTCTGCCGGCTGAAGTTGTCGTCAACCGTCAGGACCAGACCATCGGTCGGCGCCCATTGCAGCGCGATGCGTCCGTCGAGCCGCTCATCCTGGTTGAACGTCTGCTCGGCACCCTGCTGCTGCGGCGCCCAGGCCGCCGCGCCGGTCCGGTTGGCGTTGGTCTTGTCGGCGTCCGTGCAGACGGCGGTGAGCTGGCACTTGTAGAAGCCCAGCGTGGTGACGCCGGCGGTCGTGCCCTGTTGCCCGATCCAGCCAGGGATGAACACATGGTTCGCCCTGGTGTCGTGCCGTGTGTAGGCGCCGTCCACCAATATGCCGATCGTGTCGTCCGCGAACGTGTCGGACAGCAGGAGGCCGCCGGTCGGCGTCACGCCCTTGTCGCGCGACTGGATCGCGCCCGACGCCATCGCTGCGATATGCAGGCCCTTGCGATCGAATGGCTTGGGGTAGGCAATATCAATCGTACCGCCGATTGCACTGGTCGAAAGCTCGACGTCCGGCGTCTTGTAGACACTGAGCCGGCCGACGAAATCCGCGCCGACGGTCGTGAAGTCGACGCCGCGGCCGCCCGTCGCGGTCGAAATATGGCGGCCGTCATACAGCGTATCGACAAAGTCGCCGCCAAAGCCGCGGATGGAGACACCCGTCGCCTCGCCGCGTGAGCCGGAGCGCTGGATCGACACACCAGGCAGGCGTTGCATTGCGGAGGCGACGTTCGAATCCGGGAACTTGCCGATATCTTCCGCCGAGATCACCTCGACGACGCCCGACGATTCGCGCTTGATATCAAGGTTGCGCTGGAGCGAACCGCGGATACCGGTAACGATGATGTCCTGCTCAGTGCTTGGGCTGTCAGCAGCAGCCGCAGTTTCCTGCGCGGCGACGGGTGACGCGATCGCAAGCGCGATTGCGCTTGAAGCGGCGGCCAGCAGGAGCTTCCTTGCGCCCCCCCTGCCCTTGGCTCGCGAATAAACTGTCATGCTCATAACGTTCCTCCCTTGGTTCTCGGGCGGTTGTGAGGATTTCCTCACACCGACCCATTGCGCTTCTTGACCGCGCTCAGAATCCAGGGGGCACGCTGAACCCCTTGCGGGGCGCGCAAACATCCTCCCAAAAATCCGAATTCTATCGCTCCGGTCAAGTTGCACGCTAACGCGCAAAGTTAGCGCTATCAAGCGGGGATTTTGTCGGCGTAATAAAATTCGAAACCTGTGGCCGTTGGGCGACTGTTTCCCGTACGTGAAAGCTGTTTCCCGTATTTGAAATAGCTTGCACCGTTTTCCAAGGCTTGCCGCGAGGCCGTGGCGCGGGCAAAGTCGCCCGTCAGGGAGAGGCAAATTGACCGAACAACTCGAGCTGCTGAACAGCGAAGCGCACAAAAACCTCCGGATGCGAATCGAACCGGCGGGACCACACCCCCATTTCGTGTCCATCGTTGTCAGTGAATTTGAAGCAGCAGCAAGCAGTTGCCCGATTTTCTTTGCGAAGGACTCGGCGACCGGAGAATTTTATGCGGCGGCGCTATTTGGTTTCGAGCCGGGCGAGCTGCTCGTTGACTTCGCAGCACAGGGCAGGGCCAGTTTCCAGCCGCTGGATCGGCAACGCCAGGGCTTCTTCGCAGACGAACAAAATATTGCCATCGACCTCGGCAATCCACGATTCGGCGCAGACGCGACAATCGCGCTGTTCGAGGAGGATGGCACGCCGAGTAATGCTCTCCGCAAGATGCAGCGCATAATCGGTCAGCTCGCGACCGGAATCGAGGAGACCCGCAGTTTCATTCGCGAACTCCTTCGTCTCAAGATATTGGAACCCATTGATATCTCTCTGAAGTTCGATGACGGCGCGAGCATTTCCCTGGATGGGCTTTACACCGTGAGCCGGGATGGCCTGAACGATTTGGATGATAGCGCTATCCTGGCGCTTTTCCGGAGCGGCTATCTGCAGGCGGCCCTCTGCGTAACCTTCTCGTTGAAACAGGTCGCGATTCTTGCGCAACGCCGCAATGAACGACTGACTTCAAACCCGTGAACGCCGTGACGGAGACTCTGCCGTCAGCGCTGGAAATGGATCCGGCCGTGTTTGGCGACCAGGCACGATTTCGTCGCGAGGTGGCGGAGCCCTGTCAGCCAGTGATCGTACGCGGCATCTGCGGCGACTGGCCGGTGGTACGTGCCGCAGGCACCTCGACAGGGGCAATCCGCGCCTATCTCGACCGTTTTGCCAACAAGACGGCCGCTGAGGCTTTCGTCGGCGATCCTTCGATAGCCGGGCGCTATTCCTATACGGACGGCCTCGACGGCTTCAATTTCGAGCGCATCGCGGTTGACCTTCCCGGCGCGCTGGACCGGATACTGGCAAGTGCCGCTCAACCGGGATCCCCTTCCGTCTATGTCGGCTCACTCGAAACCGACATTTTCCTTCCCGGATTCTCGAATGAGAATCGACTTCCGGTGCTTCCGCCCTCGGTCGCTCCTCGTATCTGGGTCGGCAATGCGTCGTTTGTCGCGTGTCACAACGATACCTTCGACAATATCGCCTGCGTGGTGGCCGGCCGGCGCCGCTTCACTCTCTATCCACCCGACGCAGTCAGTGATTTATATATCGGCCCGATCGACTACACCATGTCGGGCCGGCCGATCAGCCTCGCCGCTGGCTCCGACCCGGCCGACCCGCGCTACCCGCGCTTCGGCGCCGCTGCGTCGCGCGCTATCGTGGCTGAGCTTTCGCCCGGAGACGCGCTCTATCTGCCGAAGCTGTGGTGGCACCAGGTGGAAGCGACCGATCCCTTCAACATTCTGGTCAATTACTGGTGGGACGCCTCAAGCGCCGGTCCGGACGCGCCCTATACGGCGATGATGCTGGCGATGATCGCCATTGCGGAACGTCCGGATGCCGAACGCGCTGCCTGGCGCGCCTTTTTCGATCATTATGTGTTTCGGCCCGACGGTCATCCGCTCGCGCACCTGCCGGAAGAAAAGCACGGCGTTCTCGGGCCCCTGGGTKGCGGCAATTACGGACGTATCCGGGCGATGGTCATGCGTTTGCTGCGAGGGGGCTAGCCTGGCGACGCCGTCCGGATTGCCGAACGAACTGATAACATAAAAAAGCGCTGCAACAGCAGCTAAGGAGAGGATGCCGGAATGAGAGTAGGACAAGCACTCGTCTGCGCAATGGTAGCGCTATCTTGCCTTGGGAGTATGTCGGCCGAAGCGCAGGTCAAGACCAACGTGCCCGCACCCGTCGCCGGCGCACTGCCGCTCACGGTTGAACGCATCAAGGTTCATTCGCGTGCGATCGAAGGCAATCTCGAGGGCAACGCGGCTGACCGCGACGTTATCGTGATGCTTCCGCCAAGCTACGCCCGAGCCCCCAAGCGGCGCTATCCGGTGCTGTATGCGCTGCATGGCTATTCCATCGGTGCCGACCAGTGGAGCAAAGAAATCCACGTACCGCAGACCATCGAGGGTGCGCTCGCGAAGGGCGCGCGCGAGATGATCGTCGTGTTTCCAGACAGCAAGACCGTTCACAACGGATCCATGTATTCCTCGTCCCAGACGACAGGCGATTTCGAGACCTTCGTGTCACGCGACCTGGTCGGCTTTATCGACGCGCATTATCGCACCATCCGTGCCCGTGAGAGCCGCGGCCTGGTCGGCCACTCGATGGGCGGTTACGGCGCGAGCCGCATCGGCATGAGGCACGCCGATGTGTTCGGGGCGCTCTATATAATGAGCCCATGCTGCCTCTCGGCCCGGCCTGCGATGCCGCTCAGCCCCGAGGTGACCGCCGCGCTGGCGACGATCAAGGCGCCGGCCGATGCGGCGGGGCTACCGTGGGGTGTACGGGCCCAATTCGCGGCGGCGGCCGCGTGGTCACCCAACCCCAAGCACCCGCCGCTCTATTTCGACCTGCCGACCGGTGACGAGGCGCAGCAACGCGAAGTGCTGGCGAAATGGGCGGCCAACGCACCGCTTGCCTTTGTCGACCAGTATATCGGCAATCTGCGGCAATATCGGGCGATCGCGATGGATGTCGGCGACCGCGACGGCCTCAAGGTCGATGCGCAGAAGCTGCATGAGGCGATGGACCGCTACGGCGTTGCCAACAGCTTCACGATCTATTCCGGCGACCACACGAGCGACGTGGCTGACCGTTTCCAGAACTTCGTCATGCCGTTCTTCAGCGAGCATCTGGCGTTCGGCCCGAAGCGAACGTCACATCGCTGAGCGAGTATCGTCCAGCGCGAGATCGACCAGCGTGCGCATCGCGGCGCCAGCAGCCTCGACATCGCCGGCAATGATCGCATCGCACACCAACACGTGATCAGGCAGCGGATCGCGGGGGAGCGCCCGCGCCCGCTGCTTGAACTGGGTGGTCCAGCTCACCGCCGCGCCGATGCTTGCGCTCAGCGCCATCAACGCGTTGTTGTGGGTCGCGGCAAGTATCGCATTATGGAAATCGCGGTCAGCCGCACGGCCGGCATCGGTCGCGAGCGTGTGGCGCCGCATCATCCCCAGCGCGTCCCGCATCAGCTTCATATCGCTCTTGTCGCGGCGCTCCGCCGCTAGTCGCGCAGCGGCCGGCTCAACGATCGCGCGCAATTCGAACAGATCGCGAATGAATTCGATATCGGGCTCGCCGGAAAATGCCCAGGCAAGGACCATCGGATCGAGGATGTTCCATTCGCTCCGCGGGCGGACTCGGGTTCCGGCCTTGGGGCGGCTTTCGACGAGCCCCTTTGCAGTCAGCACCTGGACAGCCTCGCGATAGGCGCTTCGCGAAACATCGAGTGCCTCGGCATTGGCGACTTCGCCGGAGAGCGTGTCGCCGGGCGCGATTTGCCCCGAGACGATCGCCGTTCCGAGATAATGCGCCACGGCGCCGCGCAGCCTTCGACCCGAACCCTTGGGAAATCGCGTGATCATCGAAGCCGGTGATTCGTCGGCCGATGCTGGTGTTCCGGGCTCTCTCAACGCCATCCTTTGCTGCCCTCCGTTGCCGTCAAGCGCACTTACCTGCGCGCCACCGGCAATCAACGCAACATGACATTAACTAGCCGGCTGTTGGGGGTGCCCGCCGGCGACCATAGCTTGAGGTCCTGAACCCGTCATATCGCGACGTCGAAGTCTTCAATAATCCTTCGAATATCGCAAGTTGATCGCGGTCCCATTGGCGCCGCCTGTCTGGCTGAGAATGCTGAGCGCCTTGGATAAGGCGATCTCCAGCTGAGTCGCGGTGAAGCCCTTGGTGTCAGTCACGATCTCCACATAGATATTGTTCGAGATATATTTCCCCGCCGCGACCGCCGTGCCGCGCCCGGTCGCCTCGTCAGCGCCGAGGATACGCAACCGGCTTATCCCCGAGGCCGAGCGTAGTTTGCCGAGCGGGTTCAACCCTCCCCCTGAGCCGCGCAGCGAGTTCAGCGCCGCCGCGAGCTGCAACGCCTGGATCGGGGAAAGCGACGTGACTGAGTTCCCGAACAGGATCCGCGAGAGAAGCTCGTCCTGCGGCAGGCTCGGCGATGAGGTGAAGCTGATCTGCGGATTTTGCGCGCGGCCGGAGATATTGATGGTGATCGCAGTGCCCGACACCGACCCGGTTGCTGTCAGCGACAGAGCCGGGTTGGACGGAGCACCGCCCTCGAAGCGAATCACGCTGTTCTGATCGAGATCGAAACGCCTGCCGGCAAAACTATAGGTGCCGCGCACCAGATCGACATTGCCCACCACCACAGGCGCCGCCGAGGTGCCGCGCACGCGCAGGTCGGCGCTCCATTCGCTCTCCAGCCCCATGCCGCTAACGTAAAGGCGATTGTCGGCCCGGATGCGCAGGTTGAGCTTGAACAGGCCGGGCGGGCCTTCAGCAGCCGCCTCGCGCGCCGCCTGGGCGCGGCTGGTACCCTTGCGCCGTACGCCCTGCAATTCGGCGACCTCGGCCGCCCCCTGGCGAATGACTTCGTAGCGCACCTCGGGAAGGACCAGCGTTCCCGAGATCAGCGCACCATTCGCGGCGCTGTTGGTGATCGCAACGTCGCCCGATACCGTCGCGCCAAGTGCATCGCTCCGCGCGAGCTGCGCGTTCGCGAACGTAGCGTGGAGATCAATCGGATAGCCGGCATTGGCACCGAAACCGATACTGCCGCGGGCAGTGATCGTGCCGCTCCCCGCCCTGCCCGACAATTCGCTGATCTCGAGCCGGTCATTGGTGAAACGCCCGGTAACGCGCAGCGCGCTCAATCGCGTGCCATAGGTCTGATTGTCATAGGCGAGCGCGTTGGCGCGGATCACGCCGTTAAGTCGCGGAGCGGCGGGTGTGCCCGAGAAGTCCGCAGCGACGCCGATTGGCCCAGACAGCGTCTGACCCGCCATCCCGGCGAGGCTCGACAACACGTCGGCGGGGCCGTTGTAGCGGATACCGCCGCTCATCGGCGCATCGCTCAGCGCGCTCAGCGCAGTGCCACGCGGTTGCAACCGCACCTGCACCCGGCCGATCACCGCGCCGCCACGCCGGATGACAGCATCAAGGTTATCGCCGCCAGCCCGGATCTGCCCTTGCGCCGCGATATCGACCGGCGTCGACACCGTCGCGGCGCCCGAGCGCGTGAAGCTCTTGATGTCCAGGCGAAGGTTGGCGGCAGGCGCGCCCGATCCGGCCTGAACGAAATCGAGACTGCCGGTCGCGCGCCCACCCACTCCGGCATTGGTCGCGAAGGCGTTGAGGATGGCCATATCCATATTCTGGAAGCGCGACTGGAATTCGAGCCGCTCGCCATAGCGACCTGCGACAAGGACCTGCCCTTGCGGCAGGACGATCGTAGCGGGCAGCAAGATATAGCTGGCCCCTGCCTTCCGTATCTGCGCAGGCGCCGCCAGCTTGAAGGCTATGCCGGCAAGATTGCCGGTCGCAGCGACCCGGTACAGGTCAGGCGAAAGCTGCGCGTTGGCAGCGACCCGGAAGCTCGCGCTGCTGCGCCCGGTGGCAACGAGCTGCGCCGTGCCGCGCCCGCCGACATAGTTCACCTTCGCCCGCGCCGTCTGCAGGAAGAACTCGCCCTGCCGCACGCCGGCGAGCTGCACATCGGCGACGATCTCCGGCGCCTTGGCATAGAGAGTCACCGTGGCATCGACGATCGCGCGATCAATCACGAGGCCGGCCTGGCCCGGGATGTGCGCTCCATTGGCCCGCGCGGCGATATGCGCGCGCTGCACCGCGCCAAGCGCCGACAGGTCCACGATGCCGTTGATGCCTGATCCGGCCGCAGTCAGCCGTCCGGCAAAGGGTCCAGCCGCCACCTGCCGCACGGTGCCGGCAAAATTCACGCCGGCGAAACGCGCGCGGTGGATATCGATGGTCAGCGGCCCTGCTCCGGTCCGCACCAGTACATCGGCATTGAACGGACCGTAAGCCGAACCGCCCGTCGCGGTGACGGCATAACCGTTACCGGTCCCCCGGATCGTCGCCGCGACATTCGACAATTGCACGCCGACATTGGGACGCGCGGCGTGCAACACAATGACGGGTCGCTCGGCGGTGCCCGAGACAGCCAGGTCCAGCGGCCCATATTGCGCGGAAACACCCTTCCCGGCGAATGCGATCCGCCCGTCAGGCTGGTAACGACCCGCTCCGCCGACCATACGGAAGCGTGGTGCACTTACACGGAGGTCGCGAACGACGAACACGCCCTTCGGATCATAGCCGATCGCGCCGCTGACCGACGCCCTGCCGCCCAGGAAATTGGCAACACCCGAATTATCCAGCCGCACCGTATCGAGCGCGAAACGTCCGACCAGTCCGAACCCACCCGACGCGACGCTTGCGAGCTTCACATCAGTGAAGAGGTTGATCACCCCTATGCCGCTGATCTTGTAATCGTTGATCCGCCCCTTCAACGCGCCCTTGTAGAACCCCTTGCCAATATCCGCGATCACTACCGCGGTCGCGTCGATCTGCGGCGAGCGCAGCCTGAGATTGTCCGACAGGATCGTCTCATTGCTGACAGCGAGATCGCCGTTGATCGACAATCTGGTCAATAGCCCGCCCGCCGCCGCGTTCAGCCCCGTGACCCGCGCAACACGCGCTGAAACGGGAATGAGCATCTTGCCCGCATCGACCCGCGAACGCCCCTCGGCGTACAGCCCCTCGGCCACGGTAGACCCAAAACCGAGCGCCGCCGCGCTGATCTTGTAATCGACCAATGGCTGAGCGAAGGCACCATCGAGCAACAGCGAGGCGCGTACATCGCGCCCGTTGAGGTTGGGCGCGATCGAACCCGGCGTGAGCAGCCGCGCATCGACACTGAAAGCGTCGAACCGGCTTCGCCCGAGATCGATCATCCCCTTCGCGTTCACGGCAAGCGCGTCGGATCGCAACGACAGGCGGGTATCGGCGCGACGATTGGCCAAAGTGGTCGTAAGATCGACCAGCAATTGCGGCGCGGTAAGCCGCTCGACCGGGCCAGCCATCAACACGCCCGGGTGAAGCGGACCCTGCACCGTGAAGGTTCCGTTTCGCGCCTGCAGGTCCAAGCCGGCAAGGGCCTGGCCGCCGAGCGTCGCCACTGCCTTGCCCTGCCATGCGGACCAGCTCCCCCGCCCGCCGATCCTAGCGACAAGCGGCTGAGTCAGGCCGGCCAGCCCCGCGACGATTCCGCCGGTCGGGGCATCGAGCCGCGCATTGATCACCAGCCGGTCCTTGTCCGGCACCGCGTCGAGTGCGATCGTCAACCGATCGCCCGCATTCAGCGCTGCCGCGTTGCCGGTCAGCTGCGCAACGCCGTCAGCGATATGCACTTTGCTGTCGAGCGTCATGTCGCGCGGCACGCCAGTAACCGGCGCGCTAAGCACGATCCGATCGACCTTCAGCCGTCCGATATCGATGTCGAGATCAGGGAGGATCGGAGCGTTCGGGTCAGACGGCACCGCCTTAAGCTGCGGCAGCCGCCCCACCGTGATCAGCGGTGCGGTGGCGGAACGGATATCGATATGCTTGCGAAGATAGGCGAACGGCCGCCAGTCGAGATCGATGCGCGGCGCAGTGGCGAACACCCCGCGCGGATCACTCAGGCGGAGATCCCGGATTTCCAGCTTCCCGTAGATCGAACCATCAAGCCCGCCGATCTCGATCTTCAATCCCGAAGCGGTCTGATAGCCCGACAGGCGATCGACGAGGAAGCGGCGCCCCGGCCCGGTGTCCAGTGCGAAGGCAGCCAGCACCGCGATCACCATCAGAGCCACGACCGCGATCGCGCTCCATATCGCGATGCGCACCCCGATGGGGCGACGTGGTGCCTCCTGCCGATCTGCCACGTCGTCGGCCATCAAAAGGCCTGCCCGATCGAAACATAGACCGCGACCTTCGGTTCGCCGCGACGGCGACCGAGCGGCGTCGCGACATCCACCCGCAGCGGCCCGAAATTGGTGTAATAGCGCGCGCCGATACCCGCCCCATAGCGAAGGTCGCTGAACTTCGGCTGGGTCGAATCATAGGACTGGCCGATGTCGAAGAACGGCACGATCCCGAAATCGCCGAAGCGGTAGCGCAGCTCGGCCGATGCCTCGACGAGGCTGCGCCCGCCCGCGGGTTTGCCGGTCGGGTCGAGCGGCCCAAGCTCCTGATAGCCATAGCCGCGCACCGAGCCGCCGCCGCCCGCATAGAGGCGCCGCGACGGCGCGATCGAGTCCCGTCCCGCCCCGGCGATGGAAGCGACACGCACCCGCGCCGCCCCGACAAGGCTCGACGAGATCGGATAATAGCCGCTCACATCAACCTGCCCGCGCACATAGCGCGAATTCCGCCCCTTGGTCTGCGAATCCTCCGGGCTGAGGCGCACCATCGCGCGGAAACCGCGGGTCGGATTGAGCAGGCTGTCGCTGCTGTCGAACGCAACCTGGCCGTTCACCCCGGCGATCGCGTAATTCTGATAGTCCCGCGCGCCGGTGGTGGGCTGGAACGCCTTTTCGCGCGCGCCGACAATTTCGAAGCCGTATGCCCAGGTCCATCTTTTCTGCCAGATCGGCGTCGAATCGAGCGAGATCTTGCCGGTCAGGCCAACCATCAAAGAGGTATAGGCCTCGATCGATTCCCGCTGCGCCGAGAGGGTGAGCAGTACGGTGCGATCGCGTCGTCCGGCATTGGCCCGGCGGAACGAGGCGCTCAGCCCCTGTTGTTGCGTGCCGCCGGTCGCGACGACCGTCAGCGATCCTTCCGGCTTGAACAGGTTGCGATGAGTCCAGCTGGCATCGAGGCGAAAGCCTTCGCCAGTCGAATAGCCGGCAGTGGCCGCGAGCCGGCGCGGCTTGCCGGCATTCTGCACCACGCTGAGATCGACGATTTCAGTGCCGTCCGGCGCCAGCTTCCCGGTCCGGTTCGGTCTGATCGCGACACTGTCGAAAAGCCCGGTCGCGACCAGCGCCTCGCGCAGATCGTTGACCCTGCGCTCGTCGTAAAGCTCGCCTGGCTTGAACCGGGCCAGCACGCCGACATGGCGAGCGTCGAAGGCGAGCTTCCTGCCGGTGGTCGAATAAGTGCCAAAGGATGAGCGCGGCCCCGGGTCCACCGGCAGCGTATAAGCGCCGAGATGCGCCACATCGTCGAGCTCGATATCGCGCTCGCCGACCTTGACGAAGGGATAGCCCTGTTGCGGCAGCTTCAGCGCGACCCCGCCCTCGGCCGCTTCGATCGCCGCCGCAACGATCGGGTCACCCGTGCGCAGCGCAAGCGCATCGCGTACAAGGCCCGGCGGCATTGCGTCAGGCCCCTCGATGGTGATCGTGCCGAGGCTGTATTGCTTGCCGGGCGTGGCGCTGATCGTCGCTACCGACCGTCCGGCCTGCCCCGCAACCGGCTCGACCAACGATGAAACCACCGCGTCATAATATCCTTCCGAGCGGAGCAGCCGTCCGGCAAGCCCCTCATCCTCCCGCGCGCGGGCTGAGATGACCGCACCATTGGCGCCCTTGCCGTCACCCTTGTCGAGCGCCGAGAGCGACCGGAACCTGTCCTCCAGTCCAACCTCGGACAGGCCCTCGACCTTAACCGAGTAGCGGACCTCGGGCACCTTGTCGGCGACTTCGGCGCTGGTCGCTGCCGGCGGTTCTACATCGAAGCCCGCCAGCGGCGCCAACGGCTGGCTTAAGGCGGGGTCCGGCGCCGCCGGGGCGGCGACCGTCGCTGGTGGGGTGACGACCTGGGACGGCGTCGAGACCGTCGGAGCGGTCGCGGGCGGGCTGACCGGCGCCATCGGCACCGCATCGATACTTTCGATAGGCGGCAGCGGCTGGCTCAACGCCGGATCGATCGGGGGCAGCGCACTCTCGAACTGCGAATCGGGGATGATTGCATCGGTCGTTGCGGGTTGATCCGCCTGATGCTTCTTCCGATCCTTGCGCGCTTGCTCGAGCGGATCGGGCTTGCTCTGCGCAAAGGCCATCGGCACTGCAAGGCAGGAACAGCCGGCGGCAACGAGAAGCCAGTTCAACCGGATTGCCACGGTACGGCCGGTACACCCGCGGCGAGGAATATCCCTGCACCTCATGTCGAACGTGGCACCGAAGGGTTTGCGCGCAACGGCGCATCCGAAGGTTTCGCCATAAGCTCCCGCGTTGAGATCGCCATCGGCGCTGTATCTTGAGGGATGGTCTCGGAAGGGATGACGGTATCGGCCATCGCCGCGCCGCGCGCGCCGATCGGCCTTGGTGGCCCCCTGGTGGTGTCGCAAGCGGTCTGCCGCTCGAGCTCGGCATTGAGCTCGGCACCGACCAGCATCACATAGGCCGAGAGATACAGCCAGGTGAGAAGAACCACTACCGCGCCGAGCGAGCCATAGGCCACGTCGTAGCCACCGAAATTCGCGACATACAGGCCGAACAGCGCGGAGACGACCAGCCACAGGATCGATGTCGTCAGCGACCCCGGCGCGAGCCACACCCAACGGGCCTGCCGGCGAGAAGGTCCGAATCTGTAGAGAATGGCTGCCGCGACGGCGCCGACCACAGCCATCGCCGCATAGGTCAGCAACTTGCCAAGCGCGAGCAGGAGGTCCGGGAGCGTCGGCAACAGCGACCCGAGATATGCCATCACGGTGACGGTCGTGGTCGACATCACTGTCAGCAGAAAACCGCCGATCGTGATGAGCAGCCACAGCCGCAGCAACACCAGGAAACTGCGCTTTTCCTTTTCCTCATACGCGACGTTCAGCGCTGTAACGATTGCGTATGAGCCGTTCATCGCGCCGTACAGCGAGACGAGAAGGGCAAGCAGAAGACCCAGCCCTTTCTTGCCCTCGGACGCGGCGATGACGGTCCTCAGCAAATCGCCGATCAGATCGGCCGCTTCCCGCGGCATGACCCGTGTCAACGCGACGACGGTCTTCATCACCGTCTGTGGCGTTGCGATAAGCCCGTAGCTCATGACGATGCCGCCGAGGATCGGGACGATGGCAAGGAAAGCGTAAAAGGCAACGCCGGCCGAGATGAGGCCGATATTGTCAGTGCCGGTCTCGTTCCAGGTTCGGATGAGAACCTGCTTCCAACCAGCCAGGGGAATGCACCATGGCGCTGCCGCATCGCGTCCGAGAGGATCCCGAACTGCTCCGCTCGCGCTCAAGAGCGCGCTCCGGCGACCGACAATGATACGCAGCGCTGAGTCGCACCAGGATCACATGCAAAATGCCCTCCGCCTGCCGTCCGCCAGCCGCTCACATGATCCGGCATTGCCCCGATTTCTCCCGTTCGCAGCAGCGATAACGAGAGATTCACTCAAAAGGTCCGGGCGGATCGCCCGACTTGCTCTGGATTAGGACGAAAAGACCCCGGCGAGGATCGCTGCGGGAAACCGGCGCCCGTTCAGAAGATGGCTTTTCGAAGCAGGCGGCTCCTGAGCTCCAGCATCGACACGCTCTCGATCGCGGCCATGCGATCGGGGGCTCCGATAACGGCGCCGAGATGGCTGATGATCTGGCAGGCAATGTCGAAGCGCTGGAGCGCGTCGCCGTGCCGCTGAAGCAGGACGGGATCGTCGCTGAGCTCATCGCCAACGGCTTCGAGGAGCCGCCATGCGTGATCGATCTCTTCGGCAATCCGCTGGTCCAGCTCACGGCCACCGACCGGCAATGTCGGTGCGGGAGCTTCGACGGGCAGCAGGTCGCCGCTGCGCAGAGCGGACTGGATCGCGTCGACGCGGGCCTGCCCCGGCAAGCCCAGGCGCGGTATTTGCCGGACACCGGCGACCCAATCTTCCACTGACACCTTGCCGTCGAACGCAACGCCGCAACGGCCCGATGAAGCCCAGACGACAGTCGCGCCAATCTCGATTTCGAGGCGGCGCAACGTGAAACTGGTGCCGACATCGGGCAAGGCGGCGCCATCCAGCATCGCCCCGGTCTCCGACAGGTTCCGAATTCGAACCGGGGCCTTGAGGGGGCCTGCCTCGATAGTCGCGGACAGGAGGAGGTTCTTGCGCGGCGAGCGCAGTTTCGTGTTGGCACTGGGCTGATCAGTCACACAAAAATCCCCCACCCATCGATCTCCTGCCTGCTCGCAAGGTCCGGAGGGGCCTCGCCGGCAATCAGCAGACGCATCACTAACGCGCATCGTCGGAATTCGATCAATTCGGGGAATCCCTGTAGAGGGGAGCCAATCGCAGCCGCCCTTGGCCGAGATTCAACCGCATCCCCGGATCAGGCATAGAATGCGCACGGGACGACTCAGAAGCCCGGCCCGCTCATTCTTATTGTCTGGCTCATTGGATGCTGCGCAGGGCGCCACGGATGGCGTTCGCGCAACGCATTTCCCTGTTAATTTCCCTGTTATTCCCTGTTCCGACGTAGGTGGCCGAACGAACCAATTGAATAAGCCATTGTAATATATAGATAACTATCCAGTTCAGCTCAAACTGGGAATCGAAAAAAGAAAAAAATTCCCTGTTCCGTGTAAATAACAGGGAATTTGCGTGGCTCCGGCGCGACCAATTCGACTCGCTGCCCAAATCCTCAGGATGCGAGGCTAAGTCCTGATGAGGCGAGCCAGGCCTCGGCTTTGGCGAGATAGGCCGCATCGTCCACGTCGATCCACTTCAGACCGCCGCAATCGACGATATGCGCGTCGCCGGTCCGCGCGAGGATCCGCATCCCTTCCGTGAGTGAGGGGGCGTCGAGCGTGTGCAGCGCGGCAAACAAGGCCGGGCCGATGGCGAACACACCGGTGTCGTAGCAGTCATGCTGCGAGATGCCCTTGCCGATCGCAACGATACGATCGCCGGAACTCTCCACCCGGGTGACGTCGTCGAGATCGACCCAGTCATTGTCGAGATCGCGGTCGATGCCGAGCGTCGCTCCGCCGGCGGCACCGGCCGCCGCTACATGCCGGTACAGGCCGGGTTCGACGAGATGGTCGCACATGGCGAGCAAAGCCTCACCCTGCCCCGCCGCCTGCTCAGCAGCGAGAAGCGAGCTGCCATTGGGCTTGCGATAATCCTCGGTCCGGACCGTCTCGACCGCGATCGGCCAGGTTCGGCCGGCGAGCCAGGTCTCGATCGCTTCGGCACCATAGCCGAGCACGACCACGACTCGCTTCATCCCCGCCTCGGCCAGCCCGCCGATCGCATGGGCGATCAGCGGGGTTCCTGCGACAGGACAGAGCGGCTTGAACGGTGCTGCCGATCGCAACCGGCTTCCTTCACCGGCGGCGAGCAGAATCGCGGTGTCGATCACCTCAATGCGCGGCGATGAAATTCTCGACTGCCTGCGCCGCGAGGTCATCGGTCATCTGGATGCGCGGATGCTTGCAGAAATAGGCAGACGCGGCATCGATCGGGCCACCCAGCCCGCGATCCTTCGCCAGCTTGGCGCAGCGGATCATGTCGATGGCAACACCCGCCGAGTTGGGGCTGTCCTCGACCGAAAGGCGCAGTTCCAGGTTCATCGGCACGCCGCCGAACAACTGGCCTTCCATGCGCAGGAAGCAGACCTTGTTGTCATTCTGCCATGCGACATAATCGGATGGGCCGACATGGATATTGTCGTCCTCGATCCGCTCCGCGGCAACCGACTGCACCGCCTCGGTCTTCGACACTTTCTTCGAGGCAAGCCGCTTGCGGTTCGACATGTTGAGGAAGTCGGTATTGCCGCCGGTGTTGAGCTGGTAGGTGCGGTCCAGCTTCACGCCGCGCTTGGCGAACAGATCGGTCAGCACGCGGTGGACGATCGTCGCGCCGAGCTGCGCCTTGATGTCGTCGCCGATGATCGGCACGCCGGCCTTTTCGAACCGCGCCGCCCATTCCGGATTGCTGGCGATGAACACCGGGATATTGTTGACGAACGCGACGCCCGCCTCGAGCGCGCATTCAGCGTAGAATTCGCTCGCTTCCTGCGATCCGACCGGCAGATAGTTCATCAGCACGTCGGTCTTGGAGGCGCGCAGGACAGCGACGACGTCCTCCTTGTTCGGCTCGTCCGCATCGGCGACCAGGAAGGTTCGGTCTTCCTTATAGTCAGCCATATGCTCAGCGACGCCGTCGAGCACACGGCCCATCAGCACCTTGGTGCCGGTCGGCGCGACGCTCTGGCAGAACACGGCTGTGCAGTTCGGCTTGGCGAAGATCGCGTCGGCAACGTCGAACCCGACCTTGCGGCGATCGACGTCCCAGGCGGCAACCACGCGGATGTCGCTCGGGCGATACCCGCCGAGCTCATGGTGCATCAGGCCGATCGTGTCGTTGGCGCCATCGCGATAATGCTCGAGTCCCTGGACCAGCGAGCTCGTGCAGTTGCCGATGCCCACCAGGGCGATGTTGATATTGTTCATTGCTTCGTCACGTCCTTCGTGGAGGCGGGTTTAGAGGAAAAACCGGTTGAATCATGTGTGGTGAAAAGGCGGAGAATTCGGGTCTCGACTGAACGGTGCCAGACGAAGCCGATGATCAGGATCGTCGTGAGTAACACGATCTCGAACCACCAGAACAGCTTTGGATTGCCGAGCAGGCATGCCACGAAAATCGCGTAGACGCGAACATTGGCGCTGAGCAGGCTCATCAGATGCATTGGCCGGACGGCGGCCTCGGCATAGGCGTTCGCCATGCGCTGCGGAGCCGTGCTGCTCCCCAGCGCCTCGTCGAACCGGCGGGTGGCGCGGTCGACCCAGGCTGAGCCATATTCATAGCCCTGCTGCAGAAAATTGCCGCTCGGCACGACCTTGGCGGCAGGCAGGCCATCGCGGCGCCGATGAAAACGCGCGCGCTCGCCTTCGTAGATGTTGGACTGAGTCGCGTGCAATGCGCCGGCCGTGCAGGCCAGCACCCATCCCGACACTGTGCCGATCTGGGTAGCGATCGAAACATAGATGAGGATGAACACCCCATGATCGCAAAAGCCGTCGAGAAAGCGGCCAAGCGGACTCGCCGTGCCGGTCGCTCGCGCGATCATGCCGTCGAGTCCGTCAGCGATCAGCCAGGCGATGCTGAGGAGAAGACCTAGTACCGTGAACGGCCATGCCGCCCAGTGATAATAGGCCGCGGCCGCCATCACGCCGAGGACAAGCCCGCCTACCGAGACGGCATTGGCCGAAATGCCGCGCGCAATGAACCATGGCATCAGCCGCCGCCCGGCGGGATGCACGATCCAAAGGTTGGTGGGATCCTCGATCCGGCGATCGCGCGATCCGCCGGTCGCGGCTGTAGTCATGCTGACGTCACATAAAGGCCTGCGACTCCTCGTCAACTAGATCATGTCGTCAATGTCATCGAAGGACCGTCTAAACCGGGCGGTGCGCCAGAATTGGCACACTCGGCCAGCCCAGGGGTCCCTCGGCGACTCACTCAACCGATCAATGGGTTGACGGGCTGATATTGAAAACTCGGCCCCGTAAGCACCGCCGGATTCGGGATGCCCGACATCATCGCCTTCGCCTGGCCCTTCAGCGACATCATCAGCCCGATCGCCCGGTTGAACTGGTCCTCGCCCGCATCG
The DNA here is from genome assembly GCF_056402635.1 of Sphingomonas sp. P3_C5. NCBI lineage: Bacteria > Pseudomonadati > Pseudomonadota > Alphaproteobacteria > Sphingomonadales > Sphingomonadaceae > Sphingomonas > Sphingomonas sp. P3_C5. The sequence continues at coordinate 298,478 of NZ_JBFUHA010000006.1, forward strand.
CCGTTGAACAGCGCATGCAGGGATTTGAGCAGGCTGGTATAGGTGTAATTGAAATTGTCGTTGGCAAACGCCTGGGCCGAGCCCGCCGCATAACCGGGCGGTGTCGCCGGGTTGGTCGGCACGGCATAGACGCCGGTCGGGTCGAACGGCACCGGCGCGCCGGTATAGGCATATTGCTCCTCGGGGGTGGTCCCGCCCGGCACCGGGACCAGCAAATGGCCCTTCTGGATCTGCATGAAGCGATAATAATGCGCATAGCCGCCGCCGACCACAGCATCGGGCGAGGTGCTGGTCCCCTCCCCCTGATCGACGATCGTCGTGATCGCCTGCTGCGCAGTGGCGACATCAGTGACGACGATCGAGTTCCACATCAGGTCAGGGCCCACCTGGTTTCGTGGTGGATCGACGAACGCACCGTCGCCCAGCGCGCCGATCGCATTGGAAATGGCTGCGTAGAATTCCCCGATCGTGATCGTATCGGTCACMGCAAGCGCCTTGAAGTTCAGCGGATCCTCGGGCTCCTCGATTTGCAGGAAGGTCTGCAGCTGAGCCGGCGAATACGGCGCCAGATTGACGGTGAGATCGCTTTGCACGCCACCGGGAAGCGGGCCGGGATAGGTCGGGATGAAATCAGGCTGGTCGATCACCGGCGAGCCGCCGAGCGCGTTCAGCACATTCGACGAGAGCGTCATGTGGAGCATCTCCTCCACCGCGACGGACGAAATGATGTCGGCGATCTCGGCGTTGCTCGCCTCGTTCAGCGAGTAGAGCGCATAGAGATAGACCGGAATGGTGGCATGCTCGAGCTCGACAGCATTCTGCAGGGCGGCGCACACTGCCTGCACGGTGGGGGCCGGGCCTGTAAGGCCCTCGATCATCGAACGTTGAAGGCGGATCATGGCGGTATCTCCTTAACGTGCCTGCAGGATGAGCCGGCGCGCGGCCGCCGCGGCCTTGCCGCCCTTGGGCGGCGCGGCGGCGCCCGCCGGAGCGGCCATGGCAAGCGACTCGGCCTCGACGCTTCGTGTCGCGGGCGTCACCGGCCCCGGCAGCGGATTCTGCAGCCAGGCCAGGATCGCGGCACGCTTCGCCGGTGACAGGTCACGCGTAACCGGCATCGAATTCGGGTCTGACACGTCGAGCCCGAAGGCGAGCGACAACAGGCCGGCATGCGCCTTCACCGAGTCGTAGTCCGCCATGTTGAGGAAGCGGATCATCACCGGATAGAGGTTGGCATATTGCTGGAAGATCGGCTGGACGTCAGTCCAGGTCACCGGGCTCGCCGGCGTGTAACCGCTCCACAACAGGAAGCTAATGAAGTTCCACTGGTTGACGGGTCCGACATTCATCGACGCATCGGTGAAGCTCGGCTGGATGCCGTACACCTGGCCATCGATGCCGTAATCGGCGCCATTGTTGAACCAGCGCGGGGTGCCAGGATCACTCGTCGAGAGCGCCAGCAGGGCCATGCCGCTCTCATCGGTGGGCGTGGGCGCGGTCGCGCTGAAGGTCAGTGCCGTGGCCGGCGTCGCCACCGGCGGCGACGCGGAGACATAGGGAAAGCTGTTGGTGTTGGTCTGGAGCTGTGCCGAATCCAGCGCGAAGCTGAGGCTCGCGCCGACAAGTGGCTGACCCCATTGCATCGCATAGACCGGGATTTCGATGCTCGCGCCGGGGCTGAGCCGATGGACGAAGCCGTCCGCGCGAACAAAGGCGCCATTGCTCCACTCGCTGATCGTGATGCCGCTATTGCCGGTAAGGGCCAGGGGCGAAGCGGCGACTGCCTGAAGCTGCGCCGCCGTCAGCGGCAAAGCGACGACACCCGCCGTCTGCTCATACCATCCATCGCCAGCGTAACCGCCAGTGCCCGTGGCGGGAATGGTGCCAAGCGCCGTTGTCGTGCCCCTATTGTCGACACTGAGCGTCAGGTCGCCAAGATCATTGAGCCCCGCTCCCGGCGCCGTGGTCGACAGGGCGTTGCCGAGATCGAGATAGATGCAGCTCGCCTGGCTATCGACCACCGCCGCGCAGAAATTGATCTGGCCGACAGGGGTGAAGAAATTCCCGCCCGACGCCGCGCTCGCCATGAACTGCCGGCCGATCACCAGATGCTGCGGCTCCCCGATCGCAGCCGGGCCGATCGTGCCGGCAATCCTTCCGCACATGAAATTGGGCGAGGTGAAATCCATGTTCAGCCCATCGACGTTGAACTTGATCGACAGCACACCCGACTCGGCCGCCTGCTGGAGCGCGCAGAGGAAGGGAGACACCGAGACATCGCCCCATTGCAGGTTCGACAGCACGGATTGATAGGCAGCGCCCGCGCCGATGTCGCCGCTGCCCGAGCCGGTCGCGCGGTCCCAGATATCCATGAAGGCGGCAGGTTCGAAATCGCCCTGCATCAGAGTCGATCCGGTGCCGTCTGCGATCCTGACCGTCAGCCCCCAGATTTCCGAGACGAGTTGCTGCTCGGGGTCGAGATCGACAAGCTTGGCAGGGACTCTTCCATCGGAGTCGGCGACGATATAGGCGAGCACGGGATCGGAACTGGTCACCTGCCCCGACGGCATCCAGGCCGAATTGACCGTGCACCCCAGCAGACGAAACGCGGCATCGCCCTGCGGATTGAACCAGCCATTGGGCGGGACCATGCCGTTACCCTCCATGTTCTGGTAGCGCATCTTGAAGGTGGCGTTATCGAAATGCCCGGGGTCATTGTTGACCGTCGAGACATTGGACTGGAACTGGCCGGCGAAATGGAGCCTTAAAGCGTTGAGATAGCTCATGGTGCACGCTCCTTGGGAGGATGGAAATTCCGATCCTGATCAGTTGATGGGCTCGGCCGCCGCTGAGTCATCGTCTTGCCCACGGATGAACCCTGCATGCCGCGAGAGGAATTCGACGGTGGTATAGGGACTGCCATTGGACGCGACGAAGAGATCGCCGTGCGCCGCGACAAAGCCCTTGAACACCGGGCCGCCGACATGGGCCAGAAAGGCATCGGCATTCCTGTAGATCTCGAAGAACAGGATCGAGAACGGATCGACCGGCGGGAGCGCCTGAAGCCGGGCATCGTCCAGAAACGGGGTGTGGACGAGATAGGTGAGCGTATCAGGCTCGTTCGCGCGGACGTCCGACGCCAGCTGACTCAGTGCAGCCATCCCCTCGGCCTCGCAGCCAGGCTTCAGGAACCATTCGGAGATCAGGCTCACCGGCGCTGGCGCCGAGATGGTCGCGTCGTCACTCATGCGCTTCACCCCAAGGCTGGACTGCAAATCGCCATATCCGCAACTCAAACGACAGGATGAAGCACGGGCCACTAAGGGTACCCGTCCACGACTCCGTCGTAATTCTTCATGCGTGAGTCGCTTTTAGTCTTGCGCCGGGCTGGCTCAATCGGAGTTCGCGTCGATACGGTTGCAATTGATGGCGCCGCCTACCTTCTCCGCGCCGGCAATTCGTGCATGTTGTTGCACTGCACAGCGGATTGGTGACGCCCGAATGCTCTGTCCTGGAATTGATGCAATACCGGCATCTATGCGGCGTCGCTGAGGTGATTTTCAGGACTGGCGGGCACCGCCTCACCCTTGGGCTGATCACCCTCACGGCCGGCTTCCTGGCCGCTGCTAAAGGCGCGGCCCAGGAAATCCCAACCGCGGAAGATGGCGCCATCATCGTCACCGCGACTCGCACAGGCGGGGCGGCCACACCGGCCATCACCAGCATCACCGCCGATGACATCGATCGCCAGCAGCCGCGTTCCCTGCTCGAGTCGCTGAATGACGTGGCGGGCGTACGCGCGGTTTCGACCGGCGGCGCCGGCGGCGGCAGCTTCGTTTCGATCCGTGGCGGCGAGCCCAATTTCACCCTGGTGCTGGTCGACGGAATCCGCCTCAACGATCCGACCAACAGTAAGGGCGGTGCCTTCGATTTCTCCGGGATCGATCCCGCACTTGTCGAACGGGTCGCGGTCGGCCGGGACGCAGGCTCCGCGGTGCATGGGTCGGACGCCCTGTCCGGCGTGATCGGCGTCGAATTACGCGAGCCGAAGCCGGGCGAGACTGAACTCAATGGGCGCATCCAGGCCGGCACGGACGAGGCCATTGGCGCCGGCCTCAGCGGCTCCGCGGGCTGGCAGGGTGGTGGTGCGCTCCTCTCCGGCTCCTGGTTCGACAGCGGAGACAAACAGGCGGGATCGAACCTCCGCCGCGCGCAGGGGCTGGCGCGGGCGCGGCAGACCATCGGCGGGTTCGATGTGCGCGCGATCGGGCTCTATGCTCACACCCGGCATACAAGCTTTCCCGAAGACAGCGGCGGCCCGCTGTTCGCGGTCAACCGCGATCTCGAACATGGCAGTGCCGATCTGCGGGCGGTCGGGCTCTCCGCCCGCCGGTCGAGTGGGATGGTGCGGCCGAACCTGACCCTCAGCTATACCGAGCAGCGCGACGACACCGTAACGCCCGCTATCGCGCCGGGCGTGCTCGATCCCGTGCCGGCACTGAGCGCGCGAACGCTGTTCACCCGCTTCGAAGCGATCGCCGACATAACGGTCGAGAGCGGCGCCTTCACCGGCGCGGCTGGTGGCGGGGTGCGACGTGAAACGGGAAAGAGCGACGGCACCATAGACTTCGGATTTCCGCTGCCTGTCTCATTCGCGCTCGACCGGACGATATGGAGCGGCTTCACTGAGGCTACACTGCGCCCCGCAGCCGGCCTGACGCTCAATCTTGCCGGCCATTATGATCAGGTCGCAAGCGGCCCGCACACATGGACAGGGCGCGCCGGCATTGCCTGGGAGCCGATCGCCAAGGGACCCTCGCTTTATGCGCGCATCGGAAATGGCTTCAAGCTGCCAAGTTTCTACGCGCTCGGCCATCCCCTCATCGGCAACCCGAATCTGCGGCCTGAACGCAGCCGTAATGTCGAGGCGGGGTTGGAATGGTCCTGGACAGCCGACACGCGCCTGCGCCTCTCCTGGTACGAAAATCACTTCCGCGACCTGATCGACTTCGACCCGATCTCATTCACCACCGTGAACCGCGCCCGCGTCGTTGCGCGCGGAGTCGAGGTCGAAGCGTCCGTGCGGGTCGCGCCGACCATCATGCTGAGCGGCGCGCTGGGTCATGTCGTGCTGGACAGCGCAACGCCTCTACGCGGTCGCCCTGAATGGCAAGGCTCGGCCCATACGGTGTGGACCGTCACGCCGCCGCTCGAACTCAACGCCGCGCTGCGCTTCAACAGCAGCTTTTTCGACAGCTCGGTCCCGACGGGTCTCATCCGCGCCAGCGGCCATGCGGAGGCCGATCTCGGGCTGCGGTACCGGCTGTCGAAGCGGATCGGCCTGACTATCGCCCTGCGCAATATTGGCGACAGCCGTTATCAGGATGCGGTCGGCTGGCCGGCGCCGGGACGCCAGCTCAATGTCGGGCTTAGCGCGCGGATCTACTGATCACCGCGGCAACATTGAATGGGCCAGCTCTCCGCAATCTACTCGGCAGTGTGATACCGCGAGAATGCTCGCAGCGTAAACGATCGCCACCCGTCCTCGAATAGATCGAGGCCGGGCGGGTCGAGGTTCTTCAGGCGGATGCGCCGAGCGCGGATGCCTTATTTCTTGTGATGCTTGTGCCCATGATGGCCGCGGGTGCCATGGTGGCCGTGCGTCCACTTCGTTTCGGTACACTGATCGGTCACCGTCGCGGAGCAAGGCGGATAGGTCGTCGTGGTCGTGCTGGCATCGGTCGACGATGTCGTGGTCTGGGCAAATGCGGGTGTAGCGAGCGCGAGCGCGAACAACAGGGACAGTTTCTTCATCTAAGGTCTCCTCGAGCTCATGGAGAAGCTCGGCCCGACAACGATCATCCCGCCCTCGGGTTTCCTCGTTCCGGAAATGAATCGACTTTTTGCGCGCCGACCAGCGATGCGCAGGGCGGGATGGATCCAGACCCGGGTGGAGGATCGGGATCGGGCTGGCCGAACTCCAGGCTTGAAACGGCCGCGGCTGCGCCTTGTGGGGTCGATTTCATGTTCGCGCAGAGGCTCAGAGGCGCGAAGGTGTTCCGCGAGAGGGAAATGCCTCTTTCCTCTTCATTGCAGCGCCCGATACTGCCTATAGCCGCACTAGGTATATCCACGCGGAGGCTCTCTTCGCGCCTTCGCGCCTTTGCGTGAACCAACTCTTCGGCCCGCCAGAAGCGAGGTCCGAATTTCGAACGATTTCGACGACGCAGAAAATGGCAGTTTCTCCCTGTTATCGCCACGGAACAGGGAAAGAACAGGGAAGAAAAAACTTTTCGGGCCGTTTTTGGCCAATTTGTTGGAGATATTCTCCTTTTTGACCAGTGGCTTGAATGCCATTCTCCCTGTTATTCGATAACAGGGAGGCTTGTTGGAGATAACAGGGAGGCGTGTTGGAATTAACAGGGAGCCGCCTTCACCGAACAGGGTGGCTTGATTCAACAGCAGCGTGAAATCGGCTTTTATGCKGTTCTTCATCATCCGAGAGAACTGACATAACCACGGATAAGTTTGAATCGAGCGACGAGCCTGATATGCGAAATCGCGGCCTCAACTCCCGACATAACCGCGCCCGATAGAGCGAGGCGGCTTCACCGGCGAAGGGCTATTGCTTGACGCCCTCGAACAGAACCTGCCCCTTTTCGTTGATCGGGTTACGGTCATTCTGCACGCAGATGAACTCGATCTGGTCCAGCGCGCGCTCGCGCTTGAAGCGCGCGATCGTGTGCCAGGGTGCGGCAAGTGCCTTGGGATCAGTGAAGCTTGTCTCGATGACGAGCTGATCCTTGTTCTTCGCATCGAGGTGGATGCGCTCGGTCAGCTTGACCTGATCGCTATAGGTGATGCCCCATCGCCCCATCGTCGCGCCTTCGCGCAGGCCGACCGTGGTCACCACCAGAGTATCGCCTTCCCAGTGACCGATCGAGCTGCCGTTATAGGTGGGATCCGGATCCTCGGGCAGCGGCCGGCCGTCAGTGAAGACCCGGCGCACCTGCATATAGGCCTCCTGGATGATCGTGACCCGGCCCGGCGTGAACAGGAACTCGAGATCATAGGGCTGGGTCATGATGCCCGGCATCCCCGGCGGCTCGCATGCCGAGGTGCGGCGCTCGACCTTGAGCGTTGCCTCAGGATCGCCGCTTTTGATCAGCGCCTGTATCTCTTCATAATGGGTTTTGTATTGCCCGAGCAGCTGCGGGATTTCCGGCTTTCCTCCCCCGCCCATGATGGGTGTCCAGATGCCGCGCCAATCAGGCAGCTTCCGCAGTGCCGCATAATCGACCTGCTCGGCTGAAGCGGGCCACACCTTATCGGGCGTTACGGCCTCCGGCGCCGCCGGCGCTCCGGCCTGTTGGGCAGCGCCGGGAACGGCGATCGACGCTGCGGCCAGCGCCACGATCGGCAGCATGAATCGCATCGTCGATCCCTTCGCTATTTGTTCTTGAGCACGGTGCCGTCGGGGAGCTTGACGCTCACCAGCGCGCCGCCGGGCTTGCCGTTGAGCAGCGGGTGATAGGTCACCGTCACCTTGTCACCCGGTTTGAGCGACGAGCGTCGCCAGCCGCCATGGACGAGATTGTTCGGGCTGGTCATCTCGATCGCCCAGGTGGTCGCGGCGCCCTGCGCGCCCGGCACGATCAGGTGCATGAACGAATGCGGGTTGGTCCAGCGAAACTCAGTGACGGTGCCGCTCACCGTCACGTCCTTGGCCATGTCGAACATCGCAAAGCTGTGGTGCGCCGTCGCCGGCATCGCGATTGCGATCAGGCCCAGCGCCATCCAGTGCTTGTGCTGCATCGTCTCGCTCCTCAATTCGCCGTCGGCACGTTGATCGGCTTGCCATCGGCGCCGCGCCTGTCGCCGAGCATACGCCCGTCGGGCAGTATGATCGTGCTGAACAAGCCACCTTTCTTGCCATCGCGCAGCGGATTGATCGTCACCGTGACCTTGTCGCCGGGCTTGATCGACGTCCGCTTCCACCCCTGGCGGGTGAGATTATTGGGGCTGTTGAGCTCAATGCTCCAATGCTCCGAACCGCCACCCTTTCCCGGCACCTCGAGCTCGATGAAGCTGTGCGGGTTGGTCCATTGGAATTGCGTGACCGTGCCGTTCAGCTTCACCGTCCGCGCCTGATCGAACATCGCGAAGCTGTGATGCGCACCGGCTGGAATAGCCGCCAGCACAAGGACCGCACCCGCGACCGCCCCCGCGATCAGACTCACATTACGCTTCTTCACATCCCTGCCTTCCATCACTTGGCGTGCTCATCGAGCGCCTGCTGGCCGCGATCGGTCCCGGGCAGGTCGGCGTTGCGCGCCTCGGTGCATTCGACCTCGCCGATGTCGCCCTCGAGCACACGGTCCCAGCGCTTGGTGTTGCGCCACTCGCCTTTCCACATCTTTGGATCGGTCATGATATATTCGATCTCGAGCGTGTTGCCGCTGTTGACCAGCTTGATCCGCTCGACGATCTGGAATTCCTCGCTCACGGGGATGCCGATATCGATCCAGTGATGGTCGGTCTCGAAGCCACGGGTCGTGACGACGAGCGTGTCGCCTTCCCATGTGCCGATCGATTCGCCGTTATAGGTCGGCACATACAGGTCGGGATCGGTTGGCTTGCGGCCGTCGAGGTAAATCGCGCGGAAGCTGTTGGTGAAGCCCGCGACCATATAGACGACAGTGGGCAGCTGGACGAAGGTTATCGGCCACACCCGTGTCATGATCATCGGCATGCCGGCGGGATAGCATTGACCGATGCTGTCCCGGTAATTCCGGCCGGCAGCGCGCGCCGCCTTGCCCTCGGCCAGCGCCTTTTTCCCTTCCTCGAAGAATTCGGGATAAGGCGGACCGAACATGAATTTGCTGAAGCCGCCACTCAGGTCAATGAACCAGGTGCCGGTCATATCGAAGGGCGGCTTTGGCCTGGGCTTCGCCAGGTTCGCGGGATCAAGCGCGCCGGGTAGCCCAAGATGCTGCTGCAGCATCTGCGCGCGCTCCTCCGGCGTTTGAACGCGACGCTGCTGTGCGTGTGCAGGGAGCGCCATCAGCAGCGCGCACGCCGCCGCGGCCAGCCAGGGAGCCGGCGTGCGCGTCATGCGCTTTGATGCAGCCATCCCGACCATTCCTCCCCTCCTGCCGCGTCTCCGGCATCGCCCGCGCTGGAGCGACCGGCAAATCGCCAACGCATCCCGCCGATCGGCCGTGCGTCGAATCAATTTTGCGCCGCGCAACCTTCGGAGTCATGTTTGATAATGTCAATAAGGTGTGTTAGCTCCCTGATAGTTGGATACACAACAGCTCCGCGTTCAGCGGGGCACAAACGGGGGAGAGGTTCATGTCAGCTTTCAGGCATCGTATTCGTGCGTGCGCCCTGCTTGGTAGCGCAGTCGCCATGCTAGGCACCGCGCTCGTCGCCGGCGCGGCCAGCGCGCAGACCGTCACAAATCCAGACGCACCAGGCAAGCCGGACAACGCGAGCGATCCAGTGGCCGAGGATATCGTGGTCACTGCCGAGCGGCGAGCCACGAACCTGCAGAGCACGCCGCTCTCGATCCTGGCGGTGACTCAGGAAACCATCCAGGCCAAGGGCATCCAGAATCTGCAGGACCTGTCGCGCTTCACGCCCAATCTGAGCATTTCGCCGAGTCGTGCCGGGGGCAACAGCGCCGCCAATTTCGTGATCCGCGGCATCTCCGGCGGCGGCGGCGCGACCGGCGAGCGCGGTGTCGGCCTGTATATCGACGGCGTCTATATGCCGCGCACGAGCGGCGCGGTGCTGCGCGTGCTCGATGTCGACCGCATCGAAGTGCTGCGCGGTCCGCAGGGCACTCTGTTCGGCCGCAACTCGACCGGCGGCGCGATCCGCATCTTCAGCAAGCAGCCGACCGATACCTTGAGCGGATCGCTCGAATTCAACCTCGGCAATTTCGACCATCATGATGCGATCGGCACGATCAACATTCCGCTCGGCAGCGGCTTCGCGCTCCGGGCGCAGGGCGCCTATCTTCACGAGGATGGCTATGTCAGCCGCGGAACGCAGATGCTCGGCGCCCAGCGCGACATCATCGGACGGGTGCAGCTGCGCGGCGACCTCGCGCCCAATTTCAAGGCCACTCTGGGCTTTCTCTATAATGATTCGAAGCAAAACGCGACGCCCTGGGTGTTCGACGAATTCGACATGAAGCCGGGCATCGAGGGCGTGCTTCAGGGCAATTACGGCGACTGGCTCAACGATTCGTTCAAGGCCGCGGGGCAAGCGCCGCTTGCCGCTTATAATGACCCACGCCTCGTCAAAGGGCCTTACAAGGCGCCCGATATCTGCCTGATCGAGGACTTCAACCCCGATTACGATGACGCCTGCAACCAATATATCAACGACAAATATTGGCAGGCCGACCTCACTCTGGACTGGAAGCTCAGCGATCAGGTCAGCCTGCGTTCGATCTCGGGCTTTTCGAAGCTCAAGCACCGCGCCGTGACCGATCTCGAGCTGATCGGCATGGAAATGCGCTATGAGGTGCTCAACTCGGAGGTGTTCTACCAGGAGCTCCAGCTCAACGCAGCACTGTTCGGCGGCGCGGTCGATCTGGTGACGGGCGGCAGCTATTTCCACGAGAACAGCGAGGCACCCTATAATTACGTCCTCGATCGCCGTGGCACCAGCATCTATCCGCAGAATGCGGGATCCCCGGCGAACAGCGATGGCGGCCTTTATACCCGCCTGATCAGCGATGTTTTCCAGACTTCGTCGTCCTGGGGCCTGTTCGCGAGCGGGACCTGGCACATCGTCGACGGACTCAACCTGACCGGCGGCTTGCGCCAGGCCTGGGACCATAAGGACTATAGCCAGACGCGCTATCCGCCGCCCTCGACAGCCTATCAGACGTCCGACTTCACCGTCGCGCCTGGCACGACCTCGACCACCGTGCACAATAGCGCGCCCTTCCATGCGCTCGATTATCGCGCGACGCTCGACTATCACTTCACCAAGGACGTGATGGGCTACGCCACGGTCTCCAAGGCGTACAAGGCGGGCGCGTTCAGCTACACCGTCCAGGGCTGGACCGCAGCCAACAACGCCACCGGGCCCAATCAGAGCCCGCTGGTGGTGCCGATCCCGAACGAGAAGGTCGTCAACTACGAGGCCGGGCTCAGGATGAGCTTCTTCGACCGGCGGCTGCGGCTCAACCCAACCGGCTTCATCATGCACTATACCAACCGTCAGGCGGCTGTTCGCGTCACCTGTGTCGTCAGCCCCGCCTGCCCGGTCGGCTTCATCCCGATGCTCCAGAACCAGGGCGACGCGTGGATCCGCGGTATCGAGCTCGACGGCCAAGTCGTAGTGGGCGGTGGGCTGACGCTCGACGGCAGCTTCGGCCTGACCACCTATACCCTGCACAACACGCCCGTGGGCGTCACGCACCTCTTCCCCGATATTCCCAAGACGAGCTATAATCTCGGGGCGACCTATGTCGTGAACGCAGGCTTTGGACGGGCGACGATCAACGTCAACTACGCCTATGTCGGCAAGCAGTCGGCCTATCCCGACGATACGCCTGACTCGGGCTATATCCTGCCCTCTTACGGGCTGGTCAACGCGCGGCTCCAGATCAAGCCGAAGGATACGTCGCTCACCATCTCGCTCTACGCCAACAACCTCTTCGACAAGGTCTATGCGAGCTATGCGCAGCGGTTCGGTGGCGGGTTCTGGGATTCGGGCGCCGGCACCGGGGTGGCCGCTGATCCGCGCAGTGCACTGAGCGTCGTTCGGGGCCGCCCGCGCGAGTTCGGCGTGTCGGCCAAATATGCCTTTTGAGCGCAACCGGGAACCGCAGCGATGAATGACTGGCTGTCCGGGCTCGCATCCTGGATCGAGACCCTCCGCCTGCACACCATGATGCAGACCAACGAATGGGCTGTGCCCGCGGTGCAGGTGGTCCACATCCTCGCGATCGCGGCGGTCTTCTCGTCGTCGCTCGTGCTGGCGCTCAGAACCGCCCATGTGTCGGGGATCGACTGGTCCCCGGCACGCTGGGCGCAGCGGCTCAATGCCTGGGTCGGCGCCGGCCTAGGCATCTTGCTGTTGTCGGGCTCGCTGCTGATCATCGGCGAGCCTGCCCGCTCGCTGCTCACCACGCCGTTTCAGCTGAAGATGATGCTGTTACTCGCCGCGATCGCTGTGTTCCTGACGCTCGGCTATCGGCTGCAACGGCTCGATCCGCCCGACCGCGCGACCTGGGCCGAGCGCGTGCTCGCGACCCTGCTCGTCCTCCTCTGGGTAGCGATCATCGCCTGCGGGCGGTGGATCGCTTACGTGTGAACCGCCGGGAACTGCTTCATGGATGAAATTCTCAACGCGATCGCCAACAGCCCGGTCGGGCTGTTCATGGCGGAGAATGGCTGGGCCTTTCCCCTGGCCGAAACCGTGCATGTCATAGCCGTGGTGACAGTGGTCGGCGTGATCGCCATTGTCGACCTGCGCCTGCTCGGCCTCGCCTCGGTGAGCTATTCGGTATCACGGCTGACCAAGGCTTTGCTGCCGGTGACCTGGATCGCCTTCGCGCTCGCGGTGGTGAGCGGGCTCCTGCTCTTTTCCTCGCAGCCGGCGACCTATTATGTGAACTTCGCCTTCCGCATAAAGATGGCTCTGCTGCTCACCGCCGGCTTCAACATGGTGCTGTTCCATATTTTCACGATGCGCGGGATCGCCTTGTGGGACCGGGATGCTCCTGTGCCGACCGCCGCCCGCGCCGCTGGCCTGCTCTCGCTGGTCACCTGGGTACTGGTCGTCGGATTCGCCCGGTGGATCGGCTTCACCATGGCGCCCTTTTAAGGAGGGCCAATCGCGCTCGATCAAACGGCGTGGGATTGCCGCAGGCCGGTCAGGGGTCTTCGCTTGAGTCCGTTGCGCTGATTGCCTGCTCGCGCTCGAGCAGAAGCTGAGCCTTTTCCTTTACGGCGTCGATCACGGCGGACGCACAGGCGAGGTCGGCCTCGGAGATACCGGCGACCAGGAACGCATTGCGCTCGGCCGCGAGCGCCACCAGGCGCCGGTAAAGCCCCTCCCCTTCCTCCGACAGAGTGATCATGATCGCCGGGCCGCCCGGACGGCGGCGACTGACGAGCAGGCCGCGCCCGACCATCTGCTTGACCGTTCTGCTGAGCTGGCCGCGATCGAGAATGATCCGCTCAGCGAGATCGTTGAGCGACAGCGGGCTGTGAACCCCCAGCTGAGTCACGATCCGCCATTCGACCATCGAGAGGCCAAACCCGCGTCGGTACGCAAGCGTGCCGCTGCGGCGCATCGTATCGAGCAAGCCGAACATGCGCGTGGTGAACAAACCATAGGGGTGTTCCGGACGATCGGAATCGTCGCCGTCTCGCTCGGCTTCAGTCAATGCATCCAACCTGGTCTCTCCTAAGCCGGTACCGGTACCATTTTGACAATATCAATAAAAGAGGCGGCGCGGGCGAAACTCTCAAATGACTGGCCTCAATATCGATTGGGCTGACGGACGAATAGCGCTGATCGACATCGAGATCGCGTGAGACGCGATATCCGAATGTCGTCGAACGATTTCGGCGACTTCTCGAAAAACGGCGGTTTCTCCCTGTTATCGGCCCGGAACAGGGAAGGAACAGGGAAGAAAAAACTTTTTGGGGTGTTTTCGGCCAATTTGTTGGAGATATTCTCCTTTTTGATCAGTGACTTGAATGCCATTCTCCCTGTTATTCGATAACAGGGAGGCGTGTTGGAATTAACAGGGAGCGGCCTTCACCGAACAGGGTGGCTTGATTCAACAGCGGCGTGAAATCGGCTTTTATGCGGTTCTTCATCATCGGAGAGAACTGACATGACCGCGGATAAGTTTGAATCAGCGACGCGCAGGAATGGGCGGGGGAGCGGCTTGGGACTGAGCCTGGCGCCTATGCCCCCTATGCGGAGGAGATCATCGTCGATACGCGGTCTGGATCGGTGGTGATCCGGGATGCTGGGGGAATGGATGCGACCTGACGCGTGCCATCATCCACCATTCCTCCTGAAGCACACGAGAAGGATGAGTTGATGGCCCTCCTCAGAATGATGACCGTGCTGTTGCTGCTGCTGGCGGTCACGGGCTTGCCTGTTAAGGCGTCGGCGCCTCAGCTTGCGCAATCGCGGGGGGTGCTCGTGCTCGGGGCCGACTGGCGTTTCGCTCGGGGCGATTGGCCGGCGGCGATCGCTTCGGATTTCGACGACACATCGTGGACCAAGGTGACGCTGCCACATAGTTTCGACGCCGCCGAGACCGGCGATGGCAGCTATTATCGTGGGCCGGCATGGTATCGCCGCGCCTTCGACGTAGCGGCAATCCGCGCCGGACGACGGCTCTTCGTCCAGTTCGACGCGGCCGCGACGCGGGCGGACGTGTACCTCAATGGGCGGCTTGTGGGCCGGCATGACGGGGGGCACGCCGCGTTCCGCTTTGACGTGACCAGAATGCTGGTGCGCGGCCGGAACATGCTCTCGGTGCGCGTCGACAACAGCGCGACGAAGACAATCACGCCGCTCGGGGGCGACTTCACCCTGTTCGGCGGCCTTTATCGCCCGGTCTCTCTCGTCGAAACCGACGATGTTCATATCGACATGATGGACCATGGCGGCCCTGGTATCTATGCACGCGCAACGAACATCCGGGCGGATGAGGCGACAGTCTCGGTGGATGCCCGGCTCGCCAATGACGGCGACGCCGGCAGGAAGGTTCGGGTCGAAAGCCGCGTCCTGAATGCCGAAGGCAGCGAGATCGCACGCATGTCGGCGACGATTACAGTCGCCCCCGGAGCAACCGGCGTTGCCAGACTTGAAGGTCGGCTGGCGTCCCCGCGTCTCTGGGACGGCGTGCGCGATCCTTACCTTTACCGGGTCGTTACGCAGATCGCAGGCGGCGGCGATGCTGTTTCAGTCCCGCTCGGCGTGCACACGTTCCAGATCGATCCCGGCAAAGGGTTGATCCTGAACGGCCGGCCTTATTCAGTACACGGTGTCAATCTCCAGCACGGTGCGAGGCCGGGCAAGGGCACTGCCGTGACCCGCGAGGAAATCGCTGAAGACTTCTCGATCATTCGCGAGATGGGGTCCACGGGCGTTCGCCTTGTCCATTTTCAGCATCCGCAGGCGGCCTATGAGGAAGCCGATCGGCTGGGCCTGCTGACCTGGACTGAGATCGGGATCAACAGCGAGATCGCGGATACGCCGGAGTTCCGCGCCAACGCCGCCGAGCAGCTCCGCGAACTGATCGCGCAGAATTTCAACCATCCTTCGGTCTTCGTCTGGGGGATTGGCAACGAAGTCTATGCGGACGACCCGTCCGTCACACGCGTGCTGCAAAGCCTGCAGGCGGTCGCCAGGGCAAGCGATGCCAGCCGTCCCACGGTTTATGCGCATTGCTGCCAGGCCGACGACCACCCCAAGGCGATGGTGAGCGACGTTATCGGCTTCAATCGCTATTTTGGATGGTACAAGGATCAGAGCGGACAGACGATCGGCCGATGGGCCGCCGGCTTCCACGCAGCGCACCCGGAACGCGCCTTCTCGGTCAGCGAATATGGCGCGGGCGGGAGCATCCAGCACCAGGCCGATCCGCCTGGCGCCGTCGACCCGGCCTCGGGCTGGCACCCCGAGCAATATCAGGCGGACTATCACGAGCAGAACTGGCGTGACCTTGCCGACAAGCCGTACATCTTCGCCAGCTTCATATGGGTAGCGTTCGACTTCGCCTCGGCGGGGCGGCACGAAGGAGACTTGCGCGGGATCAACGACAAAGGGCTGGTCACCTATGATCGCGCGGTCCGCAAGGACGCCTATTACTGGTATCAGGCGAACTGGTCCGATCGGCCGATGATTCATATCACGAGCCGTCTGTACGACCTGCGCCATGAACCGGAGGTCGAGGTCAAAGCCTATACGAATGGGAGTGCCGCAACGCTGGTGCTGAACGGAACCACTATCGGTACGGCGGCGGCAGCGGGGCACATCGTGCGCTGGCCCGTTTCGCTGCGCGAAGGTGCGAACCGAATTGAGGTGCGAAGCGCTGACGGCCCCAGCGACGCTGTCGAATGGCGGTATCAGCAATTGCCGACGATGGTTGCGAAAGCCCGCTAGTGCGCTGCATTCGGAAGTGTTGCTCATTATCGGCCGAAATCCAGACCCCTAATCGGCAGGCTTGATATCTACTCGAAACTACCTGACCATCGGAGGTACTTGGACAGCGGTGACATAGAATGCTCGCCGGTCTGAGAAGGGGGAGATAATATGGCGCGGCCTGATCTGCTGATGACGGCAACCCTGGCGTCTCTGGCGCTGCTCATTACGGCGAGCCCTGCGCGCGCCCAGGATGGTGGAACCTTTGTCGCGCCGTTCAACGACAAGGGGAGCCCGGCGGTGCCGGCAGACAGACGCATCGCCGCGGATGCGCCTGGGCTGCTTCAGGCGTTCCGTGGCCGCCCCTGGTGGCACGCCCTCGCTTTCTGCTCCGGGGTTTACGAGAACCAAGCCTTCAGCGCCGAACAGAAAGGCGATGTGACGCGCGCCGAAGCGCTTCACGAGGAATCGGATCGTCGCTTCTTTCGGCCTGCGCTCCTTCGCGTCATGGCGGATCGCGACATAGACTTCGAACCGGCCAACAATGTCCTAGCGCCCGACATGAATTACCAATCCCTGGCCGCCGAAATCTCGCCCCGGCCGTTCGAGAGCGATGTTGCGCTTTGCCGCGCTATCGAGATACGATATGCCGCGCGCGATCGCCCCGCCGCAGCCCCGGCAGCCGCACCGCGTCCGGCGCCCGTACCTCCGCCTGCCGAGCGGCGTTTCAAAGCCACGGCCAATCTCACGCGGAGCTATGACGGCCAGCTCTATTGGCAGCTCATGATGCGCTGCGCCAAAGGCTCGCAAAATGTTGCCGGCCCACGCGGCGAGCTGATGGGCCGGTTTGCCCGCACCGCAATCGAACTGCTCGGCAAGGATCGCGGCGTGGGCATGGCGGAGGCGCAGAAGCAGGTGATGGCGGCGACCCCCACCTTGGAGCCGATTGCCCCGGACCCGAGCGAAGATCGCGATCCTTGTATTGCGATGGGCAAGCAGCTCGCAGCGGAAGCCTCGAATTGAGATAATGCGGACAATTATCCCTTAGCTCTGGTCGCTGCGCTCGGGATCGGTGGTGATCCGGGATGCTAAGATCGGGACGATGGCACCTGATGCCTCCAGACGCCGCCCTCACCTCAGAATGTCAGGCTCATCTTCCCGAAATGCTCGCCCCGCGCCATTTTGCCGAATGCCGCGGGCAAATCCTCGAGCCCGCCCTGGCTTTCCACGACCGGCTTGATGCCCGTCGCTTCCAGCGCGCGGACCATGTCCTGCTGGTGCCGGCGGCTGCCGACGATGAGACCGTGCAGCCTTTGCTGCTTCATCATCAGCAGTCCGGTCGGCACCTGCCCCGCGCCGCCGGTCAGCACGCCGATCAGCGCGATATGGCCACCGATCCGGCCTGCTTCGATCGAGAGCGGCAAGGTGGCCGGGCCGCCGACCTCAACCACATGGTCGGCGCCGCGGCCGCCGGTCAGTTCCATCACCGCATCTGACCAGCGTTCGCGCTGCTTGTAGTTGACGCCATGATCGGCACCGAGCGCGCGCGCCCGCTCAAGTTTCTCGTCGGACGAGGAGGTGATGATCACATTGGCGCCCATCGCCTTGGCGAATTGCAGCGCGAAGATGGACACGCCGCCTGTGCCGAGCAGCAGCACCGTATCGCCAGCCTTGACGCCGCCATGCGCCACCAGGGCGCGCCAGGCGGTGAGCGCGGCGGTGGGCAGCGTGGCCGCCTGCTCGGCCGTGTATCCGGCGGGCACGCGGGTGAACCAGGTGGCCGGAGCCACGACCGCCTCGCGCGCATAGCCATGGATACCGTCGCCCGGCGTGCGGCCGAAGCCGATGGCCCTGGGCTCCCCGTCCTGCCAATCCGGGAAGAAGAGCGAGACGGCCAGATCGCCGACCGCGAATTCGCTCACGCCTGCGCCGACCGCCTCGACCGTGCCTGCGCCGTCCGACAGAAGGACGCGTCCTTCCGCTGCGGGGAGGTGCCCGGCGGCCACGCCAAGATCGTGATAGTTGAGCGAGCAGGCCTGAAGCCGCACCCGGATTTCGCCCGGGCCGGGATCGCCAGGATCGGGCAGATCGACACAGTGCAGAGTTTCGATCGAGGCCGGTTGGCCCAGCACCATGGCTTTCACTGGATTTTCCTCCGGGAGATTGGATGCCGCGGGTCGTACGGCATTCCGTCCATGGTTCCAATTCTCCGGTCGCGCCCTTGGCCGGGTTGCTGATCAAATCGTCGAGAACGGCCCGCGTATCGGGTCGCGGGCAGCCAGCGCGCCGTAACTCCCCAGATCGCGACGGCTCACATCAGTTTATCCACGGTTTCCAGCTCATCTGGATGATCCCGTCCGGCCCTGGGTGCCGCGCCGCCGATCGTCGGAAGAGATGGAATGATTGCGGCTCACCTTCTTCGACCGGCACCGCTCGCCGACATTCGTGGTGCTATTTGCAATCTCTTGCCCCGGAGCCGCTGGCCATCACCAAGCGTGGAGTGGCTGTGGGTTATCCCAAATGGTGCCGCGATCCCAAGCGCAGCCCATCATCCATCAGGGCGCGGGCATAACCAGGCGACCGCCCGAACATGTCCCCGCTTTGTCGGCCTTGTGAACCAGCTGCGATAAAGGGTCGGTCCCGGTGACATCGCCCGAGAGATAGATGTCGATTTCCGAGATATTGGCGGCGGCACCCGCGCCGGTACAGGTTACGGCAACCGCTGCGGGCGCGGCGTCGCCGAAAGCCGCCTTGACCGCGGCCAGGATTTCAGCGGTCGTGACGGATTGGCCCGCACGCGCGTTCAAGAGCTGACCCAGGGCGGACCCATTCACCTGCTCGACCAGCTCCGCGGCGCGATTGAAATAGGCGTCCGCCGAGAGACCGGAGCAGGTCCCGTGCTTGATCCACTCATGGCGTTCGAGCAGCGACTGCACGCCGGGCATAACTGCGGCCAGGCGGTCTCGGGTGGTTTGCGTCATGCCGGGATCCGGCAATTGATCCCAATGCTTCGCCCCGTCCAGCTGCGCCATCCGAGCCTTTTGCTGCGGGTCGGCGATGCAATAGAATTTCCCGTTCGGCTGGGGCCAAAGCCCGTGGAGGCTCAATTGATGGGCTTCCGGTGACTGCGGCGTTTCCGCCCTGCACTCCGCCTTTTGCGGCTTGCCCTTGCAGAAGGTCGGTTCCCAGCTGAGCGACAGGAGATAGGTCGACAATCCGCCGCCATGGCCGGACGGTGCTGGTGTCGGGGTCGGGGTCGGGGTCGGGGTCGGGGTTGGCGTTGGCGTTGGCGTTGGCGTTGGCCGGTTGCAACCGACCGAGACCCAGCGCCTGAAAATTCTGGTTCCGGGGATCTCGACCAACAGCCAGGCTGCCGGTTCCTTGTTATGGGCGACGATCGGGTAGGACCGTCCCGGCTTGAGCTTTACGCCGCCAGGATTGGTCTTCTTGGCGATCGACACATAGGCCGGGCAGGCTTTGGCCGCGACCAGCGTACCGAAGGCCGGAGGCTGCGCGGCGGCAGGAAGGGCAATCGTCAGGGAAAATGCGAGCGCGATGATCCATTGTTTCATGAGTAGCTCGCCCCTTACGAAGTGAATGCATTACGACTTACTATCTATCCCATAGTATCGTAACCTCATGGAAGCGACAAGTGTAATGGATTTGTCTCAAAACTCTCCAGCATTACGCTTGCTTTAGCAGTCGGAACTCGCACCAACTCCTCAGCAGTCGCTGTGGAAACGAGTTCAGCGTGAAAATCAGTGAGCGGAACTACATATTAACCGAAAGGGACAATTAACCCTATCTTGTGTCGCTGACCGCCACCGGCGCCCCAATGCCGGAACCAACCCCGGACTCATGATCCGAGCCTCGACAAGGGGAGTTTCGCCGTCGTAGCGACAGGGCGCCGAAATCTCGGAAGGGAAAGCATGAACCTCGTCGCGCGCCATTATGATGATCTGTTGGCGACACATTATTCCTGGATGAGCGGGATGAGTCTCGCCGACAAGGTGGCCGAGCAACAGGCGCTCCTTGTTGATCTGGGACTGGGCGACGGACCCAAAGGCGTGGCTGTCGATCTTGGCAGCGGCCCGGGATATCAATCATTCGCGCTCGCCAATCTCGGCTATGAGCCGGTGCTGTCGATCGACACGAGCCGCCAGCTTCTTGACGAACTCGAAGCCGCCAGGGGGGATTACCCGATTAAGGTCATCCTCGGCGACCTGTGCGCATTTTCGGAGTTTGTCGGGCGCGATACCGCCGGCGCGATCGCCTGCATGGGAGACACGCTCACCCATCTGGAAAGTCGCACCGACGTTTCGAAACTCTTTGTCGATGCGTATAAGGCCCTTGCTCCCGGGGGTCGCCTTGTCCTGACCTTTCGGGATCTTTCGACTGAACTGAGCGGACTCGATCGCTTCTTTCCGGTTCGGGCCGACGACGATCGCGTCATGATCTGCGCGCTGGATTATGAACCCGAAAGCGTTGTGGTGAACGATCTCGTCCATGTCCGCGATGGCGACGGATGGACGCTGCACAAAAGCAGCTACCGGAAACTGCGCCTGGCGCCGGCGGCTTTGGTGGCGGAACTGGAGGGGATCGGGTTTCTTGTCGATCACGACAGGGCTGCCGGCAGGATGCACGCGATTTCCGCCAGGAAGGGATAGCGCGGTTTCGGGAGATTTACGGAAGCACCTTGCTAGCTGGCGGTCATGCTATTCTGAGGAGTGTTGGACGACCGCCTCTGTGTGCGTAGCGTGACGACAGATGGGGAGGTCGCGCGCAATCCGACCTTAACGCGGCTCGCCTACCGCCGCCGCAAGTGACGTATCGCATGTGGCATCGTGATTCCAATCCGGTACCTGCCGGAGTGTCGTGCTCGCAGATCGTCTGAGCGCGATACCGATCAATCCGATGCATGCGGTGCCTGCGAACGTGGCGATCGTACAGGATAGCCAGAACATCCAGTTCCAGAATGATCGATAGGGTCTCCCCTCCGCTATCGCTTCCGCCGCTCCAAAGTTTTTGTTGGGAAAATCATACCTGGCCTGATCGACAAGGACGCCGAGTGTCATTCGACTGTGGTCATCGACCGGATGCCAGGCCCCGCTGATTGCAGCTACGTGTTGGGCGACACCAACACGGTCCTGGCGCACATAGGCAATCTGCCCGAGCACAAAATGGGCCTGATCGGCCAGTGAGGGCGATCCCTGATTCACGTCGATGTTGAGGCGCTCGCAATTTGTTGCGGGGTATCGAATGCGCTCGGCGGCGCAAGCCGCAAGCCATGCGTCATGCTGCGCCGGCGGAAGATTGTCGACCTTGGCAACTTCTAGTGTCCAGGTCGGTTTGTGAACAGCTTTCGGCTCAGACCACATAAGGTTATCGGCCGACATTCGTTCCGATCCGTATGCGGCGAGAAGGATCGGGATCGTAAGCCAACGCTTGCGCCATCCCGTGATCGAACCCACCAGGAATATAACCAATAGAGCCCCAACCAGCATGAAAGCCACCAGCAATGGCAAAACCCATTGGAAGATCGGCATGGCGTTTGGCACGAAATAATAGGTAAGCTCGCCCAGCAGATAATGGGGCTGAAAATGCTGTGCAAATTCCGCGGGCACTTCGGCGAGTGCTCCCGGCGACGTACCACCGAAAGACCGCTCTCGTTCCCGAAACAGGGCGGCAAAGGCGCCCGCAGGAGGCTGGACCGCAGCAAATGCACAGCCGGTTGCAACTATCGCGACCAGCGCCATGACGAACGCGGTCCGCAGCATCACCCTGATACGGGATGTCAGCTCGGCTATCATGCGGTGCTCAGGCATATACGTCCTGGCGATTTGCCGACAGCGCATGCAATCGCGACACGCGCGCGGCAATCACGACATTTGCTCGAATGAGCCAAGCCGTGAGAAGGAGCGCCAGGATGGCCGCTGCAAAGCTGGCCTGGAACAGCGCAACGCGGATGCGATCCGGAATGTTCGGGCCAATGAACGCCTCGACTTCTCCCAACCTGGCCGCCGACGCGGGATTTTGCCGACGGGCATAATCGACCATCGTCCAGAGGCGAGAGCGCATCGCGTCATCGGGCCCTCGCCCGCCGGAAGTCCAGGTCGAAAGGATCCTGGCAACCCGATCCCCATCGCCAGCGAACCAGGCATGCTGCGCCAGAACATATCGCGCCTCACAAGCGTCAGCTTGATTCAACAGAGATGGATCGATGACAAGCTGACCGCGTGCCATCAAGCATTGCGCCTGGAGAGCCACTGCGCTTCGTCGACATGAGGGCTCCCGCGCCAATCCTTCGGCGAGCGTACCCATAGGTACGGCAGGCGACAGGACGGTAAGCGTGCGTGGAAATTCTTCTCCGACACGGGGTATGTTTACGAGGTAAAGCACCTGCAGTGCCGTTGCGCCGAGCACAGTCAGGCCTGTCAGCGGCCATCGCCAACGGCGGCGCACGCCCCATATCGCGGCGGTCCGGTCGTTCAGGAACAGGGCTCCTGTCGCGGCCACAAAGCAGGCCAGTGGGAACAAAAACAACATTGGATCGGGTATTTTGGGAAGGCGTCGAGAGAAAAAGGACTCGTGCGTGTTCTTGACCCCGGCGAGACTTACCAACCGTGACGCCAAGTTGCGGTTCGGCGGAGAGAAGTCGGTTTGCAGTCCATATTGGAGGCCGGAAAATGGCGCCAGCTCATCATCGGTGGCGGGCAATTTCAGGGTGCTTGTCCCCGGCACTTCAATCAGATTCCGAGTCCCACCCGCGATCCATTCCGGGACCATGAGACACGCAGCAAGCAGGATGAGTAACGCAGTAACCACACCGGCGTGAAACACGTGACGCCTGACCTTCTGCCCACGGGCGACCAGCGTTCCCAAGTTCAGCGAATCACCCACGAAATGATCAGTTACATCCCAGCTATTCGAGTATCGTTAAGGCAGAGACTTAAGCGTCCACATGCTTGCCCTCGCTACGCTCACGCGCACGTATTTCGGCCCGTTGCTCTTGGTCGGGTTTCCAATTCTCCAACCCCGCGCTATCCTCCTGTCCAACGATAGACAGGGAGGGAAATCATGTTCAACCGGAGGGAAATCGTCGGTGCCGGAGTCGCGCTGACGGTCGCTGCGCCCACGCTTGCCGCAAAAGGGAAAACCGACCGGTTCGTCCGCCGCGCCGGCACGCACTTCACGATCGGCGGCAAGCCTTATCATTATGCCGGGGCGAACATGTGGTACGGGGCCTGGCTTGGTGCCGATGCGGCTTATGGCGATCGGGCTCGGTTGCGGCGGGAGCTCGATGCGCTGGCGGCGATGGGCGTGACCAATCTGCGCGTGCTTGCCTCTTCCGAGGACTCGCCTTTGCTTCATGCCGTCGCGCCGGCGATGCATGACAAAGCCGGCCATTATAATCAGGCGCTGCTGGGCGGGCTCGATTACCTGCTCGCCGAGATGGCCAAGCGCAACATGCGCGCCGTGCTCTATCTGACCAATTTCTGGGAATGGTCGGGCGGCATGATGACCTATCTCAGCTATGTGAATGGCGGGCATTACATCAACAATGGCGACCCGGCGCATCCCTGGCCGGAATTCGCCGATACCGTTGCCGCGTTCTACCATACGCCCGCCGCGATGGCGCTGTTCCGCAAGCATGTGCAGGTGATAGTCGGGCGGACCAACAGCGTGACCAAGGTCGCTTATGCCAATGATCCGACGATCATGGCGTGGCAGCTCGGCAACGAGCCGCGGCCAGCCGGCAGCGACAAGATCGGCCTGCCCAATCTGCCCGCCTTCCATGCCTGGGTGCAGAGCAGCGCGAAGCTGATCAAGACGCTCGCGCCGCACCAGCTGGTCTGCACGGGGAGCGAGGGGCTGAAGGGATCGCTGGAACGCGAGGAGATCGTCAAGGCGACGCACAGCATTCCTGAGATCGACTATCTCACCTGCCATGTCTGGCCGCTCAACTGGAGTTGGGTGGATGCCGCCAATCTCGCCTCGACCGAGGCATCGGGGGCGGCGAAGATCGACGATTATGTGAGCACGCATATCCGGATCGCGGGCGATCTCGGCAAGCCGCTGGTGATCGAGGAATTCGGCTATCCGCGCGACGGCGGCAGCTATGATGTGAAGGCGACGACGGCGTTCAAGGACCGGTTCTACCGCCAGATCTATGCCGCGGTGGAAGCCAATGTGACAATCGGCGGGCCCGTCGCGGGCACCAATTTCTGGGCGTGGAACGGCGAAGGGCGGCCTGCGCATAGTGATTATCGCTTCGTGCCCGGGGATACATCCTGGGTCGGCGATCCGCCGCATGAGCCGCAGGGCTGGTACGGGGTGTTCGACAGCGACGCATCCAACAAGGCGATCATCCGCCAGCATGCCGCGACTTTGGCTAAAATCGCGGTGGCCGCGACCATGGGGACCAAGGCGGCGGCATAGATTCGCTACCGGCGCCCCAAGCAACCGTCGGTTGCGGATGGGGCGCCGCAGTCGCATCTGCCACGCATGGCAAGTCTCCTCGATCCCACCGCGCGCGGGCGCGTCATCCTTGTCGGTGCCGGCCCTGGCGATCCCGGCCTGCTGACCGTGCGTGCGGTCGAGGCGCTCAAGAGCGCCGATATCGTCGTGCATGACGGGCTGATCGATCCCCGCGTACTCGAGATCGCGCCGGCAAGCGCACAGCGGATCTCGGTTGCGAAGAGCCGGGCGCGGCACACCTTGTCGCAGGACGCGATCAACGCGCTGATCGTCGCGCATGTGAAGACCGGCGCGATCGTGGTGCGGCTGAAGGGCGGCGATCCGTTCATCTTCGGGCGCGGCGGCGAGGAAGTCGAGGCGGTGCGCGCGGCGGGATTGCCGGTCGAGGTGATCCCGGGCGTATCGGCGGCTCTGGGCTGCGCTGCCGAGGCGATGCTCCCCCTCACCCACCGTGACCATTCGAGCGCGGTCAGCTTTGTCGCTGGCCAGTGCAAGGGCCTGACCGATCAGGACTGGTCGGGGCTTGCCGGCAAGGGCCGCACTTTGGTGATCTATATGGGCGTCGCGACGGCGAACGACATTGGCGACAAGCTGATGCGCGATGGCGTCGCGCCCGACATGCCGGTGGCGGTGCTCGAGCGCGGTACGCTTTCGGGCAGCCGGGCGATCAAGACGCTGCTCGCCGATCTCGGCCCGATGGTCGAGCGCGAGAAGGTGGCGAGCCCGGCGATCATCGTGGTGGGCGAAGTCGTCGAGCTTTCGGACGCCCAGGACAAACTCGGCCGCTGGGCCAGAATATCGGAGAGTGTTGCGTGAAATTGGTGACGGGAAACGATCTGCCGACCGGCGACGTGATCTGGTGGGCCGGCCAGGATTGGTCGCGCCATGTCCAGGACGCAGTCGATGTCGGCGACAAGGGCGAAGCGATCGCGCGTGCCGAGGAAGGCGCGCTGCGGGTTAACGGCGCCTATGTGATCGACGCGACCGAGACCCCCGATGGCCCCCGCCCCGCCCATATCAAGGACCGTATCCGTGCGCTTGGGCCGACGGTGCGGCTCGACCTGACATTGAAGCCAGCCGATCCGTCGGCGGGAAGCTGGGTGATCTGAGATGTACAAATATGACCGATATGATCAGGCGATCGTCGATGCGCGTGTCGACGAGTTTCGCGACCAGACCAAGCGCCGCCTTGCCGGCCAGCTGACCGACGACCAGTTCAAGCCGCTGCGGCTGAAGAACGGACTCTATCTGCAGCTCCACGCTTATATGCTGCGCGTCGCGATCCCTTACGGTACGCTCGACAGCCGGCAGATGCGGATGCTGGGCCATATCGCGCGCAAATATGATCGCGGTTACGGGCATTTCACGACGCGGCAGAACGTTCAGTATAACTGGATCAAGCTCGAACAGGCGCCCGACATCCTTGCCGATCTCGCGACAGTCGAGATGCACGCGATCCAGACCAGCGGCGAGAGCATCCGCAACGTCTCCTCGGACCAATATGCCGGCGCGAGCGCTGACGAGATCGCCGATCCGCGCCCCTGGGCCGAACTGATCCGGCAGGCCACGACTTTCCATCCGGAATTCAGCTATCTGCCGCGCAAGTTCAAGATCGCGGTGACCGGTGCCGATGAGGATCGGGCCGCGATCCGACTTCACGATATCGGGCTGAAGCTGGTGAAGAATGCGGCCGGCGAGCTTGGCTTCGAGGTCTATATCGGCGGCGGCATGGGGCGCACGCCCTTCGTGGCGCCGCTGATCCGGCCGTTCCTGCCGGTCGACAATCTGTTCAGCTATTGCGAGGCTGCATTGCGGGTGTGGAACCGCTGGGCGCGGCGCGACAATATCCATAAGCAGCGGATCAAGATCCTCGTCCATGAGCTCGGTGCCGAGGAGTTTACGCGGCAGGTGGAGGCCGAATGGCAGGCGATCCTGGCCAATAAGTCGGATGTGCCGCGTGCCGAGTTCGACCGGATCGCGACCTATTTCGTGCCGCCAGCGTTCGAGAGCGGGCTTGCCGACGAGATCGACCGTAGCGACCCCGATTTCGCGCTGTGGGTCGACCAGAATATCCGCGCGCACAAGGCGCCGGGCTATGCGATCGTCAATATCAGCCTGAAGCCGATCGGCGGCATCCCGGGCGACGCCTCGGCCGAGCAGATCGAGCTGATGGCCGATCTCGCCGAGCGCTATTCGTTCGACGAGCTGCGCGTGACTCATGCCCAGAACATCGTCCTGCCGCATGTCCGCAAGACCGATCTCTACGCGCTGTGGCAGGCGCTCGACGCGGCGGGGCTCGCCAATGCCAATCTCGACCTGGTCAGCGACATCATCGCCTGCCCTGGCCTCGATTATTGCAGCCTGGCCAATGCGCGCTCGATCCCGATCGCGCAGAAGATCGGCGAGCGGCTGGAGGGCAAGCAGCGTGATCTGGGCGAGCTGAAGCTGAAGATCAGCGGCTGCATCAATGCCTGCGGGCATCATCACGCCGGACACATCGGCATCCTCGGCGTCGACAAGAAGGGCACTGAAAATTACCAGCTGCTGCTCGGCGGCTCGGGCGCTGAGGATGCGAGCCTTGGCCGCATCACCGGGCCCGGTTTCGACGAAGACGGCATCGTTGATGCGGTCGAGAAGGTGACTGAGCTCTATCTCGGCGTGCGCGAGGATGGCGAACGCTTCCTTGATACCTATCGCCGTATCGGCATGGAGCCGTTCAAGGAGGCGCTTTATGGATAATGCCCCAACGTCCCTGCGCTTCCGCGATGACGAGGCGCATGAGGAGCCCGCCGTCACGCTCGACGCGTTCCTCGACCAGGCCGATGCGAGTGCCGTCCGGCTTGAGGCCGATGACGATGCGCGGGCGCTGATCCCGCATCTCGAGCGGATCGCTCTGGTCGAGGTGAGCTTTCCGCGCTTCCGTGACGGGCGCGGTTATTCGGCGGCGCGGATCCTGCGCGAGGCCGGCTATACGGGCGAGCTGCGCGCGCAGGGCGATGTGCTGGTCGACCAGATGCTGTTCATGCGTCGCTGCGGCTTCGACAGCTTCGCGCCCCAGGCCGAGATCGACGCCGAGACGCTCGATGCGGCGCTGAAGCGCTATGAATTCTTCTATCAGCCGGCGGCCGATGGCGCCGTGCCAGTGTGGAAACTGCGTCATGGCTGAGGCAGCACGCAAGATCGACATTATCGATGCACGGCCGGTCTTCACCCAGGCCGACGCCGATGCGCTGAACGCGCGTTTCGCCGGCGTCGACACGCTGACGATGCTGAAGGCGCTGTTCGCCGAGGGGATTCTCGGCTCGACCGCGGTCGTCTCGTCGTTCGGCACGGAGAGCGCGGTGCTGCTTCACCTCGTGGCGCAGGCCGACCGCCGTGTGCCGGTGATCTTCGTCGATACGCTCAAGATGTTTCCGGAGACGCTTGCCTATCGCGAGCAGCTGATCGAGGCGTTCGGGATCGAGAATAGCTGGGTGGTGCAGCCCGATGCCGCCGTGCTGGCGGCGAAGGACGACAAGGGCTTGCGCTGGTCTTACGACCCCGATGGCTGTTGCGAGATCCGCAAGGTCGAGCCGCTGAAGCGCGCCAAGGTGGGGCTCGACAGCTGGATTTCGGGGCGCAAGGCGTTCCAGTCAGTCACGCGCCAGAATCTGCCACGCTTCGAGGTCGAGGATGGCCGGCTGAAGCTCAACGCGCTGGGCGATTGGGTGAAGGCGGATCTCGAGGCCTATTTCACCGAGCATGACCTGCCACGGCATCCGCTCGAGGCCGAGGGCTATCTGTCGATCGGCTGCCAGCCCTGCACCAGCAAGGTGCAGCCGGGCGAAGACCCCCGCGCGGGACGGTGGCGCGGCTGGGAGAAGGTTGAGTGCGGGATCCATGTGGCTGAGAAGCCCGGGGAAGAGCCGGTTTTCTGACCTTCAAGCCCCTCCCGTTTAGGGGAGGGGTTGGGGTGGGGGACTATGCCGGCCTGCCCAACGTGGCGGGAGTGACTCGCACCTGGCCAATATCACCTCTGCAACGCCGTCTATATTGGACATTACGTCGGCGTTGCCAAAGTGCAGCACGGAAAAGCCGAGTTTCTCCAGCCGCTCGTCGCGCCTGTCATCACGCTCGGGATCGTGCGTGTCGCCATCGACCTCGATGGCGAGCCCGATTGATGGGCAGAAGAAATCGACAATGGCATTTGCGGCAAGGACAACATGTTGGCGCCTGAACTTATAGCTCTCGAGCTTCGAGTTCGAGAGGCAGCGCCAAAGTCGCTTCTCAGGCTCGGTTGGATTCCGGCGCATTTCCAGCGCGCGTCTGGCCAGCTCGATTTCAGAGGTCATCGCACTCCCCCACCCCAACCCCTCCCCTGAAGGGGAGGGGCTTTTTTGATCAGTAGCCCACGAAATCGCTGAACCGCGTTACGCTTGGCTCGAACTTCAGGATCACCTTGCCGGTCGCGCCGTGGCGTTGCTTCGCGATGATCAGCTCGGCGAGGCCGAATACCCGCTCCATGTCGGTGGCCCATTGCGCGTGATCCTCGAAGATCTTGGCGTTATCGCCCTCGACCGGACGCTTGGGCTCCTTGGCCGCGACGTAATAATCCTCGCGATAGACGAACATCACGATATCGGCGTCCTGCTCGATCGAGCCCGATTCGCGCAGATCCGATAGCTGGGGCCGCTTGTCCTCGCGCTGCTCGACTGCGCGGCTGAGCTGGGAGAGCGCCATCACGGGCACGTTCATGTCCTTGGCGAGCGTCTTCAGCCCGCGGCTGATCTCGGAGATTTCCTGCACACGGCCGTCACCCGATGCCTTGGCAGAACCGGTCAGCAGCTGAAGATAATCGACGACGACGAGGCCGATCTGATTGTTGTGCCGCCGCTGCAGCCGCCGCATCCGTGTATGGAGCGCGCCGATCGTCAGGCCGGCGGTATCGTCGATGAACAGCGGGAGGTTCTCCAGATCGGCGGCGGCCGCCGCGAGCTGGTTGAACTCGGCGCGGCTGATCTTGCCCATGCGCAAGGCCTCGGAGCTGATCCGCGCCTGCTCCGACAGGATGCGCGTCGCGAGCTGGTCGGCCGACATTTCCAAGCTGAAAAAGGCGACCTTGGCGCCGACCGATTCCTCGGGCGCGATGCCGTCATTCATGTCACGCATCCAGCGCTGCGCCGCGTTGAACGCGATGTTGGTGGCGAGCGAGGTCTTGCCCATGCCGGGACGGCCGGCCAGGATCATGAGATCCGAGTGATGCATGCCGCCCATCTTGGCGTTGACCGAATCGAGGCCGGTGGTGACGCCCGAGAGATTGCCGCCCGAATTCAGCGCGCGCTGCGCCATCTTGACCGCCATGGTCGTCGCCTGGGCGAAGGTCTTCACCTGGCTCTCGGTGCCGCCGTCAGCCGCAACCTTGAACAGCTCCTCCTCGGCAAGCTCGATCTGGGCGCGCGGGTTGACCTCTTCCGAGGTGTCGAGCGCGCGGTCGACCAGGGTGCGTCCGACCGAGACAAGCGTACGCAGCATGGCGAGATCGTAGATCTGCTTGGCGAACTGGCGCGCGCCAATCAGGCCGGCGCCCGAGCCGGTCAGCTGGGCAAGATAAGCGGGGCCGCCCAGCTCGCGCATTCCCTCGTCCGCCTCGAACATCGGACGCAGCGTGACTGGGGTGGCGAGCATGTCGTTGGCCCGCGCGCTCTTGATCGCGGCGAAAATGCGGCCGTGCACGGGTTCGTAGAAATGATCTGGCTCGAGCGAGTCGATCAGATCGTCGGCCAGCCGGTTGTCGATCATCATCGCGCCGAGCATCGCGGCCTCAGCCTCCACATTCTGCGGCAGAACGGGGGTAGCGGGAAGAGTCGGCGTCGGGATGAGTGCAGTGGCCATGAGCGCCTCATTCCAGAGCTGGCGCTCGGGCTCAAGCATGTTGCGTCCGGCGTGCCTGTGGATAAGGGCGATATCTGACGATTGTCGTGGTTAAGCTTCCCCTTTACGGCAACCCTCATGCCCGATCCCCGGATCATCGATGTCAGTCTCGACGAGCGCACCATATTGTGGCGCTCGGCTGACATTGAGCAGGAGCGGCGAATCGCAATCTTCGATCTGATCGAAGGCAATTATTTCAAGCCCGAGCGCACTTATCCGGACGGTTATACCGGGCCGTTCAAGATCGAGCTTGCGGTCGAGGAAGGTCGGCTCGCGATCGCGATCCACCGCGAAGACGGGTCCCATCTCGAGACATTCGTGCTCGCCATGGGTCGATTGCGGCGGCCGATTCGGGATTATTTCGCGATCTGCGACAGCTATTATCAGGCGATCCGGAATGCGACACCGGCTCAGATCGAGACGGTGGACATGGCACGGCGTGGGATTCACAACGAAGCCGCCGAGCTGCTCAAGGAAAGGCTGGAGGGCAAGATCGAGATCGATTTCGACACTGCCCGCAGGCTTTTCACATTGATCTGCGTCCTGCACATCAAGGGCTAGGCGAATGGCGTTGCGCATCTGGGGCCGCCKGATCGGGCTGGCGGGCGCGCTTGGCGTCGTCATCGCGCTGTCGGCGGTGGTCGTCTGGACTCTCGTGCTCAGCTGGCGGCCGAGCGACACCTACCGGTTCCAGGGGATCGACGTCTCCGAGGAACAGGGGCTGATCGAATGGTGGACGGTGAAGGCCGGCGGCGCGGACTTTGCCTATCTGCGCGCGACCAGCGGCGCCGATTGGCGCGACACGCGCTTCGCCGCCAATTGGGCCGAGGTCTATGCGACCGGGATGCGGCGCGGCGCGCTGCACGTCTATTCGCTGTGCCGGCTCGCGGTGGACCAGGCGAATAATTTCAACACCACTGTGCCGCGCGCCAGCGACGCCCTGCCGGCCGCGGTCGAAATCGATTTTTCGGAGGATTGCACGTCGCGCCCGGTGCGCGATGTCGTGCTGAACGAGCTGCGACGCTTCCTGTCGATGGTCGAGGCGCATACCGGCAAGCCGGTCCTGCTCAAGATCAGCAAGCGATTCGATGCGGCCTATCGGGTGACGCCCGCAATCCCTCGCCCGGTGTGGGCGGTGCAGGATTTCTTTCCGCCCGATTATGCGGCAAGGCCGTGGCGGATGTGGCAGGCGAATGACATGCGACGGATCGATGGGGTGAACGGAGCAGTGAACTGGGACGTGGTCGCGCCATGACGGATGACGCGACTGCCCGCCGGCTGATCGCCGCGGCGCGAGAGGCGGCGCTGAATGCGCATGCGCCTTATTCCAGGTTCGGCGTCGGTGCGGCTGTGCTGCTGAGCGATGACAGCGTGGTGACCGGCACCAATTTCGAGAATGCGAGCTACGGCCTGTCGCTCTGCGCCGAGACGGTCGCGCTGGCGACCGCGAATGCCCAGGGACGGCTGCGCGACGTGGTGGCGATCGGGGTGATCGGCGGACCGATCGGCGCGGATGGCAGACCGACCGGTGACAAGCCGGTCGGGCCCTGCGGCCGCTGCCGCCAGGTGATCAACGAAGCCGCGCAGATGGGCAGGCGCGACGTAGTCGTGTGGTGTGCGGGCGCCGAAGGCGACGCAGTCGAGCGCCATCTGATCTCCGAATTGCTGCCGCGTGCCTTTGGCCCCGGTGATCTCGGGATCGACTGACCCGCGTCAGTGACCGCCAAGGCCGCCGATCAGCCCCACCCCGAACAATATCCCGGCATAGGAGAATGCCGCGCGGCGCAGGCTCGAAGGATAGCCGCGGCGCAGGAAGAACCAGACGAACAGTGTCGGTGCCGTGAGCATGCCGAGCAATAACGGTGAGCTCAATTGCCGCGTCACAACCGAAATAGGTTCGCCCTCACCCATCTTGCGATCATGACGCGCGTTTGGCATTCAGGCTAGCGCTGATGAAGGCGCAATTTCATTGCCGTGCCTCTTGCTCGTTCCCGCCAATCTCGCGAAAGCGAAAGACACAGCAGGGAGAGCTCTATGTCGATCATGTCAGACCGGTGGATTCGCGAACAGGCGCTTGCCAACGGCATGATCGAGCCTTTTGTCGACGGCCAGAAGCGCGATGGCTGCATCTCCTACGGACTTTCGTCCTACGGCTATGACGCGCGGGTTTCCGATGAGTTCAAGGTTTTCACCAATATCGACAGCGTGATCGTCGATCCGAAGAATTTCGCATCGAACAGCTTTGTCGATCGCAAAACCGATGTCTGCATCATTCCGCCCAACAGCTTCGCGCTGGCGCGGACAGTCGAATATTTCCGCGTGCCGCGTGACGTGCTGGTGATCTGCCTCGGCAAATCGACCTATGCCCGGTGCGGAATCATCGTCAACGTTACCCCGCTCGAGCCCGGCTGGGAGGGGCATGTGACGCTGGAATTTTCGAATACCACGCCGCTGCCGGCGAAGATCTACGCCAATGAGGGGGCCTGCCAGTTCCTGTTCCTCGAGGGCAACGAGCCCTGCGAGACCAGCTATGCCGACCGAGCCGGCAAATATATGGGCCAGCGCGGCGTTACCCTGCCCCGGCTGTAAATTGGCTTCGCGGGCACGGCGCTACCCGGTTAGCGGCGGTTGGACAGTCCCCCTCAACACGGGCAACTGGAAACACGCGCAAAAAAGGGGCGACCCCGAAGGGCCGCCCCGCGATTTCGATCTGACCGTTGATCAGAACTTGCTGTAATATTGCTCGTTGCCGATGAAGCCGAGCTTCGAGATGTTCGAGCGCTTGATCACTGCAAGCACCTGATCGACCCGCTCATACTTCGCCTTAGGATCGGGCTGGAAGTGAAGCTCGGGCTCCGGGTTAATCGTCTTCGACTGCTCCAGATATTGCTGGAGCGTGATGAGATCCACCGGCACGCCGTTCCAGGCAACCGTGCCTGCGGGATCGATCGAGAGCTGGTTCTTGATCGGGTCTACGACCGGCGCCTTGGCGTTCGGGTCATTGACCGGAAGGTCGACCTTCACCGCGTGGGTCTGGATCGGGATGGTGATGATGAACATGATGAGGAGCACAAGCATGACGTCGATAAGCGGCGTCGTGTTGATTTCCATCATCGGCTGGCCATCGTCGCTGCCGCCGCTCATTGCCATTTCATATTACTCCTGAAGCTCTGGCCGTTCATCTCAACCACCGTTGGGCGGCGGCTGGGAAATGAAGCCGACCTTGGCGAAACCGGCCATCTGCATCGTGTAGATCGCGCCACCGATGCACTCGTAAGGCGTGTTGACGTCGCCGCGGATATGCGCCTCGGGAAGTTCGAGATCAGCGGCATTGGGGCCACCCTGACGCGCGATTTCCGCCCGCAGCTTGGCGACAGCCTTGTCGAGCAGTTCCTGGTGCCCGACGCGGGTCATGCCCCAATAAATGGCGCATTTGCCGTCTGTATCCGTGTTGATCGAAAGCGAGACATTCTCCGGCTTCGTCGTCGTCGGATCATAGACGACGTCGGGAAGCGTGAGCTTCACCGTTTGAAGCACGGCAGGAATCGCGATCATGAAAACGATGAGGAGCACCAGCATGACGTCCACCAGTGGCGTCGTGTTGATGTCCGACATCGGCTTTTCGGCGGAACCACCGCCTGCGCTCATTGCCATTGAGGGATTATCCTATCCTTGCAACCGCGCCACCGAACCAAATCCCGGCGGCGAAGACGGGGCGGTGCCGAAGCGCCGCCCCTTATCTGTCATCAGCGAGTCGGTGCACCACCGGCCTGGCCAGCCGTAGTGGTCGCAGCCGCAGGCTTCGCCGCAGCGGCAGGGGCCTTGCGAGCGGTTACCGGACGAACCGCACCGTCGGATGCGAGATAGCCGAGCACGTCGTTCGAGAAGGCGCTGAGGTCTTCCTGGATCGACTTGTTGCGGCGCTGCAGCCAGTTATAGGCAAGCACGGCCGGCACGGCGACGACGAGGCCGAGCGCGGTCATGATGAGCGCCTCACCGACCGGACCCGCGACCTTATCGATCGATGCCTGACCGGCGGCGCTGATTGCGATCAGAGCGCGGTAAATACCAAGCACCGTACCGAACAGGCCGATGAACGGCGCGGTAGCACCAACCGTAGCGAGGAAAGCGAGACCGCCGCCGAGCTGCGAGTTGATCGTCGCTTCCGAACGCGCGAGCGAGCCGTGCAGCCAGTCATGCGCTTCGACCGGATCGGTCAGGCGAGCATGCTGCTCCTGAGCGGCCAGGCCGTCGTCGACGATCTGCTTGTAAGCCGAGTTCTTCTCGAGCTTGGCCGAACCCTCGCGGAGGCTGTTGGAGTTCCAGAAGCCGGCGCGAACGCGCTTCGCCTGGTTCATGATCTTCTGCTGTTCGAACAGCTTGGTGAACATGATGTAGAACGAGAAGAACAGGAACAGCGTCAGGATGACGGCAACCGTCCAGGAGATGACGCCGCCCTGGTTAAGCGCGTTGAAAAAGCCGTACTGATCCTTGGCAGCCTGTGCTGCAGCGGCGGCGGCCGCGAGAATGGTGGTGGACATGCGGTTACTTCCCTCTCAAATCATTCAAAAAAGCTAATCAAAGGCTGAAAACTACCGATGCCCCGGGCAGAGCCCCGGGCATCGGCCAAACTCGATCATTCGTCCGTCAGCTGCCAGCGCACGCCCGGAATTGC
This sequence comes from Sphingomonas sp. P3_C5, assembly GCF_056402635.1. NCBI lineage: Bacteria > Pseudomonadati > Pseudomonadota > Alphaproteobacteria > Sphingomonadales > Sphingomonadaceae > Sphingomonas > Sphingomonas sp. P3_C5. The sequence continues at coordinate 333,681 of NZ_JBFUHA010000006.1, forward strand.
GTATGTCGATGGCTGCGCCACGCCATTCACATCCTTGGCCGGGTTGAAGCGCCCGCGGCGGGTGGCCAGACGGCACGTGGTGTCGTCCAGGTCCGAGTTTCCGCTCGACGAGGTCACGCGGCATCCCGAGACCTTGCCCGTGGTGTCGATGGTCAGGACCACCGAAACACGGCCCGCGGCGTTCGCACGACGTGCGGCAGCGGGATAGTCGTCGTTCGAGAACCAGCCCGAGGGGTTACCCTTGGGCGAAACCTTGGTCGCGATCGCAGGCGGCGCAGGCGGTGCCGGAGGCGCAGGCGGCCTTGGCGGCGCCAGCGGAGCAGGCGGCGGCGGAGTGTTCACCGTCGTCATCTGCGGCGGCGGCGGATTGGGATTCTGCACAATCGGCGGCGGCGATACCACGGGTGGTGGCGGCAGCGGCTGGTCTGGCGGCGGTGGGGGGGGCGGCTCGTCAGGCGGCGGGGGCGGCGGCTCCTGGACGTCGAACGCCTTGAGCTTTTCCTGCATCTTCTTCACGTAATTATACGTGAGTCCGGTTACGAACGCATACCCCATAGCGAAAACGAGCACCGACACGACAACGATCGCGACGATGCGGCTGCCGCTTTGATTACGATCAGCATAAGCCATTCAGAAACGAAACTCCTCTATCCTGACCCGACCGTCGGCGTCCGATCCGTGCATCCGTATCGTCGACGTGGCCTGTCATGAGCTGATGTATCCTTGGACAGCGTCGATCCTATATGACCGCCCAAACCGCGACGCAAACGCTTTGTCTCACGCAACAAACGTACAATCCGTAGGTGGCAGAATTATTTCTATATAAAATACGCACTATGACGTAACGCGGCGTCGATGAATCCTGTTCCGAGACTCGTATTTGCAGCGATGCTGTTGGCCTTTTCCGGCCCTGTTATGGCTCAGCAACGCGTTCCGCCACCGCCCGATTCGGCCCCGGTGACACCCCCTTATGCTGAATATGCCGACCTTGTGCTAGCCGCGCCAGTGATCGTCGATGCGACCATCCACGGCACGACGCGGCTAAAGGGCCCTGACGCTGCCGGCGTCGCGGCCGGCAAGACGCGGCTCTATGTCGAAGCCGATGTTCTCGCGCTGATTCGCGGCGAGGCGCCCTTGCCGCCGAGAATTGCCTATGTACTTGACGTCACGGTCGATTCTCAAGGACGATTACCAAAACTACGCAAGACACGGGTCCTGCTGTTCGCCCGACCGGTCGCGAACGACCCGGCGCTGGTCCAGCTGGTGCGACCCGATGCGCAAAAAAGCTGGACCCCGGGCGGCGACGCACTGACCCGCCGAATCACCCAAGAAACGCTCGCGCCAGACGCGCCGCCGCAGGTGACCGGCGTCGGCAATGCCTTCCATGTCGCGGGCGATCTCCCTGGAAGCGGCGAGACGCAAATCTTCCTGACGACCGCTGACAGCCGGCCAGTATCCCTCACCATCCAGCGTCACCAGGGTGAGCAGCCCTCATGGTCGCTGGCGCTGAGCGATGTCGTCGGCGAGGGCACGCCGCCACCCGCCCGCAATACGCTTTTATGGTATCGACTCGCCTGCTCGCTTCCTGCGGAGCTTCCCGACTCGAGCGCCGCCGCGCTGGAAGCGGCTGATGCGCAGACAGCGCGCGAGGATTATCGGCTGGTGATTCGCACCCTCGGCCAATGCGATCGGGGCGGCGCGCTTTAGGGCAGCAGTATGCTTTAGCCTGGCGCGGTGACCGTCAGGATCTGGCCCGTGGTCGATCGCGCCGAAGCCAGGTAGTTGGCGGCTGCCACGACGTCCGCAGCAACAGCGCCATCGGCGATATCGATCGCCCCGATTCGCGCGCACGGGGCACGTTCGATGGCAAGCGGGCCAATTGCCGCAGACAGCATCGTACGGTCGAGCGCCGGAACGGACGGATCAATCAACAGCAGGGCCGTCCCTGCTCCCGAGCAGCGCAACTGGCTGACGATTTCGGCGACATCACAGCCCGATCCGGCGATCACGATCTCCAGGTCGGTCAATTCCGCCAGCGCTGTGCGGACGTCGACCAGGTCGCTCATCGCCGGTGGCGCACCAAAGTCATGCCGATCGATTCGCCCGCCTCGGCGATCGCCAGCTTTACGATCTTGACCTGAACGCGCGCGACCCGCCTGTCCTGCAGGAACAAGGTTTCGGCGATATGGTCGGCGACACCCTCGATCAGCGTGAAATGCACGCCTTCAGGCAGCGCTTTTGTGGCGGCATGTTTGAGATCGAGATAGTTTTTCGACGCGCGGAGCGGCGAATCGGGCGCGAATCGCTCCGGGCAATCGAGATCGACCGAGATCGAGATCCGCAGCGGCTGCGGCAGATGCGTTTCTTCGGAATAGATGCCGGTCAGCACCGGCACCTCCAGATCGTGCACTTCCAGCGTGAGACGGTCGTCCAAGCGCGGCCTTTCCATTGACAGGCGCGCGCCATAGCAGATGGCGGGCGCGACGAAAGACAGGACGGGTGAGAGCCGCCCGAAGTCATCGCTCAGGCGGCGGCGCTCTGCCTGGCGGATGCCGCCTCGTGCCACCGCAGGATGTTGCGGGACTTTTCCGGAACGAGAAGCTTGGCCGCCCTGGCGAAATCGATCGTCACCAAGGCAGAGATATCCGCGAAGCTATAGGTTTCGGTGGCGATCCACACCCGCCCCTTAAGCCATACATCAAGCGCGTCAGTGAACGCCTCCCACATGATGACGCCCCGGGCCGAAAGCTCCGGAATCTGGGGAATCGCCGGCCATTTGCCTGGCATGCCGCGCCCTTCGAAGGCGGGCCGGGCATTTCGCAGCGCATATACGGCGGCAGCATAGCCGTCGGATTCGATACGGCGCGTCCAGGATTCGATCCGGCCGATGTCGAGCGCGGTTTTCCCGAACAGAGACGGATCGGGCTGCACGGCCTCGAAATAGCGGCAGATCGCAGCCGATTCGCAGATCACCTCGCCATCGTCGAGTTCAAGCGCCGGCACCGCGCCGCGCGGATTGACCCTGAGATAAGGATCGGAAAGCTGCTCGTCCTCGCGAAGATCGACCATGACCCGCTCGATCTCGATCCCCTTTTCAGCAAGGAAGATTCGCACCCGGCGCGGGCTCGGAGCCCAGGCGGCATCATAGAGTTTCATGGCAACTCTCAGCTTGCGTTCAGCCGCATCAACGCTAAAGCGCCCGGCCCCGTGCGTCTATGCTCGGAAATCCCGGGGGCCGGGTCAGGAGAACCAAGAGCGTGATCAGGATTGTGCCGCTAAGCCAGGTTGAACCGCAAGCGGTGGAGCAGTTGCTCGACCGCGCGTTCGGCACTGACCGGCACAGCCGAACCGCCTACCGGATTCGCGACACTGTGTCGGCGATCCCCGGTCTCAGCTTCGCGGCCGTCGATGATGGCGCTCTGGTCGGCACGATTCAGTGCTGGCCCGTGCTGTTCGATGCCGATGACGGCCGCGACGCTCCGTTGGTGATGGTGGGGCCGGTCGCGGTCGAGCCGGCACGGCAGCGCGACGGTATTGGCCGCGAGCTTACCCAATATGCGCTCGATACCGCCACGAAGCTCGGCGCTGCCGATGCGCTGATGCTGATCGGCGACCCGGAATATTATGGCCGCTTCTTCGGCTTCACCGCGGATCGCACCGCAGCCTGGCGCGTTCCGGGCCCTGTCGAACGACACCGCCTGCTCGCGCGCGGCAAGTCGGTGCCGGAGGGCGCGGGCATGCTTGGGCCGCGAATCATCGTGCCGGCCTGACGCTTTACGCACCCGCGGGCCTGCCCTACCGCGATCGCATGCCGATGGAACCGCTTCCCGATCTCGCCAACCTCTCGCTAGCCGACATTGCGCGGCTGGTGGAGGCGCAGAAGCTTCCGCCGGTCGAGCGCTGGAACCCGACCCATTGCGGCGACAGCGAGATGCGGATCGCCCGCGACGGGACCTGGTTTCATCAGGGATCGCCGATCGGGCGCCAGGCGATGGTCCGGCTGTTCTCGACGATCCTTCGGCGCGAAGCCGATGGCGGCTATGTGCTGGTCACGCCAGTCGAGAAGCTCGACATCGCAGTCGAGGATGCACCGTTCATCGCGGTCGAGATGAAGGTGGAGGGACATGGCCGCGAGACCCGCCTCGCCTTCCGCCTCAACACCGGTGACCTGGTAACGGCGGGCCCCGAGCATGTACTGCGTTTCGAAGAGCGCGAGGACGGCCCCCGCCCCTATCTCCACGTCCGTGGCGGACTTGAGGCACTGGTCGCCCGGCCGGTCTATTACGAGCTCGCGACGCTGGCGCTGGCCGGCGAGGATGTGCCGCCCGGCGTGTGGAGCAACGGGGCTTTCTTCGCGCTGGAGCCCGGCGCATGACGCTCGCCGAACGGTTGCGCCATGCACTCGAGACGGGGCATGGCGCTGAAACCGTGCTCCTGACCGGCGACCATATCGACCTCGATCTGGGTCCGGTGGCGCCGCCGATGCACGCCGCCGTGCTGATCGCCGTCACCGATCGCGCCGAACCCGGCGTGATCCTCACGCAGCGCACTGAAACCCTGTCGCGCCACCCCGGCCAGGTCGCCTTTCCCGGCGGCCGGATCGACCCGGGCGACGCGGGTCCGATCGCCGCAGCGCTCCGCGAGGCCGAGGAGGAGATCGCTCTTCCGCGTGACCGCGTGACTGTGATCGGCGAATCGGATCGCTATCGGACCGTCACCGGATTCGAGGTGACTCCAGTGATCGGCGTGGTGCCGCCGGGCCTTGTGCTCGTACCCAGCGCCGGGGAAGTGGCGCAGGTGTTCGAAGTACCGCTCGGCTTCGTGCTCGACACAGCCAATCATGTCGAGGCGACGGTCGAATGGCAGGGACGAAACCGGCACTATTACGAGATCAGCTGGGACGGCCACCGCATCTGGGGCGCTACCGCGGCGATGATCGTCAACCTGTCACGGCGGCTGCGATGGAACGGGTGATGTTGCCACACACAGGCTGGCGCGAGCGCGACGGCCTCGCCGGGCTCTGCTCGGTGCTTGGCGGCGCCAGGGGCGAGGTGCGCTTCGTCGGTGGCGCGGTCCGCGATACATTACTTGGCGTTGGGGCCGGAGCGGAACTCGATGTCGCGGATGTCGATCTCGCGACGGTCCATTCGCCCGAGCGCGTGATGGCCCTGCTCAAGGAGAATGGCATCAAGGCGGTGCCGACCGGCCTTGCCCATGGCACGGTGACGGCAGTTCTGCCCGACGGCAGCCCCGTCGAAGTCACGACCTTGCGCTGCGATGTCGCGACCGATGGCCGCCACGCGACCGTCGCCTTCACCGACAATTGGCGCGAGGATGCGGCGCGGCGCGATTTCACGATCAACGCGCTCTACGCCGACCCCGCGACCGGCGAGATCTTCGACTATTTCGGTGGCCTCGATGACCTCGAAGCGCGCCGCGTGCGCTTCATCGGTGATCCGCTCAAGCGAATCGCCGAGGATCACTTACGCATCCTGCGCTTCTTCCGCTTTCATGCCCGGTTCGGCGACATGGTTGATGCAGACGGGCTCCAAGCCTGCACGGCCCGCGCCAACGACCTGATGGCATTGTCGCGCGAGCGGATTGCGATGGAGTTGCTCAAGCTGCTGGTCGCGGTCCATGCAGTCGATGTCGTAGCGTTGATGATCGAGCATGGCATCTTTGCGCCGGTGCTGCCTGAAATCACGCGCGCGGAACGGCTGGCGCGCCTCGCTGTGCGCGAAGCTTCAACGGGAGTCGCGCCGGACCCGATCCGGCGGCTGGCGGCACTCCTGCCCCCCGATCCCGACATTGCCGAAGATGTCGGGGCGCGGCTGAAGCTTTCCAAAGCGGATCGCAAACGCCTCGTCAGCGCGGCACGGCCGATCGGCGACGAACCGGCGAAGGTGATTGCCTATCGGCTCGGCACCTCACTGGCGATTGACCGCCTCCTGCTCTCGGAGCGGCCGGAAGAGGAAGCCATATCGATCATAAGCTGGAAAGCGCCTGCGCTGCCGATCACCGGCGGCGCACTGGTCGATCGTGGACTGCGTAAAGGGCCCGAAGTGGCAACGACACTGCGGACGATCGAGGAGCAATGGATCGCCGAAGGCTTTCCGGACGAAGGGCGGGTGAAGGCAATCGCCGACGCCGCGGTCGCTCAGTGGTTGCGCCCCTCGAGCAAGGCGTAGGCTGCGTCCATCTCGAGCGGTCTTGCGTAAATATAGCCCTGACCGAAAGTGCAGCCCAGCGCGGCGAGAGTCTGCGCGAGTTCGTTCGTCTCGATTCCTTCAGCCGTCGTCTGCATCCCGAGAGCCTGGGCGAGCGACAGAATGGCGCGGACGATCGCAACCTTGTCGCGATCAGCCAGCATCCCGGTCACGAAGCTGCGGTCGATCTTGAGGATGTCGATCGGCAGCTTCTGGAGATAGGCGAGGTTCGAATAGCCGGTGCCGAAATCATCCATCGCGAGCGTTGTACCAAGGCCCTTGAGCGCATGCATGATGCCGGCAACGCGGTCCGGATCGCTGATCAGCGCACTTTCGGTGAGCTCAAGCGTGAAGCGCGACCCGTCGAGCCCATTGGCACTGAGCGCGCGTTCGACAATCGGGGCGATGGTATCGCGCTGCAGCTGGATCGCCGAAAGATTGACGGCGAGCTTCACGCCGCAATTCCCGCCGGCCCGGACGTCCCAGTCCGCCAGCGTCTTCGCCGCTTCCTGGATCGCCCAGCGACCGAGCGGAACGATCAGCCCCGATTCCTCGGCAACCGGGATGAATTCGCCCGGCAGATATTCAACGCCGTCACCATCCGCCCAGCGGGCAAGCGATTCGAAGGCGACGACCTGACCGCTCGCAAGGTCGCAGATCGGTTGATAGGTGAGCCGCATCTGCCCGCGATCCAGCGCGCGACGCAGCGCGGTTTCCATGCCGAACTGCCCGCGCACAATGTCGAAAGCCTGAGTCTGATACGCCTCGGCGCGGCCGCTGACCTTCGAGCGCTTCACCGCGAACTGGGCGTGGCGAATCAGCTCCTCGGCATCATCGACACAGGCAGAGCCAAAGGCGATTCCGATCGAGCAGGCGACCCGAATCTCGAAATCCGTCAGGCGGAACGGGGTAGCGAATGCGTTCTGGATTCTCCTGGCGACTTGCTCGGCCTCGCCCGGACCCTCGTCGAGCGTCAGCAGGATGCCGAACTCGTCGCCGCCGGTTCGCGCCAGCAGGTCATGCGCCCGGAGCGCACCCTTCAACCGGCGCGCCACCGTGATCAGCAATTCATCGCCGGCGAGCGAGCCGAGACACGCATTGACCCGGCTGAACCTGTCGAGATCGACGACCAGCACGGCATAGCGTGCTTCTTCCTTGTTTTCCCCGACCAGCGACTCGAGATGATCGCTGAACCCCGCCCGGTTCGCGAGACCGGTCAGGCTGTCGGTCATCATCTCGCGGCGGAGGTTCTGCTCAGTGCGAAGCTCGGCTGTGTGATCGACCAAAGTCACGAAGCAGCGGTCGCTATCGTCCTTCGCGGTGCGCGCGAGCGTTACTACGAAGTGCCTGCCTTCGACCGCGTCACCCAATTGCCAGTGAAATTCCTCGCGCAGCGATTTGCCCTCGAGAAAGGCGGCCATCCTGTCGCCGACCGACGCAATCAGGGGCGATTGCTCGGCGGTGGTGCCGAGCCCGGCGGCCTGAAAGGCGCCATTGCTGGCATCGATCGAAAAACGGCCGCTGCGAAAGGAAAGCGACGCAGCAGGAATTGGTAGCAAATCAATAGCGAAGGGCATGCGTTCAAGCGTCGCGACAGCCGGCTCCGTCCCGCTCGCGGATCTCGGGCGGGGTAAGGCGGTTGACGCTACGGGTTTCATGAACGCCATTGGATCGGCGGCTAACCCAATTTAGTTAAGGGCACCTGAAGCCTGGGCCGCGCATTTCCACCAAATGCGGCGCCTTAACCTGTGTTAAAGTCGTGGAATCAGAAGCGGTTATCGCGCGGGAATCCAGTGGGTGGCATCCGGCCGGCCGCCCCGCGCGCGGCGCGCCAGGGTGCAAGATCGCTTTCGGTCCGCGTCCGCCCGCTTTCGCCGCCCATCGCCCAGCTCAGTCCGTTGGCGAAAACGAAAGTGATCGCGTCCGAAAGCCCACCATCGCGGTATCGCTGCAACTGCACCCCCTGGCCCCGCGCAAGCTCCGCGAGTTCCGTCAGCGGGAAGACGAGCAGGCGGCGATTGTCGCCAATCGCGGCGACATAATCGGCTTGCGGATCGACCGGCTTCACCAGCTTCAGCTTTGCTCCGAGGCGCGGCGTCACGACCGTCTTGCCCTTGCGCGTCTCGGCGATGGTGTCAGCGGTACGGACGATGAAGCCGCGTCCGTCAGTCGCCGCAACCAGCAGCTTGTCGGCGCGGCTCGCCGGCAGGATATTGACGATGCCGACATCGCCATCGAGATCGATCATCGCGCGCACCGGCTCGCCAAAGCCGCGCCCGCCCGGCAATTTGTCAGCGGCGAGCGTATAGAAACGGCCATTCTCCGCCGCGAGCAGGATTTTGTCGGTGGTCTGCGCCGGGAAGGACAGGAAGGCGGCGTCGCCTTCCTTGAACTTGAGCTCAGCGGTCGCGGCCTCGTCGATATGGCCCTTCATCGCGCGGATCCAGCCACGCTGCGACAGGATCACCGTGATCGGCTCGCGCTCGATCATCGCTTCGAGCGGAATCTCGCGCGCTGGTGCCGCTTCCTCGATCGTCGTGCGGCGCTTGCCGAGGACCGTTTCCAGCCCGTAGCGATCGCGAAGCTTCGCGAAATCCTTCTTCAGCCGCGTCCGCTGCCGCGCGTCGCTGCCGAGCAGAGCATCAAGCCCGGTGCGCTCGGATTCGAGCCCCTCGCGCTCCTTGCGGATCTCCATTTCCTCGAGCTTGCGCAGGCGCCGCAGCCGCATGTCGAGGATCGCCTCGGCCTGACGATCCGTCAGGCCGAATTCGGCGATCATCACCGGCTTTGGCTCATCCTCGGTGCGGATGATCTCGATCACGCGGTCGAGATTGAGATAGGCGATCAGATAGCCGTCGAGCAGTTCGATCCGGTCGCTGATCTTGCCGAGCCGGTGCGCGGTGCGGCGTTGCAGGACGACGAACTGATGGTCGACCCAGCCCATCAGCGCCTCGCGCAGGCTCATCACCCTGGGCGTGCGGCGCGCGTCGAGCACGTTGAGGTTGAGGCTGACCCGATTTTCCAGGTCGCTCATCCGGAACAGGCTCTCCATCAGCATCGTCGCGTCGACGGTGCGGGCGCGCGGCTCGATGACGATGCGGATCTCCGAATCGGATTCGTCGCGCACATCAGCGAGGATCGGCAGCTTCTTGTCGTTGATGAGCTCGGCGATCTGCTCGATCAGCTTGCCCTTCTGGACGCCGTAGGGAATCTCGGTGACGACCGCGTTCCAGGTGCCGCGCCCCTGATCCTCGATGTGCCAGCGAGCGCGGACACGGAAGCTGCCGCGGCCGGTCGCGTAGGATTCAGCGATGGCGCCGGGGCTGTCGACGACAATGCCGCCAGTGGGGAAGTCAGGCCCCTTCACATGCTCGAGCACCTGCGCGTCGGTCGCGTTCGGCTGGTCGATCAGCAGGATCGCCGCATCGAACAGCTCGGCGGCGTTGTGCGGCGGAATGCTGGTCGCCATGCCGACCGCGATACCGGCAGCGCCATTGGCGAGCAGGTTCGGGAACAGACCTGGGAACAGCTCCGGCTCCTGGTCCTCGCCATTATAGGTCGGGCGGTAATCGACGGCGTCCTCGTCGAGGCCGTCCATCATATCGATCGCGACCTGAGTCAGCCGCGCCTCGGTGTAGCGATAGGCGGCCGCGTTATCGCCGTCGATATTGCCGAAATTGCCCTGCCCGTCGACCAGCGGGTAGCGCATCGCGAAGCTCTGGGCGAGGCGGACCATCGCGTCATAGACCGACTGGTCGCCATGCGGATGATATTTGCCGATCACGTCGCCGACGACACGGGCGCATTTCTTGTAGCCCTGCGCGGGATCGAGCTTGAGCAGCCGCATCGCCCATAACAGGCGGCGGTGAACCGGCTTCAGGCCGTCGCGGACATCGGGCAGCGAGCGCGCGGTGATCGTCGACAGCGCATAGACGAGGTAGCGCTCTGACAGCGCGCTGTCGAAGGGCGCATCGACGATTGCGTTGAAGGGATCGGGCTCGAGAATTTCAGTCGGCATCGTACGGCGGTTAGCAGGCGGATTCCCCGCGCGCTACTGGCTCGCGCCGGCAGCTTACACCGGGCTCGGCAGATCGCGCGCCAGTTCGGCGAGAAGCCATTCGCGAAATCGCTTGATCTTGGGCACGCTCCGCCTCGCCTCGGGGCAGACGAGCCAATAGGCGTAGCCTCGGGTCGAGACCTGCTCGAAGAGCTTCACAAGGCGGTTATCGGCCAGATCATTGCGCCAGAAAAACGGCGTCAGCATCGCCACCCCCTGCCCCGCTATCGCGGCATTTCCCTCATGCGCCTGCGAATCGAGCCTGACGCCGGGGCGCAGCGGCTCGTCCGGCACGTCGACGCCGGCTTCGCGCAGCCAGAAGGGCCACCAGGTATCATGCGGGCTGATCAGCGGCAGCTTTAGCAGATCGGCCGGTTCGATCGGCCCATACCGCTTCAGGAAGCCCGGACTGCACATCGGGGTAAAATCGATCTTGACCAGCAGATCCTGCGACAATTCCGGCCAGGGCCCGATGCCGGCGCGGATCGCGACATCGACTTCGTCGCTGCCAAAATCGGCGAGCTGATCGCTGGTCAGCAGCCGCACAGCCATTCCGGGATGAGACATCTGGAAGCTGCCCAGCCGCCAGGCGAGCCAGGTGTTGGCGAAGGTGTTCGAGGTGGAGACAGTCAGCAGCGCCTCGTCCTCGGTACGGATTGCAGCAAAGGCTGAATCGAGCGTGTCGAAGGCGCGGCTCACCTGCGGCGCGGCACGCCTGCCCGCTTCAGTCAACGCCACGCGCTTCTTCTCGCGGCGGAACAGCGGCACGCCGAGCCGCTCCTCGAGCAATTTGATCTGATAGCTGACCGCTGCCTGGGTCATGCCCAGCTCCGTCGCGGCAACGGTGAAATTTTGATGACGTGCCGCTGCCTCGAAGACGCGGACGGCGGAGAGAGGCGGGATGCGACGCATACAAACAGCATAAGCCACACTTATGAAGTTCGTCCAATGATTTGTTGGCCCCGCGGCGCCGCAGCGCGCATATCCATCCCATCGAAGCCGCCTAACCCAAGGAGAATGACGATGCGTGACGATTATCTCAGCGCCGAATGGTCAAGCAGCCATCATCAGGTCAGCGCGGCCATCCATAAGGCAATCAGTGTTGTCGCCAAGAGCTTCGAGCGGCTCAACGCCTATCAGTTCGACGCTCCATGGCGCGACCAGAGCCACCGCAGCACGAGCGCCGGGCGCTGATCAGCGCCCGGCGACCCGGCCTCCCTCAAAGCCTGAACGTAACCGAGGTAGCGATCTCGTCGGCATTGCCGCTGTTGGTCGAGTTGGTGGTTGTCACGATCTGCGCCGGCGTTCCGGCGTAGAAGGTGTCGACCCGATTGAGCGGTTCGCTCTTCACGAAGATGTGCGCGTAGGAAAGATTGAGCTCGATATTCCTGCTGACCTTGTAGGTCGCGCCCGCCGTCGCCCAGGTCCGATCGCCATCGGGCACGCGAGTGGTGCGATAGGCGTCCTGAGTGGGCGTCGTGTCGTAAAGCGTGCCGGTGCGCAGCGTCAGCTTCGGCGTCATGTCATATTCGACGCCGAGTGCGCCCGACCAGGCATCCTTGTAATTCTGAACGCTGATTGACGGCGCCGCGCCGACCGGATCAATCTCGATCTGCTTGAACTGCGACCAGTTGAACCATTTACCCGTCGCCATGACGCGGAAGCGCTTGCCCGCACCGTACATAGCGCTGACGGTGGCGCTGTCGGGCAAGGTGACATGCCCCCTGGCCGCGAGCGTCGCATTGGCTCCGGCAAGCGGCCCCAACAATCCCGAAACAGTATAGCTGCCGTCAAGATCATGCTTCATGCGAGAGCGATAGCTGGCACCGAAGCGCCACGCCCCCGCCTTGGCGAGCACGCCGACATTCCAGCCAAGCGTCATGCCATCGCCCTTCACGCTCGCCAGCCCGTCGGGCAGCAGCGGCGAAACATTGGGCAATGCGTTGCTGAGCTTCACGTCGATCTGCTGGATATCGAGCCCGCCGCCGATCGACAGATTCTCGCTCAGCCGAACGGCCATGCTCGGCTGGATATCGACCGTCTTGAGATCCGAGTTGATCGAATCATAGCGGCCGAAAAAGCCCTCATTATATTTCACCTTCAGCCCGAACGGCGCGCTGATGCCGAGCCCAAGCCATATCGGCGACTGGTTCACCCGGAACGAGAAATAGCCGGTCKGAACCAGGATCGGCTGGCTGAACGGATTGCCGCCATTATTGCCCCCGATCGCAACCGGCGTTGGAACACCCGGAATGGTGCGGGTCGAGGCGTTATTCGACTGAGCGCTGTCGACGAACAGGACATGGGCATTCAGCGAGACGTTGACCTGGCCGAGCTCAGTCATGCCGGCTGGGTTGAAGAAAATTGTGGAGGCATCGTCCGCACTCGCAGCGCCGCCCGAGAAAGCGCGGCCGACCTCCTTGGCCGATTGCTCCTGAAGATAGGGGCCGCTCGCATGCGCCGGAAAGGCGATGAAGGAGGCTGGCAAAAGCGAGGCGAAAAGCAAACGACGCGACATGGATATTATTGTCCTTGGGTGTTGAGGAGCGATCGGGGAAAATCCCGCCGCGAGAACCACAAGGCTGAACCCGCGTTCCTCGCCTCCGCCGATTTGGTGCGAGTGTGGTGCGGCGGCCACAATCGCGGGCGCACGCTTCTGCGCTCGACACGGGCCTGGGTGTCGAGAGGCTCTGGGGTTGCCTTCCTGTCGCTCATTCGATCACTGTCACGATGATGCTGACAGACGCACCTCTGCTGACATGGCCCGACCTCCTCGGCCGCCCGCGCCCGGCGCCCGATGCCACCGTCACTTATGGCGACGATGCGTTCCAGAAGGTTGATGTCTGGCTGCCCGTGGGGAAAGGCCCCTTCCCGTCCGTGCTGATGGTCCATGGCGGTTGCTGGACCACCAGCATCGCTGATCGCAGGCTGATGAATTGGATCGCTGATGATCTCCGCAAGGAAGGAATCGCCGTGTGGAACATCGACTATTGCGGCGTCGATCGACCGGGCGGCGGTTATCCCGGCACTTTCCTGGATGCCGCCATGGCGGCGGATGCGCTCATGGCGAGTGCCGGGCGCTTCCAGCTCGACGCCAGCCGCATCGTCGCGGTCGGGCACTCGGCGGGCGGGCATCTGGCGCTCTGGCTCGCGGCGCGGCCGAAGCTGCCGGCGAACAGTGCGCTCCACACCACTCAGTCGCTGCCGATCGCCCATGTCATCAGCCTTGGCGGCTTGCCTGACCTCGAGGCGACCGCAGCCAGCCCTGACAATGGCTGCGGCACCGACGTCATCGCCCACCTGGTCGGCGCACCTACTGCGACCCACCCGGACGTCTATGCCGACACCTCGGTGCCGCGCCTCTTGCCGATCGGCGTCGCGCAGGATCTGGTCAACGGCCATGAGGACAGGATCGTCCCGATGCGCCTCGCCACGAGCTATGTCGCGCAAGCCGAGGCGGCCGGCGACAAGGCGGTCCTCCACATCGTGCCCGCGACCGGCCATGTCGAACTGGTCGCTCCGGAAACCGCCGCCTGGGCGCGGACGAAACGGTTGATCCATCGGGCGCTCAAGGCGAGCTCATGACCATGACATGCGAAGAAGCCCGTACCCTTGACGCCGCCGACCCTCTCCGTTCTTTCCGCGATCGCTTCGCGGTGCCCGAGGGCGTGATCTATCTCGACGGCAATTCGCTCGGCCCCCTGCCCCGCGCGGCCGTACCCGCACTTTCCGACATGATCGAACGGCAATGGGGCGAGCGGCTGATCCGGAGCTGGAACGAGGGTTGGATCGATTCGCCGCAGCGGATCGGCGGCAAGATCGCGCGGCTGATCGGCGCCAAAGCCGAGGAGGTGATCGTCGCTGATTCGACCTCGGCCAATCTGTTCAAGCTGATCGTCGCGGCGCTCCGCCTCAATCCAACCCGCAACACCGTGCTGAGCGAACTCGGCAATTTCCCGACCGACCTCCATATCGCCGAAGGCGCGGTCAGCTGCGTTCCGGGCGCTATGCTCAAGGCAGTCGCACGCGAGGATCTCGGCAATGCGATCGGTGACGACACGGCGCTGCTTTTGCTCACCCATGTCCACTACAAGACCGCCGAGCGCTACGACATGGCCGCCTGGACCGCGTGCGCCCATGAAGCCGGCGCACTCATCCTGTGGGACCTCAGCCACAGCGTCGGCGCCGTGTCCGTCGACCTTAACGGCGCCGGTGCCGATCTCGCGGTCGGTTGCGGTTATAAATATCTGAACGGCGGCCCGGGAGCGCCGGCCTTTATCCATGTTCACACGAAGTGGCAGGACCAGCTTGCAAACCCCTTGTCGGGCTGGATGGGGCATGCTGCTCCCTTCGCCTTCGAGGACGGTTATCGCCCGGCCAACGGCATGACACGCTGGCTCACCGGCACCCCGCCAATGCTCGGCATGGCCGCTCTGGAAACAGGCGTCGACCTGATGCTGGAAGCCGATCCCGCGCTCGTCGCGGCGAAAAGCGGTGCCCTGTTCGACCGCTTCGCCGCGATCGGCGACTCACTCGGCCTGGACTGCGTCTCACCTCGCGATCCGGCACTTCGCGGCAGCCATATCAGCTTCCGTCATCCCCAAGCCTATCAGCTCTGCCAGGCGCTGATCGCAAAGGGGGTGATCGGCGATTTCCGTGATCCGGATATCGTGCGCTTCGGCCTGACGCCGCTTTATCTCGGCTTCGAAGATGTGGCGCGCGCGGGCGAAATCCTGCGCGATATCCTTGAAAGCGGCATTTATCGCGACCCGGAATTCTCGAAACGGAACGCAGTCACCTGATCGGCCATTTCCGCGTTAACCATTTCTATACTATATCCCGACCCGATTCTTGGGGGGAATAGTCGATGCGAGTCGTGACGGTGATGGCGGCGCTTTTGATGCTCGCCGCATGCGATCAGGTTCCAGGCCAGGTGGACGCCAGCGCTGCCGGCTCCACCACCCAATCCGCAGGCGGAGCGATCCCACCAGCTGCGGCTTTCGACTATCGCTACGCCTTTCGCCTACCGTCAGCGAAGATCGCCGCCGTGCAGGAAAGCCATGCCAAAGGTTGCGATCAGCTCGGCCCGGCGCGGTGCCGGATCACCGCTGTGCGCTATGACGTTGATGATCAGAATCACGTCACCGCCACCCTGACGCTGAAACTCGACCCGACGCTTGCCCGTGCCTACGGCAAGGCCGCGATCACGACCGTGACGAGCGCACACGGTGCACTGACCAAAACCGATATCGCCGGCGCGGATTCAGTCGCGGCAGCGGGGCGCAGCGACACGGTGATTGCCCGGCTTCGCGACGCGAGCGCCAATGCCGAGGTGCAGCTGCGCGGAACCGTTACTCCCGAACAGCGCGCCCAGCTGTCCGCCAAAGCTGACCGCCTCCGTGCCGCAATGGCGACGATCGGGGAAGTCGACCAGGGCGCCGGCACGAGCATCGCAACCACACCGATGATCTTCACCTACGCCTCGGGCGGTGCCGTTGCCGGCGCGCTTGGTTCACCGGACGCGACCTTCGACACTGCGGGCGCAACGCTGATGTCGTCCCTGGCCGGGCTCGCCACCGTGCTTGCAGGCGTTGGTCCCTGGCTGCTCTTCCTTCTCGGCGGTGCGCTGATCCTGCGCCGGATCGTCCAGGGCGATCCTAAAAAAGCTGCAGCGCCCGAGCTTCCCGCAGCCCCGCCCGAGAACAGCGAAGGCCGCAATGTCGTCCAGCGATGGTTCTCGCGCGACGAGCATCATGAGGTGGAGCCCGTCCAATAACGCTTCGCACGGCCGATTGACTTAATCTCCCGCCAGAGTGATAGTGTATCACAATCATGGGGAGATCGGCGATGCGGATCGTGCTGCTGGCAATGGCGTGTCTGGCGATGGCCGGATGCAACAAGTCCTCGGACCGCGTCTACCGCGTGCCCGTGCAGGCCCTCGACGTCGTCGAGCCTGAAGCCCCGACATCGACCCCGGCTGCCAACAAGCCGGCGGCAAGCGCCGCCGCGCCGGTAAAGGTCTCGATTCCCAAAATGGCCTACGCCTATAAATATTCCTTCAGCCTGCCGGGTACCGCCGTCACGAACGCGCAGAAGGCGCATGTTGCATTGTGCGACCGGTTGGGGCCGGCTCGGTGCCAGGTCCTCGCGCTGGAGAGCCAGGCCGGCGACGCGCAGACGACCAGTGCAAGCCTGAAGCTCCGTGTCGACAGCTCAGTCGCCCGCCAATTCGGCGTCGAGCTCGAAAAGGCGATCGGTTCGGCAGGCGGCCACGCGACTACGCGGTCGATGACMGCGGAGGACGTGTCGAAAGACATGATCGACACCACGGCCCGGATCAATCAACGCGAATTGCTCGTTGCGCGGCTCACTGAGATTCTCCGCACCCGCAAGGGCAGTGTCGGAGACCTGGTCGAGGCCGAACGCAGCGTCACCGCCGCTCAGGAGGAGCTCGACCAGGCCAAAGCATGGCTCAATGAACTGCAGGGCCGCGTCGCGATGTCGACCATCGACATCGACTATCAAGCCACCGCCGCATCGACGACTCATGTCGGCGGCGGCGTGGCCGACGCGTTCCCGGCTTCGGCTTCCGCCTTCCTGATCGGCATCGGCCTGATCCTGCGTGTGCTGATCTACCTTGCCCCCTGGGTGGCACTCGGCGCGCTCGGCTGGTGGGGCTTGAGGCGCCTTCGCGTCCGCTTTCCCGCCAAGGGCCTCGCCGAACCCGAGTCAGCTTTGGAGCCAAGCTGATTGCACGGCTACCGGCCTTTCGATATAGCGCGGGTCTCCCGGCCCCGGCCCGCGCATTCCGCGCCGCCGGGGCTGCTCATTTCCAGAAGGTACCGCCATCATGGCTCGCCGCCGCCAGATCTACGAGGGCAAGGCCAAGATCCTCTACGAGGGCCCCGAACCCGGCACGCTGATCCAGTATTTCAAGGATGACGCTACCGCCTTCAACGCCCAGAAAAAGGGCACGATCAGCGGCAAAGGCGTGCTCAACAACCGTATCTCCGAACATGTCTTCACCCTGCTCGGGCTGATCGGCGTGCCGACCCACTTCATCCGCCGTCTCAACATGCGCGAGCAACTCATTCGACAGGTCGAGATCATCCCGATCGAAGTGGTGATCCGCAATGTGGCGGCGGGCTCGCTCTCGACGCGCCTCGGCATCGAGGAGGGCACCCAGCTCCCCCGCACGATCATCGAATATTATTACAAGGACGATGCGCTCGGCGATCCGATGATCACTGACGAGCATATCGCTGCCTTCGGCTGGGCCAGCCAGGAGGAGATGCACGACATCGCCGACCTCGCGATCCGCGTGAATGATTTCCTGTGCGGCCTGTTCGCCGGAATTGGCATCCGTCTCGTCGACTTCAAGCTCGAGTTCGGCCGGATCTGGGACAATGACTATGCTCGCATCCTGCTTGCGGACGAGATCAGCCCCGATGGCTGCCGCTTGTGGGACATGCAGACCAACGAAAAGCTGGACAAGGATCGCTTCCGCCGGGATCTAGGCGGCGAAGTCGAGGCTTATCAGGAAGTTGCGCGCCGCCTGGGCCTGCTGCCGGAGGGCGCCGACGGCGCGGTGCTGGACCTCGAGAAGCACCGGCTCAGCAAGGGCAAATAACTGATCCTGCCCTCTCCCGCCATCGCGGGGAGGGCACGACTTGTGAGCACAGCGAATCCATCGCAGCGGTCAGCTTCCTTTTCTCGATCAGCGAAAACGGGAAATGAAGCGGCGTGCGACGCATCCCTGTTTTACGCGGCAAATTTTCTTTGCCGGCCCATCTGGTTAGCAGCTTCTTAACCAGTTCCGCTTACTTCCACTGCCTGACAATCGGATCACGGACAGGGGACGCAAGCGTCATGCGGAACTATCTTCTTCTCGCCACGGCCTGCAGCACATTGGCTGCTTGCGCCGACTCCGGAGCGCAGAGCGTTGGCAGCAATGCGCCGCCCGCCGGAACCCCGACACCGACACCGAGCTCCCCCACGCCGACGCCAACGCCGGCCGCGGCGAGCTTTGTGAACCCGGTTGAGGCGAAGACCTATGCCGGTCTCGGCGCTGCCCAGCATTACGAGTATTTCACGCGCTCGGATGGAAACGGCCAGGGCGGCCAATTGTATGCCGGCGACGCCAACACTGTCCGCGACAGCGGCATCTCGGTTACCTATGACCCCCGCGACGCGATCTTCGACGTCACGATCAATCGGCCCAAGGCCCTGGTGTCGGCATCCGCCATGCGCTTCCAGGACCCCGTCCATCGCACTGATTTCGGCGGCCTGAGGGAGCCCCAGGCAGGCGTTCCCCAGATCGATTCGGCGAAGCAGATCCAGTATCTCCAATCGGCCCAAACAAGCGGCTCGGGCGGTATCCTTTCTCCGGGAGACAATAGCCACTACGTTGTGGGCGCTGACACCTATTCGGCGACCGTCCAGACCTTCTTTTACCAGAAGCCAGGCACGACCACGAAATACGTCACTTATGCCGGCTTTGTCCGCAATTCGCTGGCCGTCGCGAAAATAACGGATCCCGGCGCGACCACGTCCTACCTCAAAAACACCTACTCGTTCGATCGTGCGGCGTTTGTGTATGGCGAGCAGACGTCCAACAGCGCAGTTCCGAAAACGGGTACAGCCACCTATACCGGCGATATGCTGGCGACGATGGTGTACAATCCGTTGCCTGATACAGATCCCACCGCCCCCACCTATTTCCAGTGGATCGATGGATCGCAGACCACGTCCATCGATTTTGGCACGCTCAAGGTCACAACCAATATGACCGGCACAGTTCGCGCGCCGACCTTCGATGCCTATACCTCGAAGGTGTTTGCGATGCCGGCCGGCTCAACCTTCACGGCTAGCGCTACCAGCCTGATCGATCTGGTAAGCAAGGGCGGTTTCACTGGCGCCTTCACCTCGGCATGCTTCGCCACGACCTGCACTGCCGGCAATTCTCTGCTCATCGCCGGATCGAGCCTCGATGGTGGCTTTTACGGCCCCAATGGCGAAGAAATCGGTGCCGGCTTCCGCATCGTCGGCGGCAGACCCGACCAGCGCATTGACATTCTCGGCACCTTCACGGGCCATAAATAATGCGGGCGAAGCTGGCGGCGCGTAGTGCGCTGCCGGCGCTGCTGCTGACGACGGCTTCGCCCGTATGGGCGGAATCGATCCTGGACCGCTGCGCCGCTGAAACCTGCAAGGCACGCCTTACCTCGGATCAGCTGCTGGGAGAGGTTCAGGAGCTGGTTGCTGCGAAGCGGTATGAGGAGGCCAAGCCGCTGCTGGCGGCTCTCGCGACTGTCCCCGCGCTGCGCTTCGAAACGCGTTTCCTGACCGGCTTTGTTGCCGAGGAGACCGGCGATTACGGGCGCGCCGAGGCCATGTTCCGTGCCATTCTGGTCGACGACCCGGCGCAGACCCGCGTGCGGCTCGAGCTCGGCCGCACCCTGCTCGCAATGGGACACACGCAGAGCGCTGACCATCAGCTCCGGCTCGCCGCCGAGGCAAAGGATCTTCCGCCGGAGATTGCGCGCACCATCCGCGGAGTGCGTAACATCATTCGCTCGAAGCGCACCTGGTCGGTCAACGTCGATCTCGGCATCGCGCCCGATACCAACATCAACAACGCGACCGCCGCCGACACAATCAACGTATTCCTTCCCTATTCGCCTGATCCGATGGCGGTATCGCTCGATTCCGCAGCCAAGGCGAAGTCCGGCCTGGGCGTGACCGGATCGGTCGACGGCGGACTGCGGCTGCCCATCGCTAAAAACACCCTGATGCTGGTCGATTTCAACGCGTTCGCGACCGTCTACAAACACAAGGAATATAACGACCTTTCGATGGAATTGGCCGCCGGGCCGGAATTCAGGCTGTCGGGAAAAGTCCGTCTGCGTGCGGAAGCTCTCGTTGCGCAACGTGACTTCGGCGGTCGCGTGGCAAGTCGGCAGATCGGTGCCAAGACCGGCCTTGAATTTACGATCGACGACAAGCAACAGCTTGCCGTTCAGGTTGATGCCCGGCACACCGACGCGATCTTCGATGCCAATTACGGTGGCTGGCAAACGGCGCTCAACGCCACCTACGAGCGCGTGATCGGGCACACCACGATCGCCTCCGCGAGCGCCTTTGTTCGCCGCGACAGCCTGCTCGCCTCGGCATATTCGAATACGGAGTTCGGTGCCGTTCTGGGTCTGGGCGGGGAACTGCCCAAAGGGTTCAACTTCGGTGTCAGCGCGGGTGTGTCACACGCCAGCTATGATGCTCCAATAGCGCTGTTTTCACCCGATCCGAGACGCGACTGGCGGTACAACGCCCGCCTGACGCTGGGCAACCGCGCCATCCGCGTATTGGGCTTCTCCCCCTCGGTCAGCCTGACTTACGCGCGCTCCGACTCCTCGATCCGTTACTATGCGACCCAGCGGACACGTGTTCGCTTCGTGCTGGCGCGGTATTTCTAACGGTTCTTCGAGTGCGAGCGGTGTGCCCGATCCAACATCGCAGCAGGATATGGCAGGGCGGGACGGCCGGCCATGTCGACCCTAGCCCGCAATGGGCAAAGCATGGCCGAGGTCGCGACTGATCTTTTCACCTAAATTCTCCATGAAGCTTGCGGCTTCCGCGACGGCTCGCCATAGCGGCGCCATCCGACCAGCAGCCAGGAAATGCCCATGAAGCTCCGTATCTTCGTCACGCTGAAGAACGGCGTGCTCGATCCGCAGGGCAAGGCGATCCACAAGGCGCTCGAGGGCCTGGGATTCGCCGGCATCAATGACGTTCGCGCCGGCAAGCTCATCGAGCTCGACGTTGCCGACGACACCAGCGACGCAAGCGTTGACGAGATGTGCCGCAAGCTGCTCGCCAACACCGTCATCGAAAATTATCGGGTGGAACGCGCATGAAGACCGCCGTCATCGTCTTTCCCGGATCGAACTGCGATCGGGATATCGCCGTCGCGCTGGAAGCGGTGACGGGAGTAAAGCCGGCAATGGTCTGGCACGGCGAGACCGCCCTGCCAGGTGGCGTCGGCCTTGTCGCCCTGCCCGGCGGCTTTTCCTATGGCGACTATCTCCGCGCCGGTGCGGTCGCGGCACGATCGCCGATCATGCGCGCGGTGGTGGACGCAGCCGAGCGCGGCCTGCCGGTACTCGGTATCTGCAACGGCTTTCAGGTGCTGACTGAGGCCGGCCTCCTGCCGGGCGCGCTGATGCGCAACGAGGGACTGGATTTCGTCTGCCGCGATGTCGTGCTGACAGTGGCCAATGCGCAATCCGCCTTCACCAGCCGTTACGGCCAGGGCGAGACTGTCACCCTGCCGGTCGCGCATCATGACGGCAATTATTTCGCTGATGCCGAGACGCTCGACCGGATCGAGGGCGAAGGCCGGGTTGCGTTCCGGTATGCCGGAGAGGTCAATGGTTCGGCCCGCAAGATCGCCGGCGTGCTTAACGCAGCGGGCAATGTCCTCGGCATGATGCCGCATCCCGAGCGTCGGATCGAAGCGGCACATGGCGGCTTTGACGGCCGGCGCATGTTCGAGGGCCTGCTGGAGACGGTCGGAGCCTGAGCTCCAGACCATTATCCAAATAGGCTCTTGCGCCGCGCAGGTTTCAATGACATAGGCGGGACATGGCCTCGCTCATGCCCTATACGCGTCCGCGCCCCTTTAGCTGTCGACATTGACGCTCGCATGACTGCGCGCGCCATCAGGCGTGCGTAACGGACTGGAAGCTGCGCCGTAGCGCTCTGACCCGTCCCCTTCGATAAATTCCTGATTTTCTGCTGCCTTCAGGCGTGGCCGAACGCAATCCAGTGCGCGGCCGGTTTGTGATTCCGGTGTAAGCGGGTGCAAATCCCGCCGGTCACTCCTGAGGGCAGCAGCTGTCCGAGTGGCGAAATGGGAACGCAGCGGATTGCAAATCCGCCATGATCCGGTTCGATTCCGGGCTCGGACTCCCTGTGCTTATGAACCTATGTGGTTATACACATCCTCAGTTCGTCACCTTGAATGGCGAGAAGTTGGTGCCCCGATCGAACACATCGAACCCCTCGCGGCGCTTCAGGAAATTGACCACCGCATAGGTCACCGGGGTCAGGATCACTTCCCAACTCACTTTGAGCACGAACTGGGTGAGCATCACCGCGAGTATCTTGTGGATTGGCCAGGCGCTCAGACCGTAAAAGGCGACAGGATAGAAGATCAGGCTGTCCCCGCCTTCACCGATGATCGTGCTGCCGATCGTACGGGTCCACAAATGCTTGCCCTCGGTCCAGATCTTCATCTTGGCCATGACGAATGAGTTGAGCAGATCGCCGACCCAGAACGCGCAGATCGAGGCGAAGATGATCCGAATGCCGCCGCCGAACACGCGCTCATAGGCTGCCTGGCCGTCCCATCCCTGGTCCACCGGCAGGTGGACGACAGTCCACTCCATCACGGCCATGAACAGGAGCGCGGCAAACCCCGCCCAGAGCGCCCGCCGCGCCCGGGCATAGCCATAAACCTCTGTCAGGACGTCATCGATCACATAGGAGATCGGGAAGAACAGGATGCCCGCACCAAATGGCCATGAGCCGATCAGGGGCAGGTCGATCACCGAACGTTTCTCGGCGCCGATCACGTTCGACAGCAGCAGGATGACCACGAACGCCACCATCACGAAATCGAAATAGCGGAACTCGCGCCCAGCAATCTCCCGCGCGTCGACCGCTTTTGGCTTGCCCAATATTCCCATATCCACGCCCCCTGCTCGTTTTTTGAATATGAAGCCGGTTTCGCATCGTTGCAATCCGCGCTAGTCCCCGCCCGACACGCGCCCGTAGCTCAGTTGGATAGAGCACGAGACTTCTAATCTTGAGGCCACTGGTTCGAATCCAGTCGGGCGCACCATTTTTTCGACGATGAGGCTCTGGCCGCGCCGGTTGGGCGTGGCGCTCGAATTTTTCACTGCCGCTCCGCATGCAGGATCCCTCGCGGTTGATCCTGGTCAAATCCGCGGCCCCGCACATCGGCGACAAAGGCGGCTGGAGGATCGAAGGAGTGCGCCAGGCCATGATCGACAGTGATGCCAGAATGGACTTCTCACCGGACGACGGCTCGTTTGCGCCGCTCCGCGCCCAATTCCATGACGATCACGACGCTCGCCTCGGGCTCTGTAGCGAACTCGAGCAGATCGCCGACATGCTTCCCGCCCTGCCCGCTCCCGCGCGCGTCAGGCGGCTCTGCGGGCAGATCGATTGTGCCGCCGCCCTTCATTTCAAGCGCGCCGATACCCTTCTCGCCGAGCTCGCGCGCAGTCACGAAACGCCAATCGTGGCGGACCTGCGCCGGCAACTGGCGGAGATGCACGCGATGGACACGGTGCACGGAGAAGATCTGATCGGTCGGTTCTGGGACAGCACGGCGCGCGGATCAGTCACCCGGCCCGGCGAATTCGGCTATATGCTGCGCTGCTATTTCGACGGCTGCCGCCGAGCCATCGCCATCGAGAGTGCGCTGCTGATGCTGCTCGATCCACACGAGGATCATCGGGACAGCTAGCCCGGATTGGCAAGTGCCGCGAGAATTGCGCGCTCCCTGACCAGCACGGTTCGGCCGCCCCGACACAATGCCACCGCCCCCAGGATTTTGAGCCGGCTCAATTGGCGGCTGACGGTCTCGATGGTGAGCCCCAGGAAATCCGCCATATCGCGTCGGCTGACCGGAACGTCGATGGTGATCGCACCTTCACGCCTGCCCGGCGCGGCGCGATCGGCCAGATCGAGCAGGAAGCCGGCGACCCGCTCCTGCGCACCACGCTGGCCGAGCGTCAGCATGCGTTCCCGCGCATCGTTCAGCGCGGCCATGGTCCGCCGCAGCAAGGCCCGTTCCAGGGCGGGCGCTTCGCCCAGCGCACGCTCGAAACGTTCGCGCGGATAGAGACACAGATCGCTCTCGACGAGCGCGGTGACGGTCATCGTGGTATCCTCGCTGAAAGGCTGCCCGACGAAATCGCCGGCGAACAACAGGCCGACAATCTGCTCGCGACCCCGCGCTGTCGATGCCGTCACCTTCAGGATCCCGGCAACGATATTGGCGCAGAGCAGGTTCGCATCGCCCGCCCAGGTCAGGACCTGCCCGGCAGCCAGAACGCGTCTGCGACCGATGGCGCTGAGTGCCGCCAACTGCTCGTCATCAGCCGCACCACACAGTGCGGACTCGCGAACGGCGCAATCGAGGCAGCGGTGGCTGGCTGTTCCCATGTGAGGTCTATCTCAGGAAACGCCCGCGCCGCCTTTACGTGAATATCCCTATGAGCGCGCTGATCAGTCGCACTGATCCCTTCGGCCGCAGGTGGCAGCGTGACATCCTCCGGGACAGTCGCGGCCAGGCTCGGGCCTGCGGTCACCCAGCGGAATGGTGACATGGCCGTGCCCGCTGCATAGTTCGACCGTGATGCTGTTCGCCTGCCCCGCACGCGGCGGCGGAGCACCGGAGGACAAACCGCCGAGCGCGGCGGCGGCCAGCAAGGCGCCAAAGCTAGACGGCATTGCTGAACCGAGCACGGCTCTGCGCGCGATAGGGGTCGAGCGCGGCTGCGATCCCTCTCGCATAGGGCAGCGCATCCCCGGCCAGGACCAGACTATCCCCGGACCAGCGCAGAAGCTGCTCGCGTTCGAATCTGCCAAGATCCTCGCGGATCGCGGCTAGGCCGGGCAGCCCGGCAAGGTCCGCCCGGCCCGCGCATAACAGCCCCTCGATCGCACGACCGATTACGCGATCGAGCGGGGTGCGGCGCAATCCGCGGGCGGTCCCGAAACCGCCATTGCCGATGCGGAGATGATAGCGGCCCGCGTTCTTCTCGTTCTGAAGCAACCAGCCGGGAAAGGCGCTGATCGCCGATGCACCAAGACCAATCAGGACGTCCGAGGGATCCTCTGTGAAGCCCTGGAAGTTGCGACGCAGCGTGCCCGCGCGGGCGGCGATGGCGATCGCATCTTCGGGTTTCGCGAAATGATCGAAGCCGATGGTCTGATAGCCTGCGCCGGTCAGGACCTCGTGCGCCAGCATGGCCTGTTCGAACCGCATCTGCCCGCCCGGGAGCGCGGAGGCGTCGATCCGGCGCTGGCGCGGCAGGAGATGCGGCACGTGCGCGTAACCGAACACCGCAAGCCGCTCCGGCTGCATCGCGATCGCCTGATCGAGCGTTTCCGCGAGATCGGCTGTGCTCTGGCCCGGCAGGCCGTACATCAGGTCGAAATTGACCGAGGCAATCCCCGCATCGCGCAACTGGCCGACAGCGCGCTCGATATCGTCCCGCGGCTGCACGCGGCCGATCCTATCCTGCACATGGGAGGCGAAGGTCTGCACGCCAAGGCTGACCCGGCTGACATTGTTGCGGCCGAGCGCCGCGGCCCAGTCCAGATCGAACCCGCGCGGATCGAGCTCGACCGACACGACCGGATCGTCGCAGCGAAAGGCGCGCGCGATCCTCGCCATCATCGCATCGAACGCCTCCGGTGCGATCGCATTCGGGCTTCCGCCGCCCCAGGCGATGCGCCGCACCACGCCGCGGCCACCAAGCTTCGCCGCCACCAGATCGACTTCCTCGCCAAGCCGCTGGAGATAGGCGTTCACCCGCCCCGTCCGGTTGGCCGCGCCGGTGTTGCAGCCGCAATACCAGCAGATCTCGCGGCAATAGGGGACGTGCAGATAAAGCGAGACCGGCTCATCCGCGCCGACCGCCGCAAGCGCGGACATCATGTCCGCCGCACCGACATCGTCGCCGAACTCGGCCGCGGTCGGGAAGCTGGTGTATCGCGGCACCGGGGTCGCGAGGAGGTCGGGAATATAGCGCCACATGCAGCCCGCGTGGCAGAATATGCCGTTGCGGCCTTTGACCGATATCAAAGAGATGGTTGCGCCCGCTCAAGGCCCCTCCCCGCCTGCCCGCCTACCGAGCCGCCACGGCAAAAGGAGGCTGGTCATGAAACATACGAAGACTCTCGCGGCGACAATGATGCTCGGGATGGCCGCGATCGCCGCCCCGGCAAGCGCGCAGAGCGATACCGGAATCAAGCAGGGCGATGTGCTGGTGCGCGTACGCGCCATCCTCGTCGCTCCGACCGAATCGACCAGCGGCATCACCCCGACCTTCCCGACCGAGCATGCAAGCGTCAACAACTCGGTCATGCCCGAAGTCGATCTGACCTATATGGTGACCGACCATATCGGGCTCGAGCTGATAGCAGCCACGACAAAACACACCGCCTCCGGCATCAGCGGCACGACCGGCAGTATCGGCAAGCTTGCCTCAACCTGGGTGCTGCCGCCGACGCTCACTGCGCAATATCACTTCAACCCTCTTGGCAAGATCCGCCCTTATGTGGGTGCCGGCATCAACTATACGATCTTCTGGAACGAGAAGGCTTCGAAGGGCCTCGAAGCGGCGGTCGGCCCGACCCGTGTCCATATGTCCGACAGCTTCGGCTATGCTGGCCAGGCCGGCATCGACGTGGATATCGGCAAGCGCACCTTCCTCAACTTCGACGTGAAATATATCGACATGAACACGACCGCGACGCTTCAGACGACCGCGATCGGGACTCAATCCGTGCGGGTTCACCTCAATCCAATGGTCTTCGGAGCGGGCATCGGTTTCCGCTTCTGACCAATCTCCCCCTGGGCCGCTGGCAGCACCGGCCCCCTTATAGAGACGAGTCCGGCCAGGTTAAATCAACCGTCACCCCGGGCTTGTCCCGGGGTCCACCGTCCCGCGCACATACCTCGCGAGACTCCTGCGGAAACGTGGATGCCGGAACAAGTCCGGCATGACGGGCAAAGCTGGTCGAATGCAACTCTAACGCTCAGCCCAATGGCAACACGGGCTAATCCTCGTCATCGATCAATATCCGCAACGCCGCACCATCGAGATCTTCGAACTGGCCCGAGCGCGCCGCCCAGAAAAAGGCGGCGAGACCGGCCAGGCCCAGTGCGAGGGCGATCGGGATCAGGATGACCAGCCCAGTCACCGCGCGGCCCCACGCAACCTGAGGGCGTTGGCGACGACGAGCAAGGACGAGCCGGACATGGCGAGCGCAGCGATGAGCGGTGTCACCTGCCCCGCGATCGCGAGCGGAACAGCGAGCAGATTATAGCCGATCGCCAGACCGAAATTCTGCCGCACCACCCGCATCGTCCGCCGCGCGGCTGCAATCGCGATCGGCACCGGCATCAGCCGGTCGCCAAAGAAGACGAGGTCTGCGGCAAGCTGGCTTACGTCAGTGCCGGAAGCCGGCGCCATAGCGACATAGGCGCGCTTCATCGCCGGGCCATCATTGAGGCCATCGCCCACCATCAGGACCTTGCGCCCCTGCGCCGTGAATTCCTCGACGATGCGGTATTTGTCGGCCGGGGCCATGCGCGCACTGCCGGCGATACCGAGCGTACCGCCTATCGTGTCGACCACGGACGCGGCATCACCCGACAGCAATTGCGGCAGGAAGCCCTGCCCACGCAGTCGCTCGATCGCGGCCGCCGCATCGGGGCGTAGCGCATCACCGAAGATCATCAGATGGACGGGCCCAGCACCCACCCTGAAGGCGGCCGCCACCTGATCACCGCCGGTTCCGGCAATGCCGACCCAATCCGGCCGGCCGAGGCGAACGACCTGCTCGCCGATCCGCGCCGCGACACCGAGTCCGGGATGCTCGATCATGTCGGACAGCGCGATCGCCACCGTCCCCTCCTGTTCGAGCAACGCGGCGATCGCGACGGACAGCGGGTGCCGGCTGGCCTGGGCAAGCGACAGCAGAATGCCGCGCTCGGTTGGCCGGTCAGGCATGCCGGACAGCGGCTCGACACGACCAAGCGTGACGGTGCCGGTCTTGTCGAGCAACACGCCATCGGCGGCTGCCAGCCGTTCGAGCGCCGAACCGTCCTTGATCAACACGCCAGCCCGCATCAGCGCCCCGGCCGCGACCACCTGGGCAATCGGCACCGCCAGCCCAAGCGCGCACGGGCAGGTGATGATGAGAACCGCCACCGCGACCGTCAGCGCCTGATGCAGCCCCGCACCCGCGATCAGCCAGCCGACCAGGCTCAGCGCAGCCAGGCTGTGCACCGCGGGCGCATAGAGCCGCGACGCGCGATCCGCGATCCGGACATAGCGCGATTTGCCCTGGGTCGCTGTCTCCATCAGCCGGGCGATATCGGCCACCATGGTCGCGTCCCCGGCCGCAGTCACCTTTATCGTCAGCGGGCCGCTCAGGTTGATCGTGCCGGCGAGGACCGTATCGCCCCTCTCGACCGCCACCGCGATACTCTCGCCGGTGACGAGCGAGCGGTCGACGCTGCTCCTGCCCTCCTCGACGATACCGTCGGCGCCGATCCGCTCGCCCGCCGCAATCAGCAGGCGCATCCCCGGCGCAAGCTCGGCCGCGAGCCGGCGCTGGGTGGTGCCGTCCGGAAGTCGCACCAGCGCATCGCTCGGCACCCGCCGCATCAGCGCCGCCACGCCGTCCGCCGCCCGCGCGCGCATCGCGCTGTCGAGAAAACGGCCGGCGAGCAGGAAGAAGAGCAGCATCGTCGCGCCGTCGAAATAGGCATGCGCGCCGCCCACCGCCGTCTCGTACAGGCTCATCGCAGCGGTGAGCACCACCCCGATCGAGATCGGCACATCCATATTGGTGCGGCCGTGGCGAAGCGCGCTCCACGCACTTTTGAAGAACGGCCGCCCGGCATAAGCGATCGCCGGAAGCGCGATGGCCGCGGAGAGCCAGTGGAACAGCGTCCGGGTCGCGCCCTCGGCACCCGACCAGATCGACACCGACAACAGCATCACGTTCATCGCCGCGAAGCCGGCGACCGCCAGCGCAGTCATCAGCATCCGGCTCTCGCGATTGGCGGCGACTTCGGTCTCGCCGACAAAGGGCTGGGCCTGAAAACCCAGGCGCCCGATCGCTGCCTGAAGCTCTTCGTCCGCGAGATTGGCGACATGCTCGATCCGCACGCGCTTGCTGGTGAAATTCACACGCGCGGCGACCACGCCGGAGATTTCGGGAAGCCCTTTTTCAAGTTTTGCGATGCAGCCGGCGCAGCGCAGCCCGTCAACCGTGAAGGTTGAGGTCGCAAGCTGCGCCGCTGCGCTCATGCGGGAATCTCGTCGTCGAAGCGCGCATCGTGCGCACCGTCCTTTATGTCGACACGCAGCAGCCAGCGACCCGCCGGCAGCGGCCGGGTAGCGAGGAACCGGCCATTGCCGACGGAATGGAACGTGAGGTCGCGCGCCGGCAGGCGGCCGAGCGGATGAGTCGCTCGCGCCGTGACGGACGCACCCGACAGCGGACCACCCGGCGCAATCGCGGTCACGACCACGACGCGGCCAGCCCCAATCGTCGCATCGGCATTCCAGCCGAGATCACGCTGGACTCGCGCCTCGGCTAGCCAGCTATTGAACCGCTGGCTTGCGACATAGCTGTTGTCGACCACAGAGCCGCCGAACGTGCCGATCGCATAGCTCGCCATCAGGACATTGACCGCGATGACCACGCCGAACAGCGCGACGACGATGCCGGTCATGTGCCAGCCGGTGAAACGACGCGTCATTCGGGTTCCTCCGGTCGTTCGAAAAAGCTCTTGTCGTGAGCGGCGCCACCCTCTGCGTCGAGCGCGCGGACGGTGAAGGTCAGGTCGGTTCGCTCAGGTCCCTGGCCGGGAGCAGCGACGAACAGCTGGGTCTGCGCAACCTGGTCGGGCGCGACGCTCAGCTTCAGGCTGCGGGCGGCACGAGTCCGGCCGGAAGCCTCTGTCCACAATACAGCGCCCGGCACGCCGTCGATTGTCACTTCGACGCTACGAGGGCGCTCCTCCATGTTGCGGACCTTGACGGTAAAGGCATTGCGAATGCTGCCGTCGGACAGCCGCACCCATTGCGGATTGCGGGTCTGCAGCACGCTGATGTCGATCCGGGTGCGATTGCCCAGCGCGAACAGCATCACGAGGCCAATCGCGGCCCAGGCCCCGAAATAGACCAGGGTGCGCGGCCGGAAGAGGCGCTTCAACACGGGGACCGGCTGTTCTCCCCGCGCGGCCAGCCGGCCATCGAGATCGGTGGCATAGCCGATCAGCCGGGGCGGCCGGCCGATCTTGGCCATCATCCCGTCACAGGCATCGATGCACAGGCCGCAGGTGATGCAGCCAATCTGCGGCCCTTCGCGAATATCGATCCCGGTCGGGCAGACTGCGATACAGGCATTGCAGTCGATGCAGTCCCCGATGCGCTCGGCCAGCTCGGGCCGCTCCGCCAGCGCAACCAGCGACGGCACCCCGTCATGCTCATGACCCGTCAGGTCACGCTTCAGTCCATGCGTACGCGGCTCGCCGCGCCATGCCTTGTAGGTGACGGTCAGCGATTTCTCGTCGAGCATCGCGCTCTGGATGCGCGGCCACGGGCACATATAGATGCAGACCTGCTCGCGCATCAGGCCGCCGAAGATATAGGTCGTGGCGGTCAGCACGCCGACCGTCGCATAGGCAATGAACGGCGCCGCCCCATGCACGAACGCATGGCCGAGCGTAGGTGCATCGGCGAAGTAGAAGATCCAGGCGCCGCCGGTCAGCGTGCCGATGATCAGCCAGATCGCATGTTTCACAATGCGGCGCGCAATCTTGGCCGGTCCCCAGGGCGCCCGCTGAAGCTTGATCTGCGCGTTGCGATCACCGTCGATCGCGCGTTCGACATGGACGAACAGATCGGTCCACACCGTCTGCGGGCACGCATAGCCGCACCACGCCCGCCCCACCGCCGAGGTGACCAGGAACAGGCCGATACCAGCCATGATCAGCAACCCGGCGACATAGTAGAATTCGTGAGGCCAGATCTCGATCGAGAACATGTAGAAGCGGCGATGCGCCAGATCGACCAGCACCGCCTGGTCGGGCGCCCAGGGCCCGCGATTCCAGCGCAACCAGGGCGTCACGTAATAGATCGTCAGCGCCACCGCCATGATCGCCCATTTCAGGCGCCGGAACGGGCCGTCCACTGCCTTGGGGAACACCTTGCGGCGTGCCTCGAAGAAGTGTTGCCCGTCTCCAATCAGATCATGCGGACTCGACATCAGGGATGCTGCTTCACCGGAACCGCGGCAGCCACGACCGGCGTCACCGCCGCCGGCGTCTTCTCACCACCGCCCAGCGAGTGGACATAGGTCGCCAGCATCTTGATCGTCACCGGATCGAGCCGCGTTCCCCAGGCCGGCATGATGCCGTAGCGTGCGTTGGTCACCGTCTCGGTGAGGGTGTCGCGGTCACCGCCATATAGCCAGATCGCGTCGCTCAGATTGGGTGCGCCAAAGGCCCGGTTGCCCTTCGCATTATCGCCGTGGCACGCCGCGCAGTTATTGGCGAACAGGGTCGCGCCCCGGCGGGACGAGGCGCTCGCATGCTCCTGTCCTGACAGGAACCGGACATGGGAGACGACGTCCTGCACCTCCTCGGGCTTCAGGATTCCGTCGCGGCCGAATGCCGGCATCTGCGACATGCGGGTCTGGTCGTCACCCGGCTGGCGAACGCCGTGCTGCAGCGTCTGCTCGATGGTCTTGATGTCGCCGCCCCAGAGCCAGTCGTCATCATTGAGGTTGGGGTAGCCCTTGGCACCGGCGGCACCGCTGCCATGACACTGGCTGCAATAGACCTTGAAGGCCGAACGCCCGCCTTCCTGGGCGGTACGCAACAACCTCGGATCGTCCGGCAGCCGCTCGATCGGCATTCCGGCGAGCGCCAGCATCGTCGGTGCGCGGCGGGCGTGATCGGCGGTCATCTCCCGGGAAAGCTGGCCGTGGCTCGACCAGCCCAGCGTGCCCGGCGTGGCACCGTGCAGCATCGGGATCGCCGGATAGAGGACGACCCACACCACCGCGAAAGCGATGCAGGCATAGAAGGTATAGAGCCACCAGCGCGGCATGGGCGTATCGAGCTCCTCGATCCCGTCCCATTCGTGCCCGACAAAGCTCGTTCCGGTGGGCCCGTCGATGCGCTCATCACCGATGCGCTTATCGTCAGCCATCCAAATCGTCCTCTTGCTCGAAGATGCTCATTGCCGCCTGCCGATGACCGGCTGAGACGGAGCGAAGGAAAGTCCAGCCGACAAAGGCCAGAAAAGCGACGCCCATCAGGACGAGGCCCCAGCTGTCGGCGAACTCGCGCAGCAGATCATAGGTCGTCATCGCGCCTGCTCCCGCGGCGCCGCCGACTTGAAATCAACCTGGGTACCGAGGCCCTGGAGATAGGCGACCAGCGCATCCATCTCGGTCAGCTGGCCGGGCTTGCCGTCAAAGTCCCGCGCCAGAGCCTTGGGGTAGCGTTTCAGCAGCCCGGCGGTATCGCCCTCGCCCGTCGCCTGCACCGCGACATCGTCAGCCGCCTTGGCGATCTCCACGTCGGAATAGGGCACGCCGACACGGCGCAGCGCCGTCAGATGATCGCCGATATGGCTGATATCGAGGTCACGATCGGCCAGGAACGCATAGGGCGGCATGATCGATTCCGGCACCACCGCGCGGGGATCCACCAGATGCTGGACATGCCATTCATCCGAATAGCGCCCGCCGACCCGCGCCAGATCCGGCCCGGTGCGCTTCGATCCCCATTGGAAGGGGTGATCGTACATGCTCTCCGCGGCGAGGCTGTAATGCCCATAGCGTTCGGTCTCGTCGCGGAACGGCCGGATCATCTGGCTATGGCAGCCATAGCAGCCCTCGCGGATATAGATGTCGCGGCCGGCCAGCTCAAGCGGCGTATAGGGGCGGACCCCCTCCACCCTGGTGACGGTCGAGTCGATCCAGAACAAGGGCGCGATCTCGACGATGCCGCCGATCGCGACGGTGATGAAGGCAAGGATCGCGAGCAACGTGACGTTGCGCTCGATTACCTTGTGACGGTTGAGGACATTGGCCATGAAGTCGCGTCCTTACTCGGCGGGAACGGGCAGCAGGGGCTGGTCCGGCGTTGGA
Source organism: Sphingomonas sp. P3_C5 (assembly GCF_056402635.1). Taxonomy (NCBI): domain Bacteria; kingdom Pseudomonadati; phylum Pseudomonadota; class Alphaproteobacteria; order Sphingomonadales; family Sphingomonadaceae; genus Sphingomonas; species Sphingomonas sp. P3_C5. The sequence goes on from NZ_JBFUHA010000006.1 coordinate 366,945, forward strand.
TCGGGGGCGGGCACCGCTGGTGGTGGCGTTGCCTTCGCGGGCACGAGCGGACGGTCGCGCGCCGGGTCATAAGCCGGTGTCGACATGGGCGCCTCGTCGCGAAGCTTGCCCGCGATCGTCATCCAGATGTTCCAGACCATGATCAGCGCGCCGGCCAAATAGAGCAGCCCCCCGGTCGCCCGGATCAGGTAATAGGGATGCATCGCCTGCACGACTTCGGCGAAGGAGTAGACGAGATAGCCGTCGCTCCCATATTCGCGCCACATCAGCCCCTGCATGATGCCCGCGACCCACATCGACGAGGCGTAGAGGACGATGCCGAGCGTCGCGCACCAGAAGTGCCAGTTCACCATGCGCAGCGAATAGAGCCGGCTGCGACCCCAGAGCCGCGGCGCCATGAAATACAGCGCGCCGAAGGTGATCATGCCGTTCCAGCCGAGCGCGGCGGAATGGACATGGCCGATTGTCCAGTCGGTATAATGGCTGAGCGAGTTGACCTCCTTGATCGACATCATCGGCCCCTCGAAGGTGGCCATGCCGTAAAAGGCGAGCGCGAAGACCATCATGCGGATGATCGGATCAGTGCGGATCTTGTCCCAGGCGCCGTTGAGCGTCATCAGGCCGTTGATCATGCCGCCCCAGCTCGGCATCCACAGCATCACTGAGAAGACCTCGCCGAGCGTCTGCGCCCAGTCCGGCAGCGCCGTGTAATGGAGGTGATGCGGCCCGGCCCAGATATAGAGGAAGATCAGCGACCAGAAATGGATGATCGACAGCCGGTAGCTGTAGATCGGCCGTTCGGCCTGTTTCGGCACGAAATAATACATCATGCCCAGGAAGCCCGCGGTCAGGAAGAAACCCACCGCGTTATGGCCGTACCACCACTGAGTCAGCGCATCCTGCACGCCGGCAAAGGCCGAATAGGATTTCGAGCCGAGCAGCGAGACCGGCATCGACATGTTGTTGACGAGGTGGAGCATCGCCACCGTGATGATGAAGCCGAGATAGAACCAGTTTGCGACATAGATGTGCGGCTCGGAGCGGCGCACGATCGTGCCGACGAACACCGCCAGGTACGAGACCCAGACGATCGTCAGCCAGATGTCGACATACCATTCGGGCTCGGCATATTCGCGGCCCTCGGTGATGCCGAGCAGATAGCCGGAAGCCGCCAGCACGATGAAGAGCTGATATCCCCAGAACACGAAGCGCGCGAGCCAGGGAAACGCCAGCCGGGTCCGGCAGGTGCGCTGCACGACATAGTAACTGGTGCAGATCAGCGCGTTGCCGCCGAATGCGAAGATCACCGCTGAGGTATGCAGCGGGCGCAACCGGCCGAAAGTGGTGTATTCGGAGTGGAGGTTGAGCAGCGGAAAGGCGAGCTGCGACGCGATCACCACGCCGACCAGCAGCCCGACCACGCACCAGAAGACGGTGGCGATCACCCCCCAGCGAATAACCTCGTCGTCATAGCGGTCGCGCGGCGCGGGAAGCGATCCGCCCGATGCCAGTGCCGCATTGCCGGCCCCGCGCATCGTCCAGACCGCCGCCAGGAATGCGGCGCCCGCGACGATCACCATCTGCACGGCAAAGCCGTGATCGATCGCATTGGCTGACATCAGCAATGCGAAAAGCGCAATCAGGAGCCACCCCCCGGCGCGCAGCAAAATATCGTCCATTCGCTCCTCCGCGGCCACAACCACACGGCCCCTGGCGCACGCCCTTGGCGGACGTTGCCGGTGCGGCCCTTGACCTTCGTCAAATCGATTAGAGGCCGGCGAATGGCCGGGCTGTACGTAGAGTTACGCGGTCGATCGCCCCCGGTGCGGGGGGTCGATTCAACCCATCCCGGTCTTTGCTATGGTCCTCGATCCGGTGCTGCGCCGGAATGCTCTTTCTTATTGTCGAGTCTCTCGAAACCCGGCGGCCGGCGCGCGCCGTCTGGCGGGGTAAACCGGCGCCGCAAGAAAAAGCGGCCTTAATTCGCGCGACTCGCAAAATTCAATACTTCGTTACGGAGATTAGCTTAAGGAAAACCTGGCCGTGCCGACGATTACTCTACGAATAATAATCAAAAGCAGATCCAGATTCCTCTAAAATCCCACCGGACAGCGGCGGATTCAAATTTGAAAAACCCGGCTGCTGGCTCGCAAAAATGCCTTCTCGCCAACCACGGCACCAGGGCCGGGTCGCAGACGTGCCATGATTAGCCTTCGAGATTGGCTGAAAGCGGAATGTATAGTGCTATAATACTGAAAATTCGCGGCCAGGCATTGGCAACGAATAATGCGAGGCACCAAGCCATTATTTTTGCTCGGAAATCGCCAAAAATCGCGCCCATTATCGGCCGTTTTTACCGCTTTCCCGTGTTTTTCCGCCCAAATCGCAAAAATCGGCCAAGTATTCGTGTTGGATAATCCGCCTCCCGGTCGACCCTCAGGCCTTCCCGCCGAGGCCGGCGGCGAAGGCGATCCTGAGCGCATCGGACAGGCTGCGCGCCTGAAGCTTGGTCATGATATTGGCCCGGTGCACCTCGACGGTGCGTGGCGAGATGTCGAGATCATAGGCGATCGTCTTGTTCGGCAACCCGGTCGCCAGCCCCTCCAGCACCTCGCGCTCGCGGGGCGTAAGGCCGGCAACCATCACCTCGGCCTCCCCGGCGCGGACGGCGGCGCTGTCGGAGCGGTCCATGCGCTCGAACGCAGCCTCGATCGCGCCCATCAGGACCGCTTTCTCGAACGGCTTCTCGATAAAGTCGACGGCACCGGCCTTCATCACCTGCACCGCGATGGAAATGTCGCCGTGCCCGGTCAGGACGATCACCGGCATGGTGATGCCGCGTTCGTTGAGCGCCTGCTGCACCTCGAGCCCGTCCATCTCCGGCATGCGGACGTCGAGCAGGATACAGCCCGGCGCGACGTGGCGCGCCTCCTTCAGGAAAGCGGTGCCGGAGCTCCAGGTCTCCACGTCGAAACCCGACGTCTTCAACATGAAGCTCGCGGAACGCCGGATCGCGTCTTCATCATCAACGATATGCATCAGGCGTTTCTGGCTCATTCCGCGCCCTCCCCTGCCAGCATCAGCGTAAAACAGAACGCCGTCCCGCCCCCCTCGCGCGGCTCCATCCAGATCCGCCCGCCATTGGCCTCGACGATCGTCCGGCAGATCGACAAGCCGAGGCCAAGCCCCTCGCTTTTCGTGCTGTTGAAGGCACGAAAGAGATTCTCGGCGATCTCGGGCGCAACCCCGGGCCCGGTATCGGCGATGGTGACGCGCGTGAAGCCAGGCGCGTCCGGCCGGCTAGAAATGAACAGCCGCCGTTCCGGGCAGCCGGCCATCGCCTCGGTGGCATTGCGCATGAGATTGATCAGAACCTGCTGGATCTGCACCTTGTCGACCAGCACCGTCGCCGGGGCGAGATCGAACGTGACATCGACACCTTTCTCCCGCGCGCCGATCAACCCCAGCTTGGCGGCTTCCTCCACCAGCTTCACCAGGTCTTCGTCCGACTTCTCGACCTCGCCCCGCGCCACGAAATCGCGCAGCCGCCGGACGATGTTGCCGGCACGCATCCCCTCGCTCGCCGTTTCGCGGAGCGCCTCCCTGATCATCGGCAGGTCTTCCGCCTTGGGATCCTCGAGCAGGTCGCTGATTGCCTGCACATAGTTGGTGACGGCGGTGATCGGCTGGTTGAGCTCATGCGCCAGGGTCGAGGCCATCGTCCCCATCGCGCTCACGCGCGCGACATGGATCAGATCGGATCGCAGTTCCTCGATGCGCTCCTCGGCGGCAAATTTCTCGGTCAGGTCGCGCACGAAACCGGTGAAGACGCGCTGATCCTCAGTGATCGCCTCGCCGACCGACAGCTCCATCGGAAAGGTCGAGCCATCGCGGCGCATGCCCCTGACCACGCGGCCGACACCGATGATCCGCTTCTCGCCGGTGTGCAGATAGCGTTCGAGATAGCCGTCATGCTGCTCCCGATCCGGCGAGGGCATCAGGCGGCTGACATTGGTCCCGATCATCTCCTGCTCAGTGAAGCCGAACAACCGCTCCGCCGCGGCGCTGAACGACAGGATGCTGCCGCGATCGTCGATCACCACCATTGCATCCGGAACGGTCGAGAGGATCGATCCGAGATGGGCGGCATTCGCCGAAAGCGCGCGTTCGGCGGCGCGCTGATCGGTCACATCGCGGATCACCTTGCCGAAGCCGCGCAACGTGCCGTCGTCGCCACGCAATGCCGTTATCGAGATATGCGCAAGGAACTCGCTGCCGTCCCTGCGCCGCCGCCAACCCTCTTCTTCAAGCTTGCCCAGTTGCTCCGCCCGCGCCAGATCTTCGAGCGGCTTGCCCTCCTCGATGGCGTCAGGCGGATAGAAAATGCTGGTGTGCTGGCCCAGCACCTCTTCCTCCGCCCAGCCCTTCAGGCGTTCCGCCCCCTTGTTCCAGATCGTGACCCGGCCATCGGTGTCGAGCATATAGATCGCATAGCCGGCGGCTCCGTCGATCAGGAGATTGAGCTCCTCCGCAAGATCGCGCGCCGCGTCCGTTCCGTGGCTCACGTCCCCGGCGCTTTCAAGGGCTTGGGCGCCATCGTCGACTTCCCTGACATTGCGAATCGATACACCAGATAGCGCCATCTGTCGTATCATCAACGCAGCCGAAATGGACTGACCTGTGGATGGCGCAGCGCGAAGCTTACGAGCGCCCGTGGTCTAGCGGCCCGCCGCTCAGAATCCTCGTGCGGCAGTCAGGAACGGATCGCGACGATAGACGTCATCGAAATAGTCGACCCCGCCGGGGGTCGCCGCGTTGGCGACCGCTGTGAAGTAGACGATATAGACCGGCACCGGCTTATCCAGCGCGATGGTGTGGTTGGTCCCCGCCGCCAGATATTGATCGAAGCTGCGCGCACCCTCCGCGCTGAGCAGGGTCCGGGCTAGGCGCGCGGGATCCTGGGTACGGATGCAGCCATGCGAGAAGGCGCGGACTTGCTTGTCGAACAGCGCGCGCGACGGCGTGTCGTGGATGAAGACGCTGTAGGGATTGGGCAGCTCGAATTTGACCTGACCGAGCGCGTTTAGCGGGCCCGGGCGCTGCCGGACCTGAAGTCCGCCAGCACCACGGGTCGCGACATAGCCCAGCCGGACGGCCTCGGCCGGGCGATTGCGCACCGTTGCGCCGACACTCTCCGCGACGATGTTGCGCGGCACATTCCACCATGGATTGGCGGTTACGCCGGTAACGAGCGCAGCGAACCCCGGGGTCGGCGAGGCCGGCTTGCCGACGATGACGCGGTGGCTTTCGATGACGCGATCATTCTCGACCAGATCGAGCTGATAAGCGGCGGTATTCACCCAGAGATAGTGATAGCCGAGCGATCGCGGGAGCCAGCGCCATCGTTCGAGGTTCAGGCTGATCGTCGTGCAATGCGCCGGCGTGTCGCATGACGGCAGCGCGGCGCGCAGCGCGACATAGCCCGGCGCTTGCGGGAGCAGGCGCTGCAGCGCGCCGGTGACATCATGGCGGTCGATCGCGTCCTGCAGCCAGGGTCCGAGATCGACCGGGTCAGGGCCGATCCCCCATTCCTTCCGCGCCGATGGCGGCGCCGATCCAGCCGCATAGTCATGCGCGAGCAGCAGCGCGCTACGATTGGCATAGGCATCGATATCAGGCGCCCCGCGGGTAATCGCCTGGCGCAGCTCGGCCGCGCCATAACGCTCGGGACGCAACCCCTCGCGCGCCGAGCGGTCGACCTCCTGGAGGAGAGCGTCGAGATCGGCGGGCGACCACCGCGCCGGCGTGGCCGTAGTAGGCTGGGCCGCCGGTTGCAGCTGGCCGGCGACGGCAAATGTCGGAACAGCGGCAGCCGCCAGGGCCGCGGCAAAGCGAAAGCGGGACCACCTCATAGACAAATGCAACGTCCTTCGATCGCGTCGTTCAGGCGACAAGAGCGCCGGCCAGCTCGTTGGGGCGGAGTGGCTTTTCGAGCACCGCGTCGAACCCGCAGGCCGTGGCGCTGTCGACAAGCGCCGCCGAGGGGAAAGCGGTGATCAGGATCGCGCGCCCGTGCCACCCCGCGCGGCGGAGCGCCCGCAGCACGCCCAGACCGTCGCCGTCGGGCAACCGGTAATCCGTCACCAGCAAATCCATGTCCTCGCACCGCAGGTCATCCAGAAACGGCCTGGCCGAGGCAAAGGAGCGGACGTCATATCCCCGCGCGTGCAGCACGAGCTGAAGCGACCGTCGAACGGGTTCGTCGTCTTCGACCAGCACTGCCCGGCGGCGCGGATCGGACGGCTGCGACGTTGGTGGGAACTGAGACATCGCGGCACCTGGCAATTGCTGATGCACCGACTTGCCGGGTCAGCGCGCCGCCGTCTCTACGCAGAGTTCCTAGTCACCTGAATCTAAAGTTCGGTGCATAATGTTTGCTCGGTCTTTTGACAGAAGCGTTTGACGGCGGCGAGGATATCGTCGGCGGATTTGGTCCATCGGAAAGGCTTTGGATTGGCGTTGTGCCGATCGATGAAGCTTCGGATATCGGCTTCGAGTTGGGCTGTGGAAGTGTGGACACCGCGCTGGATTTGCTTGCGGGTGAGTTCGGCGAACCAACGCTCGACCTGATTGATCC